>JAJTBE010000019.1 GCA_021287065.1 Bacillota bacterium
CTACCAGCAAACATTATAACCAGAGGCTCGACAGACAATGGCTGGCGAACGCTTGTGGTTTTGAGGTTAACTGGCGGTTGGCGGAAGGTTGCTGCGGGAGAGCACATTGGCTCTCCCCTACAGTTGGCGGGAGTTTACCGCGTTTTTCGGGGATTTTGAGATTTGAGTTTGCAGTGAGGGCGAACCCTTGCGGGTCCGCGTCGGGCTTACAAAGCCCTCCTACGATCGCTGGCGAACGCTTGTGGTTGTAATAGGGGGTTCCCTCAATGTCACTGAATTAGTAAAAATCTACTCAAATCCCCAAGCCCAATACTCTTGTTTTTCAAGGAGGGAGGTTCGGAGGGCAACCTCGCTTTTCCAAAAAAGCGTGGTTCCCTCTGACGGTCCTGAACCCCACGGTACCCCCGTCGGTCCAAAATCCCCCTGGTCGGTCCCCCAATTCAAAAGTTTTGGGATGGCGGGTGCCTGCCCGCAGGGTGGGCGCGGGGAAACTTTTTTCAAAAAGTTTTCTCTGGGAGCTGGGCAAACAGTTGTAATTCTCGTGATTGATCAGATAAATCCATACTATAATTCATAAGCATTAGCAGTGAGCCAATATACTTACCAGCGGAAATCCCCCGCCAACCCTGCCGGATCCCAGGCGTCTCGCCTGCCCAACCGGTTAAACAAACTTATCTCTCCCCCGGAAACTCAGGAACTGGAAATACAATGCCTATCGTAATGGAAGCAATAAACCACAACCGTCAATCAGATATTATCCGCGTAATCCTTTAATGTGTTGTTTTCCGGTATTTTTTTGATTGTTTTTTTTATTTCGTTTTTCGTATGCAGATTAATTATAGCTTTCGAAATTTCATCCCCAGCTTCCGAAAGTTTGTCTATTGCAGCCTGCATTGTATCGCCATTGTCGCCGTCAAAAGCTTCTGCCAGCGCAAAACCTTCCCTCGCCAGGCTTCTTCCCTTTTCAAGATAAGTGTAAGTGGCGTTTTTAAAATCAGAAAGCTGCTCCTTAAATTCATCAAGAGTAAGCTTCCCCTCATAGAATTCCTCTGCCAGCGTTCCAAGCACAAAAGGCGCGCCTTCGAAAGGATTGTAGTTGCCAGAAGCGTCAGAAACAAGCATTTCCACTATCTGAATATACTCCAGCTCAGCCCTCTGGGCAAGCATTCTGCCGTAACGGATGTGATACGGAGCCTGATCCTGTGAGTATAAAAATATTTCTTCAAGTGCTTTGACAAACATAAACTGGACATTCTCAAGAAGGGTGAGAAGCTGCTCTTTATATTCCTCTGCCTGTGTGTCGGTGGAACCGATTCCGTCATAAATAGCTCCGAAAATCGAATCCACACTTTCGATAGCCTGACTTACACTCTCGCCAAACTCAAAAATACTTATCTCTTCATTTAACACATTGTTGCAAAGTGCAAAAAGACTTCCAACCAGGCTTCCCGGTTTGGGTATCTCAAGGGAGTATTTTCTTAGGGCGTTAAGGGCGCTGCCTGAAATTTCCTGTGAATCATTATCCGCAGAAATCTTTGTTGTATATTTAAACTCAGGCTTCTTAGCGCTGCATGTCGTACAAAAACGACCATAAATTGGATTCTGTCCGCCGCAGTATAAGCAGGTCCAGTCTGATGTCATTATATCCTCTTGAAGTATCTGTTAATATATGAAAAACTTTACTGTTTTCCTGAACGAAAATTTTTGGCAAGCTATTGCCGTATAACAATATTTAATTACTTTTTCCCCTTTTATATCCTTCACTGAACCAATTATTATTTAATAAGAAAAATTAACCATGCTCATTATAAAACTGCCATGTAAAACACTTGAACATAGTTGAACTACTGTATTATAATTGTGCTGATATTTTAATCGTTTGAAGAAAAATGGGGAAACAAGATGCACGACGCAGATAAAAAAGAAAATGAACCGATAAAGCCTTTGGACGGCAAATCAGAGAACATACAGAGCGGCTCGGGAAAAACAATACTTGTCGTTGAAGATGAATTTCATATCCGTGAAATTGTCCGCCTCAACCTCGAAATGGAAGGGTATAAAGTTCTTTATGCCGAAAACGGTAAAGAAGCCCTCGATATTATAGCATCGGGAGAAATGCCCGATCTTGTTGTTACCGATATTATGATGGCGCAGATGGATGGCCTCGAACTTTTTCTGAACCTGAAGGAGAAACCCGCCACAAGCAGGATTCCCGTAATCGTCCTCACCGTCAAAAGCCAGTTTGAAGATATCAGATCCGCCAACCTCCTCGGAGTGGATGAATATATGACCAAACCTTTTGACCCAAGAGATTTGAATTTCAAGATAAAAGAGCTGTTAAAGAATAGATGATGGATCTGGTAAAACGACCCGCAAACCCCACGCCCATGTTCCGGCAGTATTTTGATATTAAGGACAGATACCCCGGCTGCATACTGCTTTTCAGATGCGGCGATTTTTATGAAATGTACGGCGAAGATGCGGAAAAAGGCGCAGGCCTTATGGAAATTGCCGTAACCTCAAGAGATGCAGGGGGAGGGGAACGCATTGCCATGGCAGGCGTCCCTCACCACGCCGTGGATAATTATATGCGCTCCCTTATCAAAAAAGGGGAGAAGGTAGCTGTCTGCGAACAGCTCGAAGATCCATCCCAGGCAAAGGGCCTTGTTAAAAGAGATGTTACAAAAGTTATAACTTCAGGAACCGTTACCGACCCCAACCTTCTGTCTCAGGATGAAAACAATTTCCTTATGTGTATCACCGGCAGCGATGAAAACTACGGTATGGCTTTCTGCGACATTTCCACCGGCGAATTCAGAGTTACCGGAGTCGGAATAGCCGACTATTCGTGGATAGTGGATGAAATTTTCCGCATCAGACCCGGTGAGGCGATTATCAGTAAAAACCTCCGGCATCTCGATGTGATTCTTTCCGGGCTTGGAGATCTTAATATTCCCTACACTACAAGCGAAGAACGACTTTCTCCGTCAAAGGCGTCGGAAATTCTTGATTCAGTATTCCCCCGGAAGTCCGAGGATAACGCACCCCGGGAAATAACAGAAAAAGAAGAAGCTGCGGCAATGCTGTTTGGATATCTCAATGAAACACAGAAAACAGCCCGCCATTCCATATTCGGTATGGAATATTACTCCCTCGGTGAGTTTATGTCGCTGGATTCAGCCACCTGGCGGAATCTGGAACTTTCCCATACCATAATGGAAAGACAGAAAAAAGGCTCCCTCCTGTGGGTAATAGATCAAACCCGCACCGCCATGGGAGCAAGACTCCTCAGAGGCTGGCTCGAAAAACCCCTCCTTGAGGAAAGAAAAATAAATGCCCGGCTCGACAGTGTTGCAGAACTGAAAGAAAATTATGTCCTTATCGAGGAATTTCTCGGCATACTCAAATCCGTACAGGACCTCGAAAGAATAACAACCCGCATAGTCTATGGCAGCGCAAACGCCAGAGATCTCCTCGCTCTTCGCAACTCCATAGCCAACTTACCCCGGATGGTTTCCCTGAAAGATAAGGCAAATTCGTCCCTCCTGATACTTCTTCTCGAATCCCTCGATATTCTCGAAGATGTCCATTCCCTTATAGAAACAGCCATTGGCGAAGATCCACCGGTCTCAGTTAAAGAAGGGAATATGATTAAACCAGGCTTCAGCCCCGATCTGGACGAACTTAGAAATATACGCTCCGGTGCAAAGGAATGGATCGCAGAACTTGAAAACACCGAAAGGGAAAAAACCGGCATTAAATCCCTGAAAGTTAAGTATAACAATGTTTTTGGCTACTTTATCGAAGTTACCAGAACCAATCTTCACCTTGTTCCTCAGGAATACATGCGCAAACAGACCATCGCAAACGGAGAACGCTTCATAAGCCCGGAATTAAAGGAATACGAAGCTAAAGTCCTCGGCGCTGAGGAAAAAATCATCGATCTCGAATACAGACTTTTCCTGCAAATCCGGGAACAGGTAATGTTACATTCCGAAAGAATCCAGAAAACATCACGGATTCTTGCCAACATAGACTGCCTGTGCTCCCTTGCCCTCACCGCCAGACAGCACAATTACAGCAGACCGATCTTTACAAAAGAAAGCATTCTTGAAATCGATGGCGGCAGACATCCTGTGGTGGAAAAAATGCCCGAATGCCGCTTCGTCCCCAACGACACCAGACTTGGCGACAAAAAGAACCGTTTTCATATAATCACAGGTCCCAATATGTCCGGTAAATCCACCTATCTCCGACAGGTAGGCTTAATCGTCATTATGGCTCACATAGGATCTTTCGTGCCCGCCTCTTCAGCCCGCATGGGTATTGTGGACAGGGTTTTTACCAGAGTCGGAGCTTCAGACAACCTCCACATGGGCAAATCAACCTTTATGGTGGAAATGAGCGAAACAGCCAATATCATAAGCAACGCAGCAAGAAGAAGCCTGATTCTCCTTGATGAAATAGGAAGAGGAACCAGCACTTACGACGGAATGAGCATCGCCTGGTCAGTCTCCGAATATATCCACAACCGCATAGGCGCAAGAACACTCTTCGCCACCCATTTCCATGAAATGACCAAACTTGCCGACAATCTTTCCGGCGTCAGCAATTATCGTGTGGATGTAAAGGAAACCAACCGGGAAATTGTCTTTTTGCATCGAATAGTTCCCGGAGGAACTGACAGAAGCTACGGTATTTATGTTGCTAAACTTGCCGGTATGCCCAACGAAATTCTTGTCCGGGCAAAAGATATTCTCGACGAATTCGAAAACGGTAAGGAAGAAAACACTTCATCAAAAAAGAAGAAAAAAGACAGCGGCGCACTCCAGCTTACATTCTTTGATCTTCTTGCCAACCCCCTGACAGAGGAACTCCGTGATATCGACCCCGACCGGCTCACACCACGGGAAGCCCTCGATAAACTCTACGAGTGGAAAAGAAAATTTGACTGAGGATGGGATCTATATGAAGAAACTTGCCATTGTACTGATTATGGTTTTTGGATTGTTGATCGCCCCCGTATTTTCACAGGAACCGAAAATCAACATACCCGCACCTCTGGAAAAAGACTGCGTGGTAAAATTCGACCTTGCAAGACACTTCATAATAGTAAAAGTCAGAATGGGTTCCAACGGCAAAGAAAAGAACTTTATCTTTGATACCGGAGTAAATGTCAATATTGTTGATCCTTCAGCCCTCGAAGGCGTAAATTCCGTAAAAGTGGGAGAAGCCCCCGTAACAGATACCACAGACACAAAGGGTAAAATGGGTGTCTTCGTTGTCGAATCCATGAGCCTCGGCAACTGTATGGCGAGAAATGAAGTGGTTTCAACAACCGATCTCAGCCTTCTTTCAAAAATGACAGGAATTAAAATCGACGGCTTGCTTGGTGACAATTTTATCCGCAACTACAGAGTTACCATAGACTATAAAACCAAAACCCTGATCCTTTCTAATGATACAAAACCTGTAACAGGCAAATATGTGATAAAAGCTGACGGAAGACCGCCATTCACTACGATTACCCTCAAAGGCAAAGACGGCGGCGATCCCGGCGCAATCCTCCAGTCAGGCTCCATCGGCGCTATTATAGACACCGGAGCCTATGATGTGTATTTTCCGTATCCTGCCATAGAAAACCTGAAACTGGATAAAGGCAGATTCATCACAGGCAAAGGCTCCATGACCGGAGGCCTTCTTGGAAAATCCAGTAAGGATATTGCTGCAGACATTCCATCAATGACCATAGGCGGAGTTCTTGAAATAAAGGATCACCCCGTTTTATCAAACCAGTCGGAAAAAGCTCTGGTGGGATATGTTCTGCTCTCCCGCTTCCATGTAGTCCTCGATTACCCCGCAGGTATGATAATCCTCACCCCTTACGAAAATGAAAAAACCGACACCAATATCCATAGCTTCGGCATGGGCTTGCTGAAAAACGAAAAAGGCGAAGCAACGGTAACCGGAGTCTGGATCGGTGCTCAGGCAGATAAAGCAGGTATTGAACCCGGCGATATAATATCGGAAATAAACGGAAAAATGACAACCTCATACACCCAGAATGAACTGAGCAATATGATGATGGATGACACCATCAGAAAAATAAAAGTGAAAGTAAACGGCAAAAAAAACACCTTCGAAACCACCCTCGAAAGAAAACCCCTGTTTGAATAACAGCCACTTTCGAAACCACCCTCGAAAACAAAACCCCTGTTTGAATAACGGACACTCTCGAAACCACCCTCGAAAGTAAACCCTCTGTTTGAATAACAGACATCTTCCCGAAACGCAGCTCTCCCTCAATTCCACTGAATTAGCAAAATTCACTCAAATCCCCACCCTAATACTCCTGTTTTTCAAGGAGGGAGGTTCGGAGGGTAACCTCGCTTTTTTAAAAAAGCGTGGTTCCCTCTGACGGTCCCCAACCCCCACGGTCCCCCGGTCGGTCCCCTGATCTCCCGTCCCGGTCCCCCAATTCAAAAGTTTTGGGAAGGCGGGTGCCCGTCCGCAGGATGGGCGCGAGGAAACTTTTTTCAAAAAAGTTTTCTCCGGGAGCTGACATACCGGCACAATTTTCAATCGATATAGGAATTCCTGTAGGGGAGAGCCAATGTGCTCTCCCGCAGCCAACAATCTCCAACCGCCAGCAATCCTATAACCACAAGCCTGGCCAACGACTGCCGGATCGCAGGCGTCCCGCCTGTCCCCCGGTCCCCCAAACCAACCGCCAACCGCCAGCAAACCCAATAATCACAAGCCCGGCCAACCCCTAATGTACTGGTTCAGTAAAAAATACTCTAATTTCCATTCCAATACTTTTGTTTTTCAGGGAAGGCATATTTTTCCGCCGAAAATAAAACAGGAGGGATTACTCCCTCCCGCTATTTAAACGCTTTTACTAAAGCTTAGAACATTCCAAACATCTGGTTTCCAAAGGGTGACATTCCCATTCCGTTGACGCCTGCATACTGATCAAGGGTTCCTGATGCTACCTTTGAGTTGCCCTGATTCTGGTAAACTGTTGTCTTGGAAGGATCGATTCCGCCAAGGGTCTGCTGATTTACTGCAGTGTTGGGCGGGAATATTCTCACTCTTTCGACTACGCCCTGAGGACCGGCTGCGCACATAGCTACCTTTGTGCCGTCCTGGAGGCTGAACATTGCATTATTGGTTTTGAAATCCTGCTGTTTGCCGGCGCCATCGTTGATGTGGGGGTCGCCCCATACTTTCCAGTTATTGGGCTGTCCATTGGACTGCTGGTTTCCGCCGACTCCGCCGATGACTCCTGCAAATGCCATTGACTGGTTTCCATTGGTCATTGCGCCTGCGAATGCCATTCCGCCGCCGCCGCCGAGCTGTCTCTGTCCGCCGCCGGGTTCGTTGACATTTACTGTGTCGCCTTCCCATTTAATGGTGCTGCCGCCGGGTGAAGTCCAGCTTCCGCCTTTCTGCAGTTCGATAGGGCCGCCGCCCATACCGCCCATGCCACCCATGCCGTCCATACCATTCATTCCGCCCATTCCAGGCATACCCATGCCGGGCATTCCCATTCCCATGCCGGGCATTCCCATACCAGGCATACCCATTCCGGGCATTCCGCCGCCCATCTGGCCCATCTGGCTCTGCATCATCTGCATCATCTGCTGCATCATTTGCATCATCTGCATCATCTGCATCTGTTTCATCATGCCGCCCATCTGACCCATTCCGCCCATGCAGCCCATGCCGCCCATACCGGGCATCATTCCGGGAACCATACCCATTCCGCAGCCGAGGCCGCCCATAGGTGATCCCATCATTCCGTTGCCCATTCCGCCCATAAGGGGATGGAAGAAATTGCTTCCGCCGCCCATAAGAGCTTCCTGTGAAAGCATTGATGAATCTGCGCCAAAACCGAGTCCTGCTGAGGCGCTGAGGCTCAGTCCGGGAAGATTAAGGGAGCTGCTTATTCCCATACCACCAGAAGCCATTCCCATAGCTCTGTCAAGTATACTTCCGCCACCGACGCTCATTCCAAAATTGAGATTCATTCCGATTCCAAACATTCGGGATTCCTCCTTCAAATTCTTTTGTTACCTATTTTATCACACATGATATACACCTTGTAAAGCTCAACATGATGATAATATTGTAAACACTTTGTAACATGTGTTAACAATTTGTTTACAACTATACTATTTTTTGTTAACATTCAGACAAAATCCAGTAAAATAAACACTTTATTGATTTTTGTCTTTGCATGAATTTTTCCTTTGCTCTATACTACCCAAATAAAGGAAGGATTTTTTCCGGTGTAAATGAATAACCAGAAAAAATTCAAAACCTGCATTACGACAGGGAGGAATCTAATTTCCGTCCCACTTGTTCACTTATAATGTTTCAGGCAGGATGCATTTTAACAGGCACTGCCCTGTCAGCAGTTATCGAAGCCCGGAGGTTGTTATGGCTATCAGAGTAGGAATTGACATCGGATCAGATACGATTAAAACAGTTGTTATAAACGGAAAAGGAACAGACGGCATAGAAAAGATCGAACCGGTAAGAATAACCGGAAAACCTGCCGCCAGACTGAAAGAGATTCTTGCAAATCTCAGTGAAAAATATGGAAACGGCAACGGAGAAGTTATACTTGCAGTTACCGGATCAGGTGCATCAAAAATTTCACACATTATCGGCGTGGAGCACACGACGGAAATTGATGCTCTATCCGCATCTCTTAAAGTTATGGATCCCGATACAGCCCATGTTGTTGAAATCGGAGCTGAAACTCAGAAATATCTGTCATATTTCTGCGATCAGGAATCCGGGCAAAAACTTCTCGAAGATGTTATTCCCGGCATCAAATGCGCCGGAGGCACAGGATCATTTCTCGATTATATGCACAGAAGACTCAGATATGATTCTCTTGAAGACTTTATTGAAAAAGGAAATCAGGTTACAGACCCTGCTCCCATATCAGGAAGATGTGCAGTTTTTGCGGAATCAGATATAGTTCACCACTATCAGAAAGGTACATCAAGAGATCGTATCGTTGCAGGTATTCATCAGGCAGTGGCAAGAAGCTACAAAAACCTCGTGCAGAAAACAGGCCTTCCAAAAGATAAAGTAGCCTTTGTCGGTGGAGTTGCATTAAACGACTGTATGAAAAAACACCTCGCAAAGGAACTGGAGCTTGAAGAGGAGCAGATTTACACACCCGAACACGCCGTTCATATCGGAGCCATCGGCGCCGCACTGAGGGCGGAAACCAGAGTGTCCCTTAGCCATGTAGTGGAAAGGCTCGAAGAGTCCCTGAAGGAAGATTTTGATTATGACTGTGCTGAACAGATTAAGCTTGAAAAATCAATACTTATGCATCAGAGCACAGGGGACGGAATTACAGACATTCATGTCGCCACTGCTTCACTTGGCATTGATATTGGCTCGGTTTCAACAAAAGCTGCAATGATCACAAAGATTGACGGCGAATTTAAGGTGCTCGCCAGCTTCTACCGCAGAACCGAAGGAAACCCCATAGAAGCTGTAAAGGACACACTGGATAAAATCAGAACCCAGCTCAAAGAGAAAAATATAACCATAGATAAAATTATAGCCTCCACAACAGGTTCAGGCAGATATCTCACCGGTTATTTTGTGGGAGCAAGCGAAATCAGAGATGAAATCACAGCTCAGGCATTCGGAGTTTCCGCATTTATAAAGGAACACGACCTTACGGTAATTGAAATTGGCGGACAGGATTCAAAATTCCTCAAACTCAGGGACGGAGTTATTTCAGACTTCGAAATGAACTGGGCTTGCGCCGCTGGCACAGGCGCCCTTATTGAGAAGCACGCCAAAAACCTCGGCATAGACATTACCGAATTCGGAGATTACGCTCTCGGAGGCGACAAACCGCCTATCATCAATTCAACCTGCGCGGTTTTCTCAGAAGCAGCTCTTATGTTTTTCCAGCAGAACAACCTCAGCGTAGAAAACCTCTGCGCCGGAGCCTGCCTCGCTTCAGCAAGAAACTACATTATAAAGGTAGTCAGAAACCGCAGCATGGGCGAAAAAATTGCATTTCAGGGTGCTGTGGCTTTTAATAAGGGAATGGTCGGCGCATTCGAAACCGTTCTCGGAAAACCCATCATAGTTCCGCCCTACCCCCACCTCACCGGAGCTGTGGGAGTTGCCCGCTCAGCTTACGAAAGGGACGAAAGAAAACCTGAACCCACAAAATTCAGGGGATTTGAAGAAATAATCTCCACACAATACCAGCTTTCATCATTTGTATGCAAACAGTGCGGAAACGAATGCAGCGTAAACCAGTTTAAAGTTGAAGGCGAAAACTTCTATCAGGGAGACCGTTGCGATCGTTTCAGCGGAATCCACAAAAAAAGCCTTGGTGAACACCTGCCGGATCTGTTTGCAGAAAGAGAGGATATGCTCCTCAATTCATACAAAAATCAGGCTCCGGAAACCGCAAAAACAGTGGGAATCCCAAGAGGGCTTATGTTCAACGAATACTTCCCCCTCTTCAGCGCTGTTTTTGGCGAACTGGGCTTCAAAGTAACCACAACGGAAGCAAGCAACAAAAGAATTATCCGCAAAGGCATTCAGACAACCATAGCGGAACCCTGCTTCCCCATTAAGGTTGCCCACGGCCACGCCCTCGAAATAGTGGAGCAGGGAGCAGACTACATTTTCATGCCCTCGGTAATCACAACCGACGGTCCAATGGGCAATTATGAAATGTGCGTCACCTGTCCTTATGTTCAGTCATCCCCTGATGTAATAAAATCAGCCCTCGGTCTGGACGACTCAGGCAAAACAAAACTTCTCAAACCCGTATTCTATTTTGATCGGGGAATCAACCACATCGAAAGAAAATTCGTCGAAATCCTCGAACCTCTGGGAAAATCAGCCAAAGACATCAAAAAAGCAGTAAAAAAAGGCATGGAAACTCTAGCTGCCTTCAGGGATAAACTCCGCAAAAGAGGTCAGGAAATTCTCGACAACATGAAGGAAGGGGAAACCGCTTTTGTAATTATCGCAAGACCCTACGCCCTTCATGACCCCGGAATCAACATGAATGCCGGCAAAAAAGTCAAAGACGAAGGCTACCTTGCCATACCTTTCGATTTCCTGCCCCTCAACGATGAAAAATACGATGTTTCAGGTTCATGGCCCAACATCTATTCCATTCAGGGACAGAAAAAGCTCATGGCTGCCAGATTCATTAAGCAGCATAAGAACCTTCACGCCCTCGTCATCACCTACTTCGGCTGCGGTCCCGATGCATTCCTCGATCAGATGTTCCACGAAGAATTAGGCGATCATTATCTCACAATGCAGATCGACGAGCACACATCCGACACCGGAATCATCACCAGAATCCAGGCTTACCTCGCTTCTGTGGACTCGGAAACAGAAGAAAAGGTTGACAGGAAGATTGACACTTCCGCCATTCTCTTTGAAAACCTCAAAGGCAAAAAACTCTGGCTTCCCTACATGAACGAAGGTGCAAGACTTCTTGCGGGAACAATGAGAGCACACGGAGTTGATGCCGATGTCCTCCCCCGCTCGGGAGATCCCGCACTTACCCTCGCCAGAAACTTCATAGCCGGCGATGTCTGCATGCCTATGCTTTACACAACTCAGGATATGCTCCACAGAGCAAAACAACCGGATTTCGATCCCTCAAAGGAAGCTTTCTTCCAGGGAAAATCAGGTGGACCGTGCCGCTATGGTATGTATTATATGATCGAAAAGCTCCTCCTCGACCACCATATTGGGATCGAACAGGGTAAAGTGGATCTGGTAACCGTAGGCAACAGAAACCCCGACGGCGGACTTGGCACTTCATTCCTGATTATGGTGTGGGATACACTCCTCACCCATGACCTTCTTGAAAAAATGCTTCTCCACACCAGACCTTACGAAGTAAATAAAGGCGAAAGCGACAAAATCTTCCTTAAATATGTAAATCGTATTATGGACGAAATGCAGAAGCCTGAAAACAAAGTGGACAACGCATGGAAAATGACCCAGACCGCCACAGGAGGCAATCTGGAATGGCTCAAAAAGATTCTTAAAGATGCCATGGCCGAGTTTGAAAAAGTGGAAAAACGGAGCGAAAGCAGACCTCTCGTCGGAATAGTCGGAGAGTTCTATGTCCGCCTCCACGAACCCGCAAACGCATTTATCATCAGAACCCTTGAAGAAATGGGCTGCGAAGTCTGGATGGCTCCCCAAACCGAGTTCTTCGGCTATTCCAACTACATAACCGGAGTCCATTCGGAAGACAAGTGGAAAGACGACCACAACCTCAAATGGTGGCAGGAAGCCCAGACAAAGAAATTCCTGAACAAACTTGCCCTCAACCACGAGCATGTGCTCTTTGATGTAATCAAACCCTACGTGGGTAAATTTGATGAACTTTCACCCGAAGAAGTGGTAAAATTAGGCTCCGCCTACATAACCCCATTCTTCGGCGGCGAAGCTATCCTTTCAATGGGCAAATCCGAAGACTACGCCCGCAGAAACCTCGACGGCATAGTCAGCATAAGCCCGTTCAACTGCATGCCCTCACTGGTGGTCTCAGCTCTTTCCAAAGATCTGAGAAAGAAATTCAACAAAATCCCATACCTGAACATCGATTTCGACGGATTCCAGGACAACGCAAGGGAACAAAGGATATCCGCCTTCGTATCTCAGGTAAAGGAAAGACACAAGGTAAAAGAAGAAAAATCAGTAAGCAGAGTGTAAACACTGCCCAAAAAAGAAATAAATCAAACCCCGCCCGGCAAAGGCGGGGTTTGATAAAAATATGCATCCCCCTGAAATAAAAACCTTGCCATACAGCGCAAAATCCTTCTCTCCGGAGGAAAAAATGTTTAACCTTGATTCAACTTCCAGCCAGACCCTGAAAGACATACTTTCAAAAGATATAATCTATGAAGTGCCGATGTTTCAGAGAAATTATTCATGGACGGAGGAAATCTGGGAAGATCTGTGGCAGGATATTATCGCGGTAATCGAAGATGCAAACGATGAATCTTTTCACTATATGGGATATCTCGTATTACAGAAAAAGAACGGCGGACTGCTCAAAATAATCGATGGACAGCAAAGACTGGCAACTCTGAGCATTATTATCCTTGCTGTGCTGAAGATGTTGAGAGAACTAGCCGATTCCGGCATTGACAGTGAAAACAACAGGCAAAGGGAAAAGAATCTTTATCAGAGATATATCGGCTTTCTCGACCCGGTCACCCTGATAAGCAAATTAAAACTGCATCTGAACAGAAATAACCATCACATATACGAAAAATACATATCCAGCTTTCAGGAATTACCATCAAGACATTTAAACGCTTCGGAGAAACTGATCAAAAAAGCATGGCATTTATATTATTCCAGACTCAACAGCTACTTTTCCACCCATAAAGATGGTGTTTCTCTGGCAACATTCATAGAAAGACTGACAAACAAGCTCTTTTTTACAGTCATAACCGTTCAGGATGAAATTAATGCATATAAAGTATTCGAAACCCTCAATGCAAGAGGACTTCAGCTTTCACCCACCGATTTACTTAAGAATTATCTATTTTCAGTTATTAGTGAAGAAGGAGCAGATGAAAGGGAAATCAACGAAGTCGAAGATCTATGGACAAGTATTACAACAAAACTGGAAGACGATGATTTTTCCACATTCCTGAGAGTTTACTGGAACAGCAGATATGATTTTGTAAGGAAGAACGAACTGTATGGAGCTGTGAGAAAAACGATTCACAATAGAGGGGATGTTTTCAGCCTTTTAAGAGATTTAAACAAGAATGCGGATTTTTATGCTGCGTTTAAAAGCGCGGAAGATGAACTGTGGAGCGGACAGGAATCGGTCAAAACCTCCATTGGGGAATTAGAGCTTTTCAAAATCAAAAGAACCCCTTATCCCCTTATGCTTGCAGCCAGAAACAGATATAACGATCCCGAATTTGCCAGAATCCTCCGGGCTTGTATGGTAATTTCTTTCAGATACAATGTAATCGGAAGGTACAATCCCAGTGAGCAGGAAAAAGTATATTCACAAACTGCCAGAGAAGTATCTGATGGAAAACTAACTGCAGCAGAAGCAATAAAATCTCTGGCTCCTGTTTATCCCGGAGATGAAAAATTCAGGAATGACTTTTCCGAGGCATCATTTGACAATTTCAGCAGAAACCGACGGTTGATCAAATATATTATGTTTGCTCTGGAAAAACAGCTTTATGAGAATGACTTTGACTATTCTTCGGCAGTATTCGATGTGGAACATATCATGCCCAAAAATCCCGGTGAAAAGTGGACAGAATATAATGAAAAAACTGACGAAAGATTTATCACCAGACTTGGCAACCTGACTATTCTGAAAAAAGCTGAAAACAGACAGGCTGGCAATGACAGCTTTGAAGAAAAAAGAAAAATCTACACAGACAGCACTATCAAACTGACACAATCCATTGCAGAAGACTATGAAAAATGGAATCCTGATTCCATTGCCAAACGGCAGAAACAACTTGCAAAAGCTGCGACATCTGTATGGCGAATCGACAATATCATATAGACAGATAAACAAAAGAATGCTGAATAATAGTGGTAAAATCGAAAAAAAGAAAAATAATACAATTTTGCCGGAATCTTTTTATTCTTCGCGTAACCTATGAGATCAGACACGAGCTCCACCCCCATACTCCTGTTTTTCAAGGAGGGAGGTTCGGAGGGTAACCTCGCTTTTCCAAAAAAGCGTGGTTACCTCTGAGGGTCCCCAGATTACAAAGCTTTTGGGAAACCCACTTTTTGAAAAAAGCCGGTTTCCCAACCCCTTCCGGCAAAAACTTTCAGCGCATCATTTTTCTGCCCTCTTTAATTCTGTTTTCTGCATATCGACGCAAACTTCAATCGATATTGGAATTCCTGTAGGGGAGAGCCAATGTGCTCCCGCAACACCCACCGGCAAACCTCATAACCACAAGCTTGGAAAGGGACTGTAGGAGGGGTTTGCAACCCCGACGCGGACCCGCAGGTCCGCCACACCGCAAACCTGTTCCACCATCAAACCCTAAAACCACAATCTGGGCCAACACCTGCCGGATCGCAGGCGTCCCGCCTGCTCCGCCGGATAGGTTAAATAACCCTGTATTCTCTCCCCAATCTCCTGAATCGGAGCATAGCGACAACTGCAGGGTCGGTGCCCATGATCCGACCCGAAACCAAACATGTCTTCAATAGATATCGAATTATGGTAATGTGAGGCTATCAGTATGATTTCCACACATGCGAAGGATTTGCGGTTTGAGTTTGCGTCGCGGGCGGACCTGCGGGTCCGCGTCGGGGTTGCAAACCCCTCCTGCGATCTTGGCGAAGCTTGTGGTTATAAGGTTTACTGGCGGTTGTTTTTTGGACCCATACTATTTTTCCAAAATGTTTATGTTTTGCTGATACGGGCAAGTCACTCACAATTCCGGTGACTGACAGATTAGCATTGCCAGCGTATAGTAATTATGATGGAAAGTTGGTATCAGACAGCAAGGTTAAAGCCTTGCGCTACTTGTATTCACAGAATCTCTTCCCCTGACATCCTGATTCACAGGGTTCATCCACCAGCTGTCTTTACTCTTTCACCTTATTGAGCGCAAAACTGAATTTTGTGCCTTTTCTCATCGCTGATTCAACTTTTATGTTGGTATTGTGGGCTTCGATAATTTCCTTGACGATGGCGAGGCCCAGTCCGGAGCCGGAATCGTGCCTTGTCCGGGATCTGTCCACTTTGTGGAATCTGCGGAAAATTTCAGCCAGTTCGTCTTTTGGTATGCCGACTCCGTTGTCTTCAACGCTGAAAACAACTTTGTCAGTGGTTTCCGTGATGGAAATTTTGATTTCAATTCCGGCGGGATTATGATGAATGGCGTTGTTAACCAGATTAATCAGCACCTGAGAAATGCGGCGTGGGTCGCCCATAGCTTTTGCAAATTCATTCTCAGTATATATGAGTATTTTATCATTCTTCTTCTGTGCGATTCCCTCAGCTGTTTCCACTGCTCTTGTAACAGTTTCCATAACCGGAAATGTATCAATAATCAGATGGACTTCACCTGTTTCAAACTTGGCAAGTTCAAGAAGATCATCCACCAGATATGAGAGCCTGATTGTCTGGTTAAGAATAGCGGTTAGTTTCTTATTCCTGTCTTCCTCGTTTGAAATAACACCGTCAAGGATAGCTTCGGTATTAACCCTGATTGCTGCAAGAGGTGTATTCAGCTCGTGTGAAATATCCCCCATCAGCTTCATTCTGCCGTTGATGTTCTTTTCGAGTTCTGCAGTCATAGAATCGAAAGCTGCAGCAAGAGCGCCAAGTTCATCATTCTGGCTGAAGTTCATTTTGGTGGAAAAATCGCCTCTGGATATGTTGTAAGCAGCATCTTCCATCTTTTTGATTGGTTTGACTATAAGCCAGGAGAGAATAATTGCGGCTGCAATGGAAACGAAACCGGCAATAAGAAAACTCTGCAAAAGAACATAACTCACTTTTTCATTGCTGGGTTGTGGAGGACCTGCAGGATGGATAGTGAGAAGAAGAAGCTTTGTTCCGTCAGCAATTTTAAAAGGCTGCACAATATAGCGCATTTTAAAGAGTTCATCTTTGGTGTTTATGGTTTTGATACCCTGAATGGTAATACCATTTTGTATCATCTGCCGCTCGTCAGAAGAAAGAAAATCAAGCCCTGAAATTTCAAATTCCATAGGCCCGCCCATTCCGGGTTTTTCTCCGTCTCTGTTTTCAGGTTTACCGGCTCCCTGAGGAGGCGGATTCTGCATCTGCTTTCTCCCCGGCATCGCTGATCTGACAACAAGTTTGCCATTCATGTCAAAGATGGAAAAGAAAGTATTGGAAAGAATACTGTAGCTTTCCGCCAGTTCCTGAAGTTTTGCCACGCTTGAGCTCTTAGCTAATTCGCCGACAAGAGTCTGCGTCATCATCAAATCTCTGGTGTTGCCTTCCTTGCTTCTCTCTGCCATATGCGCCTGCATCGGCATTACAAAAACAACAAGGATTATCACGGCAACAGTAAGGAGAATCACAAACACAAAGCTTAAAAGCAGCTTTGTTCTGATCGATTTAAAAGGCTTAATCATCGAACGCATAGCCAACGGTCCTGATACTCTTGATAGGATCGCCCGTTATCCCGTGGGCTTTCATTTTCTTTCTTAAATTATTGATATGGACATCAACCGTTCGTGTTTCGCCTGATTCGCTTCCCCAGATATATTCCAGGAGTTCGTTTCTGTTTATAATTTTGCCCGAATTTTTCATAAGGAATTCAATAATTGAAAATTCGGTAGCTGTAAGTTCTATTGATGCTTCTCCGCAGATAAGTTTTCTTCTCACCAGACTCAGGGTGAATCTGCCGATCTTTATCTGCTCGTCTTCTTTCCTCAACTGTGCTGCCGCTGCGCTGACATACTCTATGCGCCTGAAAAGAGATCTTACCTTTGAAACAAGTTCTCTCGGAGAGAAAGGCTTTGGCACATAATCGTCCGCTCCCATTTCCAGACCAAGGATTCTATCTACCTCATCCTTGCGGGATGTAAGAAAAATCACCGGAAAATACTCTTTTTTTCTTACTTCCCTGAGAATCTCAAGGCCGTCAACGCCGGGAAGCATTATATCAAGGATCGCCAAATCAGGAGGGTTTTCGATAAGTTCCTTCATACCCGTATCTCCGCGGTAAATCGGCTTTGCATTGTAGCCTTCCTTTTTAAGGTAATCAACTACAGTGTCCGCAATTTCACGCTCGTCCTCAACGATATAAACCATATAGGATTTACTCACAATAAAAATCCTCCTGTATTCCTTATTGTACTATTCACCAGAACAGGATATAACCCCTCTCCTGTTAAACTTAACGATCAGATAATATTTTTTATTGTTGCATGATAAAAAATTAATGTCGATTTATCGGCAATATCTGAAAACCGGGTATAACAATTCGGGTAAAACAAGGAGGCGCATAATGCACAAAAAAAACCGCAGGGTAATGTTTTTTCTTATGGCAACAGCACTGACCCTTCTGTCCTTTGCAATTCTCTACACAGGTTGCGGCGGAGGATCAGGCGGATCAGGAGGCGGCACTAACCCCACTTCCTCACCGACTTCTGCAACAGGCTCCATCAAAGGCAATGTTCTGGATGTTTATGGACAGCCCCTTGCTGATGCTCAGGTTACACTCGATTTCTACGACAAAAACAAAACAGAAAAAGCTTCCACTGTCACCGATTCAAACGGAGATTATTCTTTCGATGATGTTTCCTCAGGCAGCCACCAGATAACAGTCTATAAAAATAATTATTCCGCTACTTCACAGGTTACAGTTACTTCAGGCTCAACATCAACATCGGACATGCAGGTTGAACCTTCGGGAACAATCGCAGGCTCAGTTAAATCAGAAAGCACAGGAAACCCGATTTCAGCAGCCACAGTGGAAATTATTTTCGATGACACCCTGACACTTACAACATCCTCCGACTCATCGGGGCTTTTCGAATTTCTCTACATAAAACAGGGAACCCACACAATCAAAGCTGAAAAATCAGGATATCAGTCAAAATCACAGTCGGTTACAGTCACCGCCGGACAAACCACTAATACTGCCATAAAACTCAGTGTTTCATCTTCTCCCACCCCCACACCAACCCCCACAGCCACAGCGACAACAAGCCCAACACCGACACCTACCGCAACGGCAACAACTTCACCAACTCCCACACCCACTTCCACATCTGATTATTCAACAGTGGAAGAAAGCACAACTATTTCAGGCTACACCTTCACAATAACCCGCCCTAATGCTACGGGAGAATTCCCCGGCATTATGGTCTTGAACGGAATGGACGCAGCAACGCTGGCAAAAAAAGGATTCTTCGTTCTGTCTGGTTATATGCCCGACACAACCGTAGCTTCCGCTGCAATCGACGCAATGAAGGCAAATTCCCATTGCTCGGATAAAGTGGGAGTCACCGGATTCTCCGCAGATGCAGCTATGGCTATGGTAATCGCCGCAAATACAAAAAAAATCGGAGCGGTGGTGGAAATGAACGGGCTTCTCGTGCCTGAAAACAATATCGATCTCAGCACCGATATGCCAAACCCCGTATTCTTCATCACAGGCGAAAACGATACTCTGGCATCCCCCACAGACACAACCGCAATGTATAACAAACTTATCTCAGGAGGACAGCCCGGCGAACTCTATATCGTCCCCGGAGAAGGCCACGGATATTCAACGTCAGCAATGGCAACCATCACCGCCAAAGCAATCGTATTTTTCAACAAATATCTGAGATAAACAATATCAGACAATCAGTAAACAGGATAAAAGAAGCTTTTACCCTCACAGGAAAAGCTTCTTTCTTTTTTTACCATAATTTTTTACTTATTTAACCCATTCGCAGGGTTCGGATTCCTTTTGTCAAATTTATAAAGCTAATCCCTTCCCTTTATGAAAAAGAGTTTCGAGGAGGTTCTCATGGCAGTTTTACAGGCAGGCTTAACACCGAAGAATTTAATAAGCCTCTTCAAGGGCAGAATCGACAGAGTGATGCTTTATTCAAGAAATAAAGCTATCTCACAGCAGATCAAAAGAGGAGAATTCGAACTTATAACCAGAGCGGAAGCTCATCTCAGCGGTTCGGCACGCATGGGTTTCTTCAATATGATGGAAAACTTCACCATCCCCTGGGCGGTTGTTATTTTTGAAGAAGGAGGCCCCTCGAAAAATACAGCAAGAGATTCGCTGCTCCTCACACGGGAACTCCGCAAACTCGGATTCAGGGGAGTCCGCAGGGAAAGAACCATGAAAAAAGGCGAAAACTACAATGTCTGGCTGTTTTTCGAACCTGCAATCCCTGCAAAAAAATTCAGATACTTCATGTTCACCCTGTATGAAAAATTAGGTTTTCCTAAAGAAACACCTATGATCCCCACTACCGACAGCCTCCCTCCGGGAGATATGGGATACTTCGTCTGGCTCCCCTTCTTCAACGGCGTTGACAAATGGCTTGACGAAAACAACGATCCCTACGAAGCTCTCGGTATAAAACAGGATTGCACTATTTTTATAGATGATGACGGAAACCCCATCGACAGAGATTTCTGGGTTGTCCCCCGCATCAGCGACAGAGATCTCGATCAGGCTATACTCGCCCTCACCGGAGTCGTCGGAAGCAAATACCTCCCCGGAGTGGGCCTCATTCTTGACGAAAAAACCGTTATCGCAGCACTCAACGGATGCGAAGCTTTCCGCAACCTGATTAATTCCATTGAAACCAAAAACAAAGCCAGCGATGAAGGCCTTGTCAGACTGGCAGTGGTTCTCAGGGCGTTAGGACAGGATAAACTGCTCAAATATTACACCGATAAAGTACCCACCTACAACGAAAAGAAACTCGAAAGAGCTATTATATCCTACACCGGACCCATCTTCCCGGAATGCCTCAGCATGAAACAGATAGACTACTGCCCCGCAAACAAAAACTGTTTCGCAAAAACCGCACCCCTCCACGAACACCTCGGTTTCTGGAAAGAAGACAAAAACAAGGAAAAAAATCTGGAGCCTTCCATGGCAGGCTGGTATTATAAAGCGGTTTCGGAAAAAGCTGATCCCCGAGCTTCAGTTTCAGATGAAGAAGATGGTGAAGAAACCGTCAGCTTCGACGAAGACGGCTTCCCCATTCTCGACGAATCTGATATAACAGCGCCAAGAAGGGCAAAAGCTCCCGCAGCAGCTTTGCTTTCAGCACCGGCCCCCGTAATCTCTGTAGAAGTGTCGGCAATAGGAGGATTTATGGACGAATTGACCTCAGAACTGGAAAAACGCAGACAGGAATTTGCATCCGGCAAAAAACTCACAGGCCTCAGCTCAGGCTTCGACGCCCTCAACGAAGTTACAGACGGCTTCAACCCCGGAATACTCTATGTTATCACAGGAGATCCCGGAGTAGGCAAATCCAGCTTTGCCAAACAGGTTTTCGACCAAATCCTCGACAAGGAAAAACCCAACGGCTTGTTTGTTACATACAATCTTTCACCAAGACAGCTCCAGTGCAAAACAATAGCAAGAATGGCAGGAATCAGCTTCCGGCAGCTTATCAGGGGAGATCTCAACGACACCGACTGGCAGAAAGCAGCACGGGTGGCAAAATTCCTGAAAGACAAAACCGGCGAACGGGCTTTCATCTACGAAGCTGACGAAAATCTTCCCGTCTCCGGTATTGAGAAAGCTATAGAAAAATCAAATGCAGGATTCGTCGTCATAGACAACCTTCAGGCAATACCCGCACCCGGAAGAAACAACGCCTTCGAAATCCAGCCCCCCATAGCGGCAAATCTTTCCATGCTCAAAAGAATAAGCAGAAAGAAAGGAATACCGGTAATCGTTGTTTCCAACGGAGCAACTACGCCGGAAGTACAGTTCAACGCTGATGTAATCATCAACCTGACCGCAAGAGTGCCCCAACAGGTAGCCTCATCAGATAAACAGCCTTATATTGTAATGCTTGGAGTGGAAAAAAATATCGAAGGCATAAGCAAAACCAATATACAGTACACTTTCTTCCCCCCGAGAATGACATACTACGGAGAAAAGAAAGTAGAATCAAAACCCGCAGGAACATAACAGGATAACAGCAATGAAGACTTACCATAAAATTATCAGAGGCGACTCAAGAAGAATGATCGAACTACCCAATGAGTCTGTCCATCTTATTGTTACTTCCCCCCCTTATTGGCAGCTAAAAGATTATGGCAGCACTGCACAAATAGGATTTGATCATTCCTATGAGGAGTATATTAACAACCTGAACCTTGTCTGGAATGAATGTAACAGAGTACTTCACAAAGGATGCAGACTTTGTATAAACATCGGAGATCAATTCGCTCGTTCTGTTTATTATGGTAGATATAAGGTAATTCCAATAAGAACGGAGATTATTAAGTTCTGTGAATCAATTGGATTCGACTATATGGGAGCCATTATCTGGCAAAAGGTGACAACTACCAATACATCAGGCGGTGCCAGCATAATGGGTTCTTTCCCTTATCCAAGAAATGGGATCCTGAAACTTGATTATGAATTTATTCTGATATTTAAAAAATTA
>JAJTBE010000060.1 GCA_021287065.1 Bacillota bacterium
GAGATAATAAGTTGTTTGAAAGGGGGATGTTTTAATTTCGTTGAATATTATTATGAAAGCTGTCAACTAAACATGAAAAATTAATAAATCAATCATAAATAGATTCCCTTTGAAAGTGAGATAAAGATGAATCATATCAGCCATTTGAAAATCAGCGGCTACAAAAGGCTTTTCAATATTGACCTTGAGATGAGGCCCCTGATGGTTATGATAGGAGCAAACGGCATTGGAAAAACATCAATGCTGGAAGTCCTTTCTCTGCTTTCAGCATCAGCAGGTGGAAAACTGAATCAGAAATTAAGCAGCCTTGGTGGAATATCGGAAGTTGTTACAAAAGATTTGAATACACAAACAGAATCCGGAAAACAAATATCCCTCTCTCTTGAAATACCTCACAAAGATTTCCCAAATCTGAATTATGATTTGAAACTTGAACAGCAGGGCTTTTCCTATGCTATTTCCTCCGAAATTTTGTGTCAGCAATGGCCGCAAAATACACAGCAGTCAATTTATATAAATTCTGCTTACAACAGCATTAGTTATTATGAACCAAATACAAACAGTTTTAGAGTTCCGAACTGGAATTTTAACCTGTCTGAAACAACATTGAGCCAGATCCCAAAGATATATGATCAACTGGAAGTTATCAGCAAAATACTGAGTTCTGCTTCTTTATATCATACTTTAAATGTGAATGCAGGTTCACCTGTGAAACTTCCCCAGCAGCTCAAACCGATTCTTTTTCCCGGTGAAAATGGGGAAGATCTGTTCCCGTTTTTATACTCTATGAAAGAGAGTTACCCTGACCGCTATGAAATAATTATGGATACTCTTAAAACCGCTTTTCCCGGATTTGAAAGCCTTGGGTTTCCTCCTGTTGCCGCCGGAATGTTGTCGATGACCTGGAAAGAGGAGCATTTTAAATCTCCATTGTATATGAACCAGCTCTCAGAGGGAATTCTCCGTTTTCTCTGGCTTACCGCCCTTCTCCAGAGTCCTTCTCTTCCGGCAATTACGATGATAGATGAACCTGAAGTAAGCCTTCATCCTGAGCTTTTGAGCCTGCTGGCACATCAACTGAGGGAAGCTTCCCGCAGAACTCAGCTTATTGTAGCAACTCATTCCGACAGATTAATCAGATTTCTGAAACCTGAAGAAATTGTGGTTGTAAATATGAATGAAGATGGTTTTGCAGAAATGGAATGGGCTGATGCTCTGGATCTTGAAGAATGGCTTAAGGAATACAGCCTTGATGAATTGTGGAATATGGGCAGACTGGGAGGAAAACCCTGATGAGAATTACCATTATGGTTGAGGGAGAAACAGAGAAAGCTTTTAAACAACATTTAAGAGAATATTTGCAAAAGAAACTTGCCGGAAAAATGCCGAAGCTCGATTTTCATTGTAAAAAATAAACTCTATGTCTATAATCCTGATGATAATAACCTGAAAATGATAAAGCAGGATAAAAACCTTATAGATTTTAACTGGATGAACTCCGGACAGAGATAAAAGGAGCTTAAAAATGATTAAGGATCTTTGGGACGAAAAAAAATATGCTGAAAAAGCATCAGATTCGCTTTTTTATTTTACGAAATGTCTTGCGGTCTGCCTGTTTTTTTGCTGTTTTTGGTTTAGCTGGTTTCTAATCAGTCTTTTACTATTCAGAGGATATATACCGTGGATTGAAAACACAAGTCATCAGGGTTTGAAATTGTATTTAGTTGAAAATATGAAATTGAAACATTTTTATAATGTTGCCCCGGGAGAGCGTGTGAAGCTGGAGGAAAAACAAAGAATAATGTGTATAACCGCAAATGGCAAGGTTGTAACCGTTATGGACAGAGGTCCGGACAAAAACTCCATGCCTGTCATTATTCCTGATGAATCAGAATGGAGCGGGGATTGACATGATAGAAAATATCGGAATATTTCTGACAAAATACTGGAAAAAGCTAATGCTCGCTATAACCTTGTTTATCGTTTTTTTTCCTGCTTTAATTCTTTCTTTGAACTATTTTGTTATCAATAACAATTTTATTCTTGAAGTAAATAATTTTAGCAGCCGCCCATGCCGGATAGTGGTTAGATCCGAATCAGGAATTGTTGCTGAAAAGGAAATAGCTCCATTTGAAAAGCATCATATTATAAAAAGATTTTCCCGCTGGAATAAACTATATTTCAGAGCATTTATCGGCGAAAAACAGCAAATTTATCTGAATAAGTATGAAAGTATTGTTTATGACTTTTTACCTGGAAATCCGGAAGGTATGGGAAAGATATACGAAATTAATATTCCGGAAGACAAATATATTGATTTGATTGAAGCTGGGAAAAAAACTCTGTTTAAACAAGTAGTGGAAACTTCTGAAAAATGACGAATACACTCCAGAAATAAAAAAGCGCCATATTCACACAGCGCTTTTAATATCATTAATATTTTTCCCAGTGGATTCTTTCGGGTTTGTATTTGTTCTTTGGTTTTTCTTTGCCTGTGGGGTGTCCTATGGCTATTACATTCAGGGGGATTATGTCTGAGGGGAGGTTCAGGGTGGATCTCACCGCTTCTATTCTTTCCTGAACGGGGTGGACGCCGGTCCATACTGCTCCGAGGTTTATTGCTTCCGCAGCAAGGAGGATGTTCTCTGTGGCTGCCGAGCAGTCCTGAATCCAGTATTCACTGTCTTTTCCAGGGAATGACAACTTGGGAACTCCGCATACTGCGATAGCTGCTTTTGCGTCTTTCAGCATTTTTGCGTATTCAAGCTGATCCGCAAGCTTGTCGAGGGTTTTTCTGTCGGTTATAACCACAAATTCCCAGGGCTGCTTGTTTCCTGCTGTCGGTGCAGCCATACCGGCTCTTATGAGAATATCAAGATCTTCCTTACTCACCGGTTGAGCTGTATATTCCCTGACGCTTTTTCTTTTCATAATTACTTCGATGGCAGGGTTGGAGCCGGAAGATGAAGCGGCGGGAGTTTCTGATGTAACAGCAGCTTTAGCCGGTTCTCCGGTCTGAGCCTGAGCCTGCCCTTTTTTGTCGAACTGTGCTTTTGCAAGAAGCGTGGCGCAGATTGTGAGAAGTATAATTATTATCAGAATAGGGGTTTCAAGTTTCATTAAAACTAACCTTCCTTAATATTTTTCGTTTGACTGGGTACAGTTTTTTCCGGAGCCGGTCTTTTCAGCTCGTCGAGGAAAGCTCCTGCTGGGCAGCAGTATGAACACCAGGGGCGGTTCAGAAATGCCCCGGCTATCAGCCCGGCGCCTGCTATTATCAATGTGGAAACAGAAGCGGTTCTGAACAGAAAAGCGGAAAAAGGCTCCCATAAGCTTGTATCCATCTGTATATTAAACAGAAGAACCATAGAGAACAGTATAAGCAGCAGGTATCTTATTTTTCTCAACTGTTCCCCAACCTGAGGCTTCACATTCGCTTTCACCGGGATTATCTTAAAAATCAGTTCCTGAAAAGCTCCGTAAGGGCAAACAAAGAAACAGTGGTGGTTTTTGCCGGTAAGTATAGGCATAATCACTGCTGCGCCGATAAGAAAGAGAATCCCAATGGAACCGGAAAGAGGAATGCCGTTTTTAATCCATGCATAAAGCAGTGAAACTGAGAAACATGCAGCAGTTATAAAACCAAGAAACACCACCGATAAACCAAGCTGAATATATCTGAGGGTCTTTGTGTTTTTTATCTTCAGATGACAAAGCGCTATTCCCGTAAGGGTCAGGAAGATTATCACTCCATCCTTCCACCCGAATGACATTCCCTGAGGCTTCACCTGAACCGATGATGGATCAATCAGTGAAATCCGCTTCCTGAAAGTCTTTATCAGTGATGTGCTCGACATTGTAGCGCCGGAAACCGTATCCACCTGAACTGAAACAGATTCTTTCCAGGGAGTGCCGTTCCACTTGCTGAGAATGCCTGTACCCAGAACACGCTTTATAAAGTCCGGTGATTCCTGATTTTCAAGGAGAACCGCACCTTTGATTTTTCCGTCATTGTCGATGAAAATAAGAAGAGGCGTTGAACCGCCGTATCCGGTTATATCATCTGTATAAGGCGAACTTGCAGCCACTGAACCAATCTGCCCGCCGGATGCGTTCAAAACAGACTGCCATCCCTTTTCGCTGTCTCCGGGAACTATTTTTGCCGCTTCAGGCAGAATCTTTTTTACCTCATCCAGAGGTATCGAAGAGTTTTTCACCACTTTTACAGGTGCATATAGTGCGCTGACCGTCATTATAACAACCAGAATTGTCAGAATAACGAAAACATAGTTGAGCTGTTTGTTCTTCATAAACCCTTCCTGATACTGATTTGCCTCAAAAAATTGCTTGATGAGATTATGTCAAAATAACTCTTACCACAACTCTAAACCAAAACCATTATTCTTGCCAGAGCTTGTTCCATACCCTGAAAAATAAGTTTTTACACAATCTTATGAGAGCCTGATAACCGGTATCTTCAATAATTATTAACGGTTTCTCTTTTTCATATAATTATCAAACCGCAAATTCCTTATTAAGATTTTAATTATCCTGTATATTTGCCTTACCTTTTGTAAAATATTGCTTTTTTTCCCGCACTCCTTGTTTTTACAGGGGAAATGATGTGATTCCTTTTTATTAAAGTTCCGGGACCATGGTAAATCCACTCAACCTTTCCGTATATCAACTCCCAGCTTTAAAAACATAGTGTGAATTCACATAAAACACAAGCTGTTCTTCCCGGACTTCATTCAAATCCACTTCCATTTCCGAAAACTCTTCCGGGGGAAGCTCATCCCAGTCTTCAAGAATATCAACCCCGTGCCCCGAATCAAGAAGTCCTCTGATTACCTGGTAAAGAAGCTTTGTTGCAATGATATTTTCCTCTTCTTCTTTAGCCCAATCCAAAGGCTCATAAAAACCAAAATCAGATATATCGTTATGAGTATTCCTGAATCCGCAGCTGCACCCCCCCTGTTTGTTGCTTACAAACCAGAGATTGTCGTAAAGCAGCACTTCGCCAATCCGGGGGTAATCTTCCCTTGTAATTTTCTCAAAAAAGAGAAAACCGCTGTGATTGCACTGCGAAGGCACCAAATCACCTGTTGTGGATAAATAAAGTAAATTGCACATAATGAACTCCTGTAGAAATTATGAATAAATCATATCGTATTTTTTCCTTTGATGAATGAAGATCTCACGATCGATAATCTGTATTTCTTCAAGCAGTTTGTTCACCATTTCAGCGTTTAGTCCGCTTTTCTGCCTGAAATTATAGATTAGTATCATTTTGTCATAAAATGAGTCGGTGATGTTTATTACCTGAGGAAATAGTCCATTACCCTTTCCATCGGGCAGTATAGCGTGTAATTCAAAATTACTGATTTTATTTATTATGTCTATGGGAGTTTTTACCTAAAGACAAAGTATATCCTCAAAAATTCTGATTTCTTCTATTAAAGCTGTACCATAACTGAATTCTATCCTGAAATTGGTTTTTGTCTGGATTCCGGTATATTTTTCCCTCACAAACCTGCTTAAATCCACTTCTAACTTTTTGGTTGAAAATTTAATATCGTCCATTCTCTGCATTGTCTGATTAGCGGGATTAATTGTGTTGTTGTCAGGTTGAGCCGGCACAAGACTTTTTT
>JAJTBE010000066.1 GCA_021287065.1 Bacillota bacterium
CATTTTATATGTAAAATAATTTTCTCCCGCAACTTTTTTTTGAGAAAATCATGATAAATTCGATGGGTTCCAGACCCCAAAAAGAAGTCAATCCCTTTGGCTATAAGGTAATTTCCACATAAATACCGATTAACCTTCTCAATTTTTATGTATTTTTGCTGTGAAAATTAAAAAACAAAAATAGCCCGGAGCAATCAACTGGGTTGGCTGCCTGCAGTCACTGTGAGGTTTGCTGGCGGGGGCTTGTGGTTATGGAGGTTGCTGGCGGTTGGCGGTTGGTTTGGGGACCGGGGGACAGGCGGGACGCCTGCGATCCGGCAGTCGTTGGCGGGGGTGTTGTGGTTATGGAGGTTGCTGGCGGTTGGCGGTTGGTTTGGGGACCGGGGGCAGGCGGGGACGCCTGCGATCCGGCGGTCGTTGGCGGAGGCTTGTGGTTATGGAGGTTGCTGGCGGTTGGCGGTTGGTTTGGGGGACCGGGGATAGGCGGGACCCTGCGATCCGGCATTTGCTGGCGTTTTATTGCTGCCCATTCGGATGGTTATCGAGAGCAGGTTTTTACTGATGGCGGACCCTTTTTTGATTTACCTTCATAAAAAGGATCATAAATCCGTTTTTTTATCGTGGAAATCCGGCTCAATAAATTCAAATAGCCTTGTTAAAGAATCAGCTAAGAGGCATTTTCACTCTGAATATGCTTCCTTTTCCGGGGGTGCTTTCTGCTTCTATTCTGCCTTTGTGGAGTTCGGTTATGTGTTTGCAGATGGCGAGGCCCAGGCCGCTGCCTCCGTCTTCTCTGGTTCTTGCTTTGTCTGCCCTGTAGAATCTTTCGAAAATCATGGGGATTTCTGATGGTGGGATTCCTGAGCCGTTGTCTGAAACTGAGATGACTGCGGTTTTTCCTTCTGTGGTCAGGGTTACTTTTATGGAGCCTTTTTCCGGAGTGTGTCTTATGGCGTTGTCTATAAGGTTGTGGAAGAGTCTTCTGAGGCTTCCTTCGTTTCCGTTTATTGTTATATTATTTTGAAGATCAGTTGTGAGTGTTATATCTTTTTCCCTGCAGAGAATATCAATGTCGGAGCAGAGGTTTTGGAGAAAGGGTTCAAGCAGGACCGGGGAAAAACGGATTTGTTCCTTTCCTGAGTCGGCTCTTGCGAGGGTGAGGAGCTGGTTGAGGAGTCCGGACATGCGTTCCGATTCCTGAGCTATGTTTTCCAGTGATTGTCTGTATTCTTCACCGGTTCTGTCCTTTTCAAGGGCAAGTGTTGATTCTGCCTGAATGATAGCCACAGGAGCCCTTAGTTCGTGTGAAGCGTCGCTTGTGAATTGTTTCTGCCGGTTGAATGCCTTTTCGAGCCGTTCGAACATCTGGTTGATAGCGGAAGCGAGTTTTCCGAATTCATCATTGGAGTAAACAGGGATTCTTTTTCCGAGATTTTTTTCCTGAATCTGCATTGTTGTTTCAGTAATTTTATCCACGGGTTTAAAAGCCCGTTCTGCGAGAAAGAGTCCTCCGGCGCCTGATATTATAAAAATCAGAGGGCATAATATAAGAAGAACATTTCGCAGTTGTGCAAGGGTGTTTTCGATATCCGCAACAGGCCTTGCAACCATAAGTGCTGCTGTCCTCACTTCCGTATAAGCTTCGCCGGGATCGGGGCGGTAGAATCTTGCAGGGCGGATGTAGGGATTGTCGGGTGTGTATGGCATTATATAAACCCGAAGTTTTACGGAATTCCGCAGGGTTTCGTCTTTGAGGGAATCCCTTCCCCTGAGAGCTTGTTCCACCTGATTTCTGTCCAGTGGCGGAGGCAGGCCCCTGTGGGATATAAAACGGAGATTCTCACCTGAATAAAAGAAAAACGCAACATGTTCTCCGGGTTCTTCTTCAAAAGTGCCGCCGGAAATGATGGAAACCGCATCCCTGTATCTGGCTATCTGTTTTGCTCTTGCTTTCAGTTTTTCGTCAAGATTTTTGTGAAGACTTCCCGATAGTGAATAGTATATCCCAAAACCCAGCAATACAAGTAGTATCCCGAGAATCCCGAGATAATACATTGTAAATCTGAATCTGACGGAATTACAGAATTTCATAAAACCCTCAGCCGGTAGCCTGCGCCTCTCACAGTCTGAATGATATTTTTTCCCTCAACTGCATCAATTTTCTGACGGATTCTTCTTATATATACATCGACCAGATTGGAGAGACTGTCCAGATCGAAGTTCCACACCTTATCTTCGATCATTGTTCTTGAAACCACTGCATTGGGGTGGCGCATCAGGTATTCCAGTATTGCGTATTCTTTTGAGGTAAGATCGATGAGCTGGCCATCCCATCTTACTTCCTGGGTAACTGTGTTCAGAATAAGTTTTCCAGCTGCAAGTTCCGGGGTGCGGGTCTGATCTTCCCGTCTTCCCAGTGCTCTAACCCTTGCAAGCAATTCTGCAAAAGCGAAAGGTTTTACAAGGTAATCGTCTGCTCCGCTATCCAGTCCAAGGACTCTGTCTTCAATGGCATCTTTTGCAGTCAGCATAATGATGGGAGTTTTGATCCTTAACTTTCTCAGGTTTCTGCACACTTCCACACCGTCTTTGTCAGGCATCATAACATCGAGAATAATAAGGTCATAAACACTGCTTACTCCGTAACATTCTCCGTCGTTTCCGTTATATACGCAGTCCACGGCATGGGAGTGTTCCTCAAGGCCTCTTTTGACTATTTCGCAGAGTTTCCGGTCGTCATCTGCTATCAAAATGCGCATATCAAACAACCTTTCAGCATTTTCCTATATTTTAACATACAAAGATGAAAAGAAAATGAAAAGTTTTTTTATTAAACGTGTTGTTTTTTTCATTTTGTATTCATTTTCGTTTCATAATATATTAATGTGCTTAACTTATAATGACTGTCAGTAAAGATGCATTTTCCGGAAGATCAATCAAATTTTTAAGGATGGAGTGCTGCAAATGAAAAGAGCGTATTTTTTATGGATGGTTTGTATGGTTATCGCAGTTTTTACTTTTTCTTTGTGGGGATGCAGTGGCGGAGGCGGCTCCTCAAACACCCCTGGGGAGTCGCCGACTGCACCACCGTCTGTTTCCCCTGATGCAACATTAACACAAACCCCGGTACCATCGCCTTCCTTAACATCGTCCCCTGCAGGCTCGGGTTATGTGGTTACGGATACAAACCAGAATATTTATTATGGAAACTCCACTCAGATAAGCAAGCCTGGGGAAGGACAGGATTTCTACGGACAGGATGCCCAGTATTCCGGGGTGAAGCCTTCGTGGAAAATCAGCAGCGATGGGAAAACAGTGTATGATGCAAATACCGGACTAACGTGGGTGAAAAGCCCTGATACCAATGGTGACGGGGTTATCGACAGCGATGATAAGCTGACTGCTGTTCAGGCAAAGAGTCTGCCGGATTCCCTGAATTCATTGAAATTCGGAGGATACAGCGACTGGAGGCTTCCTTCCATAAAGGAACTTTATTCTCTGATTGTATTCAGCGGGATTGATCCAAGTGGACTTTCCGGAAGTGATGTTTCCGGACTAATCCCATTTATTGATGATGATTTCTTCGATTTTGCCTATGGTGATACAGGAGCCGGAGAAAGGATTATTGATTCTCAGTATATTTCGTCAACCTATTATATCAGCGGAAATGGAAATAAGGTTTTTGGCGTCAATTTTGCCGATGGAAGAATCAAAGGCTACGATTCAGTTCTTCCCGGAGGAAAAACAAAAACTTTTCTGGTTCTCTGCGTCCGTAGCAGTTCGGATTATGGTAAAAACAGTTTTGTTAACAATGGAAACGGCACGATAACCGATAAGTCCACAGGGCTGATGTGGACAGTAAACGACAGCGGAACCGGTATGAACTGGAAAAGCGCTCTTGCATGGGTGCAGGCAAAAAATGCCGAAAATTACCTTGGTTTCAGCGACTGGCGTCTTCCCAATGCGAAGGAGCTGCAGAGCATTGTTGATTATTCCCGATCTCCTGATGCAACCGGAACTGCTGCAATAGATGCGGTTTTTAACTGCTCAAAAATCACAAATGAGGCAGGGGAGGATGATTATCCGTATTTCTGGACTTCCACGACCCATGTCAATACATCTTCGTCCTCAGGAGCCTGGGCTGTGTATGTAGCTTTTGGGAGAGGGCTGGGGTTTATTGATGGAGCCTGGACTGATATTCATGGTGCAGGATGCCAGCGCAGCGATCCCAAGGAAGGTGAGCCTTCAGACTGGCCCAATGGCCACGGACCTCAGGGTGATGCTGTGAGGATTCTTAATTTTGTAAGACTTGTCAGAAACGCATATTAATAATTTGTGTTGAAATTGAACCGGGGACCGAAGCGCATATAAAAGCTTCGATCCCCAAACTTCTGGAAAGATTTGCCATTCTCGGCAGAATTGAACCTGATTGATTATTTTGCCCGTTTGAGCATGCATTCGATCATATAGATTTTGCCATTTTCCATATACATCAGCATATGAACTGCCGGTGTGCCTGCAGGAGCTTTTTCCTCTGCCACTGTCAGAGGTTTACCCTTAATTTCAAAGCTAATCAGAGCATAAAAGTAATTTCTTTCATCGGCATTTGCCGGTCTGATGACGGCATTTTCAAATCTTTTAAATTTCGACTTGAACACAGGGGATGAAAAGCATTTTTTGTTGCTGCCGCTGCTGATAACTCCGCCTTTGTACTGATCTAATCCGCCCTTGCTGTTTGGCACTGCTATAATTACAGTGGGTTTGCTGTCAAGAAGAGCCTGTCCCTGTCTTTCGAGGTAATTAAAAAAGCCTGGCATTACAATAAAAGGATCGGTGAAATATGATGATACATCTTCACCGTTGATAACTTTTTTTATTACATTGCGGCATATCTGTTCTTCCTTGTCCCCTTTCACCGGATCACCTGGTCCTGAATAATTATTGGGAGCTGTGATCGAAGTAGAATTTCGTTCCGTATTAATAGCTTCTGCAGAATGTATAAACATGCAGAAAATCAGAAGGGTAAGGATAAGCAATCCTGTTTTACCGGAAAATTTTGCCATATTAATTACCTCTCTTTAATTTAAAATTGCTTTACACAGAAAATATTCTTGCCGGTTATTTTCCTGCTTTTACTGATTTATCCTGCGGAATCTGTGATTCAGAAGAAACCGCTCTTTTTGGAATTTCGTGTTAATTGTCAGTTTTATCAAATGAAATTTTTCTTATAAAAGATGTTTTTGATTCTGCTAAATCTTCTCCAAAATGAAGGAGAATGCGTTTTGGACTAAAATATACAGATTATTTGAATCTCAATCCAAAAGATTATATTCAGCAACAGGAGATGACCCTTTTGAGTCTTGCAGATAAAGTCAAAGCAGCAGGCGTCGTAGGCGCCGGTGGAGCAGGTTTTCCTACTCATGCAAAATATACGGGGCAGGTTGAATTTGTGCTTGCCAACGGAGCGGAATGTGAACCACTGCTCTATGTGGATCAGCAGTTGATGGAAAACTACACCGATGAATTTCTCGAAGGCATGGAGCTTATTGTAGAAGCTCTTCAGGCAAAGCGCGGTATCGTGTGTCTTAAAAAGAAGCAGAAACATGCCGTGGAAATTCTGAAGGAGAAAATTCCATCCCACCACACTCTTGATATGCACCTTTTAGGAAACTATTATCCTGCAGGCGATGAGTTTATACTTGTTTATGACGCCATCAACCGTGTAATCCCCGAAGGCGGCCTTCCCCTTGATGTGGGAGCGGTTGTCAACAATGTAATGACCGTCATAAATGTGGCAAGAGCAAACAGGGGAATCCCCGTAACCGACAGAATTGTTACCGTCCATGGTGAGGTAAATAAACCTTCGACTTTCTTCCTACCCGTAGGCACAAGTTTCAGAGAAGCTATTGAACTTGCAGGCGGAACAAAAATCAGGGATTATGTCGTTATTTCCGGTGGTCCTATGATGGGCAGCATTGAAGAGGACCTTGATGCACCCATTACTAAAACCACAAGCGGTCTAATCGTTCTTCCCCATGATAATTATCTTGTGATGAGAAAGCGGGAACCGGACAATACTTCAATAAGAAGAGGCAGATCAACCTGCGACCAGTGTATGTACTGCACTGAATTCTGCCCCAGATATATAATAGGCCACAGACTGCGCCCCCATAAATCCGCTATGCGCTGCGCCCCATACGGACTCGACGATACAAAACTCCTCACATCATCATGGCTTTGCTGCGAATGTAAACTCTGCGACTATTTCTCATGCCCTCTGTTCCTTTCACCGGGCAAAATTCATGGCATTATGAAGAAAGAGATGGCTGCAGCCGGTCTCAGAAATACCCAGAGCAGGGAAAAATACCCTGAACCCAGACCCTTTGCCGATACAAGAAGAGTTCCGACGCAGAGGCTTATCCACAGGCTTCAGCTGACTGCCTACAAACAGCCTGCGCCACTGGTTGAAACCGGATTTACTCCGTCAGTGGTGAAAATACCGCTGCGCCAGCATATAGGCGCCCCTGCAATGCCACTTGTTCAACCCGGACAGATGGTGAACAGGGGAGAACTGATCGGTGAAATTCCCGAAGGCAAACTTGGTGCAAGAGTTCATGCAAGCATCACAGGTATGGTCAGGGAAGTTTCCCATCAGATAGTTATTGAGAAAGCTTAAAAAGGCTGAATATGGACTTTTTTACAAAGCTTGAAAAATCTCTCGGAAATATAATTGAAACCGCTTTGTTCGCTAAGCCTGGAGGAACAATCCAGCCTATTGAAATTGCCCGGGCTTTATGGACCGAAATCACAGCTTCGAAAAGAGCAGGTATGAAGGAAACTTACATACCCAATCATTTTGTTGTATCACTTACTTCCGATGATATGGAATTTCTCCAGCCCGTAAGGGATTCGGTCGAATCAGAAATTCTGAAATACATAGACAGCGAAAGTAAAAAGAGAGATTTCAGAACACTTGGACCTCTGCAGCTCAAATGGGAAGAGGATGATTCACTGAAGGAAGGCAAATTCGGAGTCAGTCTGGATTTTACCGGATATGATGAAACACAGAAAACCACAGAATCCGGAAGAAAATATATAGAACCTCCGACTCAGGCATCTTCTGTTTCTGCGCCTTTTACACCGGTAAAAACCACACCACAGAAAAATATTTTTGAAGATTCCATTGTTAAGCCGGTTCCTGCAGTATCAGCTTCTCCCGTTCGTCAGACCTGCGCAGTCAAGCTTGATATAACAGAAGGATTTGATAAAGGCAAATTTTTCAGGATTACCCGCTTCCCCGCTACTATTGGAAGAAGAGAAAGCAATGATGTTTCAATCGGAGATCCCCGGGTCTCAGGGAAACACGCAGTCATCAGCGAGGAAAACGGAAAAATCGTGATTGAGGACTCCGGCAGTAAAACAGGCTTATTTGTCAACGGCAAAAAAGTTGAAAAATGGGTTCTTCAAGATGGGGATGAAATTGGAATGGGAATAACCATCATTAAAATTAATTTGGCTTAATAGATAAAGATAAAAAAGGTTTCCCCGCCTTCTCCAAGAAATTACCCTTTATATGATGGGGTTTCGTCTCAGATATCAGATAACAGGATTTTTATTTCTGCTATTTGCCATGGTTGTTCTGATCATGGGTTATTTTAATATGTCCATTCTCAACGACCAGTTAATGAAGCTCTCCCTGCAGCAGTCAAAAGTTATGGCTGACAACATATACAGCGCCCTTGATAAATCCATTCCCCTCGGAGTGGATACGGTTGCGGATTTTGTGAAGAATAAAGCACTTTTCAATGAGTTTCAGAAATATCTGTTTACACAGGAATATATAAGAAATATCGAAATTTTTGATCCTTACGGCAACAAACTCTGGTCTAAACTGGCTTATGAAGGGGTAAAAACAGAAAATTTCGACATTGTAAACGATGTGAGAAGAACCGGAATGCCGGAGATCAAAGTTCTTGCCGTTGACCCCCAGAGTGGGGTTTCGAAAGAGATCGAAAGCTTCGGAGTTTTTGATTTCAGAATGCTCCTTGAGGATCGATATCTCCCAATAATCCGAAACGGAAAAACAGTAGGAGTCATTTATATTTCACTCCAGCTTCAGCGGGCTTCGAGACTGATGAAATTCTTTTTCCTCGGCAACCTTTCGATTTCTCTTCTCTTCATATTTACTGCCTTTATTGCTATTTATATCTGGAGCGAAAGAGCAATAAACAGACCATTCCGTTATCTCCTTCAGGCTCAGGAAAAGCTTTCGGAAGGTGATTTTGATGTGCAGGTGGATATTGAGCTGCCTGCAAACAACGAGCTGGGAATTATTGCAAACTCCTTCAACCGCATGGCAAGAGAACTTAAAGCTTATAAGGAAGAACTTGATGAGAAGCGGCGTAAGCTTGAGGTTGTCAATGAGCAGTACAGAACCCTTAATGAAAATCTTGAACAGGAAGTGGAAGATAAGACAAGGGAACTGAAGGAGTTTTTCTCACTGATTACCCATGATATGAAAATCCCCCTTGCTGCCATCAAAGGTTATACGGAACTGTTGAGAAAAACCAAATCCGGCGTTCTTTCCGAAAAACAGGAAAAATTTGTTGTCGGCATTGAAAGTTCTGCCGAGCATCTTCTCCGTATGGTCAGAAATATGCTGGATACCGTCAAATATGATGCTGGCCGCATTTATTTCTTCTTTGAAAAATTTGACCTTACAAATCTTGTTGATGAAATGGAACATCGGTTTCATCCTCTTTTGAAAGAGAGAAACATAAGCTTCGAAAAAAATATCCCTGAAAAATGCCGGTTTGTTTTTGGTGACAGGGAAAAGATTGGCAATGTAATTTCAAATATACTCAGCAACGCCACGGAACATACACCCGGAGGCGGGAAAATATCTCTTGAGGCAAGGGATAAAGACGACATCGTCGAATTAGTCATCGAAGATAATGGTCCGGGTATTGCTTCTGAACAGCTCGATTCGATTTTTGACAAATTCCAGCAGGTTCCGGGAAAAGAATCGCCTTCCACAAGCCTTGGTTTAGGGTTGTTCATAGTAAGAAAAATTATGGAAGGCCATGGAATGAAAGTATGGGCGGTAAGCGACAAGGGAGAAGGCAGCCGGTTCCATTTTACGCTGCATAAATTCTCCGGACAGGATCCTTATGGAACAAGACAATAAAAAAATACGAATATTAATAGCAGATGATCACGGCCTTTTCCGGGAAATGCTTTTTCACACCCTCTCAGAAGAAGAAGATATTGAAGTAGTGGGGGAGGCAGTTGACGGAATGGAAGCTGTGGAAAAAACAGCAGAACTCAAACCCGATATTCTTCTTCTTGATATCAACATGCCGAGGATGGATGGGATTGAAGCTACGACAATATTGAGTTCAAAGGTCCCGAGTACAAAAATAGTAATTTTAACCGCCGCTGATGATGATGAATTTGTTTTCAGATTGATTAAAGCAGGAGCTACAGGTTATCTTCTTAAAGACACCTCAACAGGGAATGTGGTTGATGCCATAAGAGCTGCGTATTCGGGAGAATCTCTTATTCAGCCCAAAGTAGCCAGCAAAATTCTCCGTGAATTTGCCAGACTTATGGACGCAAGAGAAATACCGGCTCCTGTTTCAACTGAGAAAAGTGAAAAAAGTGATAAGCTAAAGGTTTTAACCGATAGGGAGCTTGAAGTTCTCAAACTTGTAGGCAAGGGAATGAACAACAGGGAAATCGCGGGAACTCTGTTTATCGGTGAAAATACGGTGAAAACCCATGTTGCCAATTCCATGCATAAACTTGAATTAAGGGATCGGGTTGAACTCGCGCTTTTTGCTGTTCAATCCGGACTGATTAATGATTAAGATTACCGAAAGGAGAATTCAATGAGATTACTCAAACAGGCGGCATTATTGCTGATCCTTCTGGCAGTTGCCTTTCAGGCAGCTTCAGCAGAGGACCTGACCGGAGCGGTTGCAAGAGTGCCTTTCCCCATTAATGCTGAAAATATCAGCCTTGAAAAGCAGAAGGTTGAGATTACCGTTTATTCCACTTTTATTCAGGTGGAGTGCGAATATCTCGTCAAAAACAATAATAAAGACGATGTATCCCTCGTTTATGCATTTCCCCAGTATCTTCATTCAGTGAATATTGAAGATGGCGAGATGCCCGTTCTCGGTTTTAAGGCAAGAACCGGAAAAAAAGATGAGGAGTATTATGTCAGACAGTCCGTTGAAGGCAGCGATTCAAGAGATGCTGATCATGCCTATACCCGTTGGTACAAATGGGATATGGACATAAATGGCGGAAGAACTGCAAAGATTTTCCTCACTTATTTTATCAAAATGGATCGTAAGAAAGGTGTCCCCAATTTTGCTTATGCTATGAAACAGGCAAAAGCTTATACCGGAAACATCAAAGACACGGAAATTATCGTCAATATGCCCGTAAACTGCAAAGATCTGTCCTTTACAACACAGAAGCTTTATACAGGCGGTTCTTATATTTTTACATCCCTTCCCAAGCCTAAGGTAACCAAAAACATTCTTTACTGGAGCTTCAACAATATGGAACCCGGTGAGGATCTGGAAGTATATTTCAGCAAACTCGGATATCCCGCATGGGAAATCACAGCATCAAGCCAGGATGCAAAAAATGCCAACACCACATCAAACCTTATGGACGGAGATCCCCGCACATACTGGTCCTCAGAGGAAGGCATGCAGATTGAAGGTTCATGGCTCGAATTCAAACCTTTTATGTATGTAAATCAGAAAGATACAAAAATCTTCGAACCTAAGATCTATAAAATTGCAATTATCCCCGGAAATGGTGAGACTTTGTCAAAATTTTACGAATATTCACATCTGAAAGATGCCGAAGTAAGTATTCGTAAAGAGAAAAAGGTTGAGCCTGATAAGGATAAAAAGAATGCAGCACCTGTAAAACAGCGGAAAAAAGCTGAAGATGAGATTATATCTGTCGAATGCGGGGCTGACTGGACACTGCAGGAGTTTGGCGTTAGAAAGTATCCTCTTTCAACAATGGAAGGTCCCTTAAGACTTACAATTTCATCATTTTATCAGGGACAGAAATTCAAAAATATCTGTATAAGCGAAATATTGATTTTCGATCGCAGAGAAAATGAAGTATACGACGACACTGATAAAGTCAGGGATGGCGCATACTGATTTTTAGTTTTCCGAAATATTGGCACTGGCAGACTTCGGGGCATTAAAACCCGGAGTCTGTTTTTTTAACGAAGGTTGTTTTTTCTCAACAGCATAACTGTTTCCAATATCTCCGTCTCCAAGCTTTCCGAGAAACATAAAAAGGAAGCCTGCAATAATCACGGAAAACACAGCCATAACGAGCCATGTCAGCATATATTCTCCCAAATGTATCTATTTTTATATTAATGTGATTATTAAATTATAGACCTTAATAATATATCCTTCATAAATATGTAAAAATATTTTTACCGATTTTTTACTATGTATAGGAGTGTTTTTATCCGATATTATTTCGTGATGTTTTTCACAATCATAGTATCTTTTTGTTTCTTTTATTATTTATTATATCAATCAATGATTTACATTTTTTGTAATAATGAACTTCTGTGTATAATCCAACTGCTGAGTTACTATTCGCCACCCGGATAACCAGAGTAACTCTTCAAATCCTATTTCACATTTCCCTGAGATCTGACAAGGGCTTGAGCTGTCTAAACATGGTCCTGCCCCAATGCCACTGAATTAACAAAAATCCACTCAAATCCACAGTCCAATACTCCTGCTTTTCAAGGGAGGAGGTTCCGAGGAGACCTCGCTTTTCCAAAAAAGCGTGGTTCCATCCGACGGTCCCCTAACCCCAATGCCACTGAATTAGCAAAAACACTCCAATCCCCAGCCCAATACTCTTGTTTTTCAAGGAGGGAGGTTCGGAGGGTAACCTCGCTTTTCCAAAAAAGCGTGGTTACCTCTGAGGGTCCCCAAACCCACGGTCCACGGTCCCTGGTCGGTCCCCTGATTCAAAAGTTTTGGGAAGGAGGTCCGGAGGAAACTTTTTTCAAAAAGTTTTCTCTGGGAACTTGGCAAACCGCTCCGATACTCGTGAGCGATCAGACTAATCCACGCCTTAATTCATAGGCATTGGGTCCTGCCCCCGTTATTCAACAGCTTCACCCCACCTGAAGAAAGAGTTTCGATCACAAATTGACGCGGGATTAATCCTATGGCTTTCCGTAAAAATTTATAAAATTGCTTCCCCTGCTTCACTTAATCACAGTTTTTATGTTATGATAAATGAATACCGGTTTTCCAGTAAATCTCTGGGATGTGCCATGAAAAACAGTTTGTGGAAAGATGGATCTGTCCAGTTAATCCGGCGGAGATTCCGGCAAAACAGTATGATACAAATCAGAAAAATATATTCAGAAACAATATAATTCATTACAATTTTTAACATTAATATGAATTTTTAAAAAAAACAGCTTTTATCTACAGAAGGGGATGGTTTTGTTGACGAAAAAAAGATGGATTTTTATAGGAATAGTTCTTATTTTGTTTGCTTATGCTCTCACAACAGGACTCCGTTACACATCTGAACAGGGATTCAAAGAGGGTGTGGCTATTCCTGAAAAAGAGCTAAATGAAAGAAAATTTGTGATAAGCAATTATTCCTCTGATAGCAAAGAAACAGATACTTTTCTTTGCTATCTTAATCCGGTGTGTTTGTCTTATCGCATATCCAATAAATCAAGTTATTTTGGAAAGAATGAGTATAAAGACATTCTTCCTGGATTCGATATTATTGAGCTAAATAGATTGGTTGGGATTGATGCTCCTCCGCTTTTATGGAGTTTTGCCGTTAACAGAACTAACAAAGAAGGTTTTTATATTGCTGATAATCTGGAAAAATACGGAGAAGCTTATTGGAGAGCTATGCGGAAAAAGGCAGTTCGGAATTTGTCAATGTTTTGAGACACTTTTCTTTTATTATTTACTGAAGCAGTTTATTGTTCAAAATGGTTATCACCTTCCTCTCATGGCTTGAATTTTATGGATTGTCTGTTGCCTTGTGTTTGGGGTGGGTTTATCCACGATGCTTCGGGGAGTTCCGGTGGGGTTGGGGGTTTTTTTACGAATCTTTCAGGATGCTTTAGATAGGCAGCTGCAAGAGTCTGTTTTCTTTTATCCATTATGCCGGCGGAAATTCCAAAATGGAGAGTGCCTGGGAGCATCAGGCCGATGCCGGTGTGGTAGTGCTCCCAGTTATACCAGTGAAAGAAACTCTGGCAAAAGGATCTTCCGTCTTCTATACTTCCAAAACGGCCGGGGAAATCAGGTCTGTATTTAAGGGTTTTGAACTGGCTCTCTGAAAAGGGGTTATCATTGGACACGTAAGGTCTGCTATGAGTTTTGGTTACTCCCAGGTCTGCCAGAAGCAGAGCCACAGGTTTAGACTTCATTGACGATCCGCGATCGGCGTGAATTGTGAGCTGCCCTTCCTGAATCCCTTGTTTCCGGCAGGTTTCACCGATGAGCCTCTTGGCAAGCTCAGAGGATTCCCGATGGGCAAGCATCCAGCCCACGACATATCGGCTGTAAATGTCAATAATCACATAAAGATAATAATACGTCCATTTTTGAGGTCCATAAAGCTTGGTAATATCCCAGGACCAGACCTGATTACTGCCTGTTGCCATCAACTCAGGCTTCTGGTAACTGGGATGCCGTAGTTGGTTTCTCCGTTCTCTTACCTGTTGGTTTTCATGTAAAATCCGATACATTGTGGAAACCGAGCACAGGTAAAGCCCTTTGTCGAGAAGAGAGGCATAAATCTCAAGGGGGGCTTTGTCCCTGAATTCGGAACTGTTCAGAGTTTCAAGAACCAAAGCTTTTTCCTCGAGGGAAAGAGAGCGGGGATGTTTTGCTGGTTCTCTTTGAGGCTCGGTTTTCTCCGGCTGTATAGCCCGGTAAAATGACGCTTTCGACACTCCCAGAGCCTCACAGGCAGCTGAAACTCCCACCTCCGGGGATACTTCCAGAACAGCGTCCATCAGTCGTCTTCTTCGTCCTTGGCTTCCGATAGAGGAGTCCCCGTTATCTCGGAAATTTTTTTTTGAATATCAAGAAGAAGATGTGCCCGGGCAAGCTTACGCTGCAATTTCCGGTTCTGAAGCTCCAGCTCCTTTATCTGCTTATCTTTTTCATCGGGTCCGCTGGATTTTGGACCTCTTTTCTTTGGCGACAATCCTTCCATTAGCCCTTTTTTCTTTTGGAGCCTCCAGTTTGCAACGGTTGAGGCATATAACCCCTCCCGCCTGAGTATAGCACCGATTTCGCCTGCCTTTGCAGAAGAATCAATTTCATTGAGGATTTGCAGCTTATATTTTACTGAATACTTCCTCCTGCTGGGACGTTCAGTAACTTCCGTCTCAGGATGAGAAGGATTAAATGTCTGAGGGTGCTCTGAAATTTTCACTTCAGGAGCCCTCGTCCTTACGGCCGAGGGCTCCTGAATCAGCTGGGCTTCTGCATTAGGCACGATGCCCGAAAATGCCTTTTCGCTTATTGGACACTCCCTTTTCTCTCCGGCGATTCTGTCTTCCATAAATGAAACCTTATTGTCAGGAGATATAATATGAGCAAATTTTTCCAAAACAATCTTCCTTTCAGCCCTCTAATTATACACTAAATTCCTAATAGTAAATTGTCTCATTTATATTGACACAGAGGGGTTCGGTTTAACAGAGTAGCTATGGAATGTAATTTTGCTGTTACTGATGAAAAGCAGGCAATTCAAATTGCAGAAAAATATATTGTATTAAGTTATAATCATGATGTGTTCCTGTCGAATAAACTACCTTCTCACAATAGTGCATATCACACCTATTGGCTGGAACTTTGCCATGATCATCCTGATTTCAGTGAGAAATATGAGAGATTTGAAAAAACACCTCAGGCAGCAAAAAATCCGGATGGCTCTTTCACCGTTGTTTTAGGTGTGATTACAGAATACACAGTCAACTATACAATGCCGACAATCAAGACTATTACCGTAAATGTCAGCCCAAAAGGTTTGATAAAACCTT
>JAJTBE010000082.1 GCA_021287065.1 Bacillota bacterium
CCCCCCGTCGGTCCAAATCCCCTGGTCGGTCCCCCAATTCAAAAGTTTTGGGAAGGAGGTCCGGAGGAAACTTTTTTCAAAAAGTTTTCTCTGGGAACTGGGCAAACCGACACAAGCCTCGTGAGCGATTAGATGAGTCCATGCCTTATTTCATAGGCATTGCAGGCGTCCCGCCTGTCTCCGGATCCCAAAACAAACCGCCAACCGCCAGCCCCTCCCACTACTACAAGCCCGGCCAACGACCGTCGGATCGCAGGCATCCCGCCTGCCTCTAATGCCATTGAATTAGTAAGAACCACTCCAATCCCAAGCCCAATACTCCTGTTTTTCAAGGAGGGAGGTTCGGAGGGTAACCTCGCTTTTCCAAAAAAGCGTGGTTCCCTCTGACGGTCCCCAAATTCCCACGGTCTCCGGTCGGTCTCCAATCCCCACGGTCCCCTGGTCGGTCTGTAACCCCCCGTCGGTCCAAATCCCCTGGTCGGTCCCCCAATTCAAAAGTTTTGGGAAGGAGGTCCGGAGGAAACTTTTTTCAAAAAGTTTTCTCTGGGAACTGGGCAAACCGACACAAACCTCGTGAGCGATTAGATGAATCCAAGCCTTAATTCATGGGCACCGCAGGCGTCCCGCCTGTCCCCGGGTCCCATAACAAACCGCCAACCGCCAGCACCCCCCCACAACCACAAGCCCGGCCAACAGGTCTGCAACCCTGAAATGGACCCGCTGGCCCACCCTCACCACAAACTCGAACCACAACTCCCCCAAAAAAAATATTTTCACATGCAGGATTTTCTAAAATAATAAATAATCTACCCAAAAAAGTTAAGACTTTTTTCTACAAAAGTATAAAAAAATAAAAAAGTGTACCGATATAAAGGTGGGGGATAGTACAAATGAATATCACATCTGCAAAAATGGCAGGGAGCTACCCTGCTTCCACAATCAAACCGAATATAGAAAAGACAGATGCTGTCGCTGCTCAGAATTCCAGCTTAAATACTATCAGCAAAACTCCTGAAAAAATATCCGCAAATCAAACCGCAACTGAATCAAAAAACTCCATCGTCAGTTTTGACATTAACTGGAAAAGCATGTCAGATATAACTGAAATCCGTGCAAAAATGAAAGAAAGCATCAGCATGAAATATGCCGGAACATTATCACAGATGGACAACAGTGGAATTCGTACCATAGCAACATTCTATAAACCTGAACCTGTTACTCAGGCAGAAATTGAGATCAACAAAATAACAACCATCCGCACCGGCAACATCCATTCATAGCACCACAAAAAAGAGGCTTCGCACAAAAATGTTTCAGCCTCTGGTTATTCTCCATTATTTTTCCGCTAAATTCGTCAGCTTTCAGGTATCCATATAATTTCCCTTTTCATGCCCTGTTTCCAGTTTTTTGGCAATTCCGCTTTAAACTGCCTTTTCTCCCCGGGCTGCAGATTATCAAGGCTTACCTTTGCTACATACAGTGATGATCTTGACCCTTCCCCGATATATGAAACAGAAAATGTTACCCTGCTGATCTGTTTTCCTGTCTGGTTTGAAGCTGTACCTTCAACAACAGGCTGTGATCCTTCGTATTTTTCAACTATATCCGTAATTTCAACACCCTTTATCCCCGGTGAAGCCGGTTTGCGGAGCCATCCGGGAAGCTGGGTTATCAGTGTTATCAAAGCAGCCAGAATAAACAGGGCAATGGTAACTTTTGTCTGAGCTTTGTCTTTTGTTTCCGGGTTTTTCAGTTGTTCTGCAAAATTGCTTATAGAATCAGAGCTTTCAACTTCACCGTCAAGCTGCTTCTGATCCACATTCTTTTGCTCTATTGCCGATTCATCAATTTTTGCATCCTTCAGATTGGCACCCTTTAACTTTGCCCCCTTCAGATCCGCTTCCGTAAAATCAGCATTTATGAGTCTTGCATCCCGAAAATCAGCGGATTCGAGGATTGCTCCCTTAAACTCGGCTCTTGTCATTCTGGCATTTCTGAAATCAGTCTTTATAGCAGAAGCTTTTTCAAAAATACACATTGTAAGATTGGCATCCTTCAGTGAAGCTCCGTTCAGTTTTGCCTTTGTAAATGTGCAGTTGGTGCAGTCTGCTTCGTTGAGGTTTGCGTTGGAAAGATCTGCAGAATCAAAATGGGCATCCGTAAGAATTGCATTTTTGAAATTTGCGTCTTTCAGGTTTGCTCCGTTAAGCCGCCATCTCTGCATTCTTGCATTTTCAAAGTCGATATAGGCTCTTGGGTTATCTTCACGATACTTATTGAAATTTTCCACTGATTTTTTCAGTAGATCAAGCTGTTCCTTGTTCATGCACAACTCCTTCAGTTTTACAGGTTGTTTGATATAGCATAACTAAATAAGATAGATATTGTCTTTCTGAAGGTATATTTTTACTAAAAGGGGCTTCCGATAATAACACCTTTTTCAGGCGTCCATACAGGCCCGTAAGTATCACTGCTGTAAGGAATAAGATCTTTATGGCCCCCGATACAGATTACATAAAGATATGTCGCTTTTCCTGTGGAAAGTTCGCAGGTTCTGTAACCCTTTCCACCTGCATAATCACCGACTCCTGTTGAGGGGCATACGGGAAATTTTCCCATATATTTGGGTACAAGGGTTCTCGCCTCTGAAAAATCGCCGTCGTGTCCCACTCTGCTCTTCTGCGGATTGTCAATTTTCCACATTTCTGCAGCAGTTCCAATGGTCTTGAGGTTGCTGAGGCAGCTCTGGAGCTGCGACTGTGAACGGGCTTTCTGCATAGCAGGAAGCATAACTGATACAATCACTGATATTATGCCTATTACAAGCATCAGTTCAATAAGAGTAAAACCGGATTTCCGTTTTCTCATTTTATGACCCCCATAGTTAGTGTTGTTATTCAGGAAGCTCAGTAAGTATATATATCATTTCACTTGTTCGAACTTCCGTGCGCCGCTTTGATTGTCTTTTTCTTATCGGGATTCGGTCTGTCAGTCCGTTTCAGATTTTTCCCACCACCTCTTTTCAAGCCGAAATACCACATATTCCGGTAAATTTTGATGCGTTTGAATTTTATCATAACAGGTTTTGTAATAATATCTGAAAAAGTTAAACCTGAGTAAATTCATGCCGGACAGATCCCAATGTCCATGAATTGGTAAAAAATAACTCATTTTTCAGCCAAAACTCCCTGTCTTTCAAGGAAGGAGAGCCGGATGGGCTTTTTCCGAAAATTCCTTGATGGATGTGGGGATTTTACAGGGTCATAATAACCGAAGATCGATGAAAGGTAATGGGGTGAGGGATTTCTTTTGTGTTTTCTGCCAAATTATATTATATGAAAACTCCCATGTTTTGTCAATTATTTCCTCGAAAACCATGCGCAAATTATAGGTTGTTTACTTTTTTATGATTTTATAGTATTATTATCCGGGGATTTCCTAAGAATGACGGAGCTTCCATGAGTATAAACAGCCTCTCTGCCTTAAACTTAAACCCTCCTGCAATCAAACCCGATGGGGTTTCTTCTTCACCTGCCATAAATGTTATCGCTCATATAGATGCCACAGAGCCAACTGTGGAAGCTTTTCTCGCCTCCCGTATTGATGATTTTGAGAAAGCAAAGGCAGAATCCGGAGATCAGCTCGAAGTTACCGCAAGACTCCACAGGGCAGGCTCTTCAGCATACAGAAACATTATGGATGGCGTTGAAACTCTCGGTTTTCTCGTTGCCGCTCCCTTAACCGGTTATATATTAGGCGGAGCAGCAGGCTTTGCAGCCGGAGGGATCCTTGATGCGGGTATGATAGCTCTGGGAGTGGCAAGACAGGGAATGCAGAAGATTATATCCGGCAGGGAGCAGGGATACTTACTGAAGGAATCTGCCTGGAAAGGCGCCAGAACATATTATATTGAGCCTGACAAAACCGATGGATTTGATACAAAACCAACTGATATAAAACCGAATGAATTGAAACCCGGTGTAAAGGAACTCGGTTCGTTTATAGGCAGCGGTTTGAAAAAATATCCCTCTTCCACCGGCATCCTTTATCTGGCAGGTCATGGGCAGGGTTATAAATCAATAGCATCAATGCCTGTTACAGATCTGAAAAAAGCTATCGAAATAGCCGCAGATGAATCCGGAAAGAAACCGGATATTATTCTTATGGAATCATGCCTTATGGGTAATATGGAAGCATTATCCGAATTAAGGGATTCCGCAAAAGTCGCCATTGTATCCGAGGAGACAATAGGCGCAGCATCGCTTCCCCTGAAGGATATTCTCAATGACGCCGCTAAAAACGGTGGAACTCCTGAGGAAATAGCCGGCCGGATAATTGAAAAAACCGCTGAAACCAGATTTGTTGACACCCTTGCCGCCATAAACCTTGAAAAGACAGGTCCTTTTGTCGAGTCAACGGGTAAACTTGGAGATTTGCTCTCAGGTGAAATTGCTTCCGGAAAAAAGGCGGAGATTCGTAACGCTGTAAAACAGGCTATGAAATTTCCTATGGGCAGAATGCAGTTTCTTGACAGGATGATGACTAATTTCTCGGATTTGGGAAGTTTTCTTAAAGCTATTGAAAAAGCGGATCTCAGTCAGGAAACCAAAAATGCTGCTATGGAAACCTATAATAAAATGCAGGAAACAATCATTCTTCAGGCGGTAAAATCAAAATACGGTGAAGCAGATGGAATATCATTTCTGGCGGAAAACACCCCCCGGAAAGATAATGCCCCGGGCAAAGGGAGCTACAACGAATTGAACATCCCTTCAGGCTGGAAGAATTTTATAAACAACTTATGGAAGTAACGGAGGAAATATCAGTGGCTGAAAATCAGGTTAATAAAAACTTACCTTCTCCTGTAAAATTAAAACTCGAAATCGACCGGGACGCAGCAGGCCTTCAGGTTATTTCCGTTGTTGCAGGTGCAGTTACTTCTGTTCTTAGTCAGTTTGTCGCGGATAAAATTGAAGATAAAATAAAACGAATCAGGGAAAAAACCAACGAAGAAGAACCGGCAGGAGATTCCGATCCTTCATAAGACAGCAGTTTTCCTCTCAGCTTTTGCATGTGCCCTTATTTCGTCATCAGTAAGATTTTAACTCGCTCCACATACTCTGCAGATTCCTGATAGCCCCCCGGCAATGCCATATTGGCTTATTTTCATAAGGCATGGCGTATGGGTGGTAAATATCTCCCGCTTTAGTAACGCTTCTGAACTGACTTTTCATTTTGTCTATATCACCGCCCACCACGATAATACTTTCGCCTGTATAGTCCCGTGGTCCCCAGATCCAGTAATTCATATGTCCTCCGATGGATTTGGGCAAACCATATTTTCCGCCAAGCAGATCGATTGCTCCGCATTCTCCGTAGTTTCCGCAGAAAATTGCAGTTTTTGCCCTTTCGTCTGCGGGCAGCGAATTGTAGTATGCAGCTACTTTCCCAGTCATCTCCTCCCATCCGAACATATCCGCATACATCTGTGGCAGAGGGCTTTGTTCGTGATTTTCAGTTGCCGGAGGCCTTAATCGAAATGTATTCATATAAGAAATAAACTGTTGCGGAGGAAGTATGCAGATTGAAAGGGGCGCAAGAATAATTCCGCCTGCTATGACAACCCCAATGCCTGCCGGTCTTAACCAGTTAAGATTTTTTCCTTTAGCTTCACATCCTGCTATAAAATTATCAAACAATACAGCGCCTGATGCAAAGAGCATTATATATGCCGGAGCAAGAAAATAGACTTTTGTCCCTTTCTGCACTAAAAAAAGCAGAAGTGCAGTCAGAAAAGCCCATCCCAGCGCACGCCACTGTTTTCCTGCCTTAGTGAAATAGAAATATATACCTCCCAGCCATAACGGACAGGAGGCAGGGTTCATCAAAAATACCTGCCCCTTCAGGAAATCAACAGGCGACAGAATGATATTCTTGCCCAGTAAGAAATGTTTCTGAATCTGAATAAACGGAAATCCATTGTTATAAAGCCAAATTAAGTTTGGAAGAAAAATCAGGAAAGCAATAACCGAACCAATCCATATCCAGGGTTTGAAAAAAGCTTTGCGTTCAGGTGTCAATAATATACCCACAATCAGGGCAAAGGCAAAAAAGGCAATACCGTATTTGTTTTCCATTCCAACCCCGGCAGTAAAGCCGAACCATAACCAGAGACGCTGATTGCCGGTGTTGATTATGCGGACGATAATATAAGCAAGGAGAGTCCATAGAACCGGTTCAAGACAGTTCATTGAAAGATATCCGGCTGTCGCCATATATATGGGAACCAGAGCGGTTGCTATAGCCGCCGTTGCCTGAGCGAAAAGCTTCCCTCCAAACTCCCTTACCAGCATTCCTGCCAACACAACCTGAACAGCTCCTGCCAGCGCAGGTATGATATGAAGCCCTGCAAGGGAGGTTCCAAAAAGCAATGAAGAAATTTTTGCCATCAACGCAACGAGAGGGGGCTGATCCATATAACCCCATGCAAGGTGATCGCCGCATGCCAGAAAATAAAGTTCATCCCGGAAGTAGCCATAATTCTGAACCAACATGTGCATCGCAAATTTAAGAACAGCTATGTAAAAAACAACTGCAACACCGCTCTTCCAGGTATTTGAGACAGTTTTTCCATTAGTCATAGAAACCTCTATTTGCCTTTGTGTCCCAGAATCAGATATGCCCTGTTGATACTTCCCTCTTGTTTATAATAAACCTCAACATTGGCTCCTTCCCGGAGTATTTCTCCCCGTGAACATGAAACCCATGTTTTGTATGGATATTTCAGGTTGACCGGTACAGGTGAAGAATCACCGGGTTTTATAACTTTTTCGATCATATATTTAGTCTGGTTTCCAAATACGATTGGCAGCTTAGTCGGTTTTCCCGGATCCCAGTAAACGAGTTCCTTATTGGTTCCCGCCGGCATTCCGTGCGCCTGAACCCAGCTTGCCACGAAGTAGCCTGTGTTCATGTTCAGTTCTGTTACTTTGCCGGATAATACTTTCTTATACTCGCCCTTTTTGAATTTTTCGTCAAATTCCCTTACAACAGGGTTTGTTATTGATACTCTTGGTTCGTCAGGATCGCTCCCCGGCACATCATAAGCAGATTCAAAACATGTTTTTGCAGAATCGCCTATATTCACGAAAACAGAGCCGGCAGCAGAATCCGGATTCGGAACCGGACAATCAATAGATCCGTAAGTGCCGTAATCGGCTGATGCAGGTATTATGGAAACCCAAAAGCCCATAAGTATTAAAGAAAAACCGAACAAAAATTTCCGCATAACCCCCACTCCTTTTATATAGTTGTTTATATGAGATTTTATATCTATTAAACCACATACAATCTTTTCCTTTGAAGCATTGGCAGGAAGGGTTCAAAGCTGCTGAATCCGTAAAATTAGTAAAAACCACTCCACTCCCAATCCCCTTGTTTTTCAAGGAGGGAGGTTCGGAGGGTAACCTCGCCTTTCCAAAAAAGCGTGGTTCCGTGTGACGGTCCCCAAATCCCACGGTTCCCGGTCGGTCCCCAATTCAAAAGTTTTGGGATGGCGGGTGCCTGCCCGAAGGGTGGGCGCGGGGAAACTTTTTCTAAAAAAGTTTTCTCCGGGAGCTGGGCAAACCGCTCCAATACTCGTGAGCGATCAGACTAATCCATGCCGCAATTCATGGGCATTTGAGCTTTCCCGTTATTATCCTGAAAATCCCCTATATCCGTTCCGGTATGGAAAATTCATCGTGAATATAGACGGTGCGGAAGATTTTCTTCAGTTCGGTTATACGGTAGATAAACCTTTCATACCTGTCTCTTGTGGTTCCGGCTATGCATTTTATCATACCCGTATCAAGTGCAGCCTGAAGCAGTTTAATAAACCCTGTGGAAGAGTCGGCGGCGGCAAATTTATCAAAATCGCCAATATAGAGAATAATATGTCTTCCCTGAGACTGAATCATGGTCTGGAAGAACTCGTTCATAGCTTCTGCAGGTTTTTCCTTTGAAGCTGTAAGGAAAGACTGACCGATTCTGACCACTCTGGGACCTTTGGATTTAGGCCCGGCGCCGCTTCCTATAGCTGACGAAACCGCATCCATAACCTGATCCGCCGAGCGTTTGCCGTTCTGGATAAGAATAATATGTTTACCATCCGGAGACTGAAGTTCCTTGGCAAGAACCAGCAGAACCGCATCTTTGAGAACCACGGATTCCCTGAGTTTGATTTCTCCGGTCATTTCACGGGAGGGAGGAGCTTCAGGAATAACCGTCTGCTGCCTTGAACCGGTCTGTGAAATAACGGGAGCTTCATTCCTGCGGATTAATCCGGGAAATACTTTTTTTATTGCCGGGGTCTGCTTTTCAAATATAGCTCTGAGAAGTCCTGCCAGGGCAATTTCGCCTTTTACCAGAAAAGCCGGTGTACCGGCAATGGTAAAGATTACTCTCGATGCATCCGAGCGATGGATTCCCTTGTCCCTGTTTTCTGCAGCTTTCCCCATTCCCATCTCGTTTCTCAGGGATCTTCTGCAGAAGGATGTTTTCTCCGGTGCTTCTATTCCATAGGCAAGAAGTTCAGAGACAAGCTGATCTCTCTGTCCTATAAGAATTTTTTCCGGAATACCGTTTTTGGACAGAACCTGCATGGATTCATCATCAAGTTCCGCATATTTAAGAAGAGCATTAAGAAAATGCTCAGGTTCAACAAATTCATAATTTGCCGATATTGCTTCGTGCGCTGCTATCGAGTATATTACCTGTATGGCTGGGTTAAAATTCATTTTATGCCTCCCGGGTTGGTTGCCATAAGTTTCTATATTGCAAACCGGAACCCTTCACTGAATTTTTGTATTACAATTTTAAAGATTTTTAACTTCCGCGTTAAGTTTTTTTGTTCAGCTTCGTCTAATATAACAGAAAATAAAAAAACACAAAAGGAGAACCCAATGAAACGGTATTTTTCATTCATCGCAGCTGCAGTCATTTTTGCAGTAATGCTCACAGCGACGGTTTTCGCAGCAGAAAACACAGACAAAAAATCGAGATCAGTAATGCTCACCTTCAACCTCAAAGCTACGGAAAACGGAAAGCTAAAGGAAATCAGACCCAAAGTTGCCGTAATGGATGGTAAAACAGCCACCATAACAATTGGAGATAAAAAAGCCACCCTCAACAAAAAAGAAGTGCCGACAGATAAAGCAATGAAGGAAGGCACAGCTTCAATGCTTACCAACGTTGAAGCTACCCCTGAAATAGCAGACGGAACCAATCCCCAGAGAATCAAACTCGACATAAAATTCTATTTTCAGGATGGCTCATCAGTCATATCACAAAACTTTAAAATAACGGTAATCGAAAACGAACCTTTTACCTTTACTGCTGAAGACGCCAACACAAAGAAAAAAGTGGAAATGACCGTAACTGCAGAAATCAGGAAATAACCTGAAAACAAATAAAAAGACCCTGACGAATCAAAAAACCGGCAGGGTCTTTTTTATTCTTACCACAGGGCATTCCCCTTAGTATCATCGGAAATTTTATGGTATAATACTCATTGATTTAATAAAACAGGGAGAAATATTATGGATCTGAAACCGCTGAAATCCTTCGAAACCCCTTCATATCCTTCCGGCTCCGAAAATATGGAAAAGAATGAGGGCTTTTTAAACAATTTTGTGCCGAAGAGATGGCTCAAACCTGCAATTATGACAGGCGCAGCTCTCCTTCTTTCTTTCTGCCAGCCAGTGCTTCCGGCAAACACCATTAGTACTGCGTCCGGAGTATGTTTTGCTTCTGAAACCGGTGGAAGCCAGCCTTTCTGGAATTTTGCTTCAAACCTCATAGCTGCCAACGATTCCACACCTCAGCCTGAGTTTGGCAGAACAGCAGGGAAGCCTGCTATGATTTCAACACTGACCGAAAGCGAAGCTCAGCAAATAGTCAGTGATGAATTCCGTATCAACAAGGTTAAATTTGAAAGACAGAACTACAACATCGGCAAAAAAGACACACCAATGATACTTGACGGATATACACCGAGACAGCAGTTAGGGTATAAGATCATAAGCAGTCAGGACTGGAGTGAAATTGCCATCTGGAGCGGCGACAAAAACAAATGCTTTTCATCCAGTGAGGAAGCAGCTCAGTTCCTTGAAAAAAAACTCCTTGAAAAACGCATTCGCTGCGCCTGCATTTACATACCAGATTTTGTAAGCAAACAGAAAGCAAGAGATAGCCTGAAAAGTCAGGTAAAGGAAAAATCAAAAACGATGAGATAACCGGTTTATGCTCAATGCCCATGAATTAAGGCATGGATTTATCTGATCATTCACGATAATTATAACCGCACGCCCAGCTCCCGGAGAAAACTTTTTTGGAAAAAGTTTCCTCCGGACCTCCATCCCAAAACTTTTTGAATCAGGGACCGGGGGGGTAGGGACCGTCAGAGGAGACCACGCTTTTTTAGAAAAAGCGAGGTCTCCTCCGAACCTCCTCCCTTGAAAAACAAGAGTATTAGGCTTGGGGATTTGAGCAAATTCTACTAATTCAGTGGTATTGGACCCTGAGGTTTGGGGACCGTCAGCGGGAACCACGCTTTTTTGTAAAAGCTTTTTAATAACCGATCCTGTCCATTTTTTCCTCCCAGAGTCTGAATGCAGGGAGGCAGATTTCCCGTCCGAGGTGTTCGCAGGAGAGCAGCGAGCTGTCCGGGGTTCCGTTTATTGTATGCAATACTGCTTCAGGATCCACTCCGTTATGGGGTTCTGTTGTTTTTCCGCAGAATATTTTTGTCAGTTTTGCCCAGTGCATTGCAGAAAAAGAGAGGGGTCCCGGTTTGTAGATTACTACCATTTCGTAAGCGGAAAGGTCAAAATACCGGTTTGCGGAGGCTAAGTTTCTTATGGCGTTTATTGCAGCAAAAGATGTAGGATCCCCTGTATCTTCAAATCCGTTTTTCCCTGTGCCTGCGATTTCCGCTTTTATCACTTTTCCCCGCTGATCCCTGTCAGCTTTGATAAGCAGCGCTTCTATACCAGAATCAAGCTGCGCCGGGTTTATTTTATATTCTGTTGCAATGAATTCCCTGATGTTGTCGGTTTCGTTTATTTCAATCTGTTTTTTTTCTGCTGTTCCTGAGAAAATTTCGTAAATAAAACTATCATCAAAGCCTGCTTTTCTGGCATCTTCACGGGTGCAGCCGCAGTAAACCTGTTTGATACCCGCGTGGCAGATTGCAGAAAGGCACATGGGGCAGGGTTCACAGGTTGAATAAATATCTGCATCTGAAAAATCAATAGGCTGTTTCTCTTCTGTAAATACTGAAACAGCGTTTCTGATAGCCATTACTTCAGCATGGCTTGTGGGATCACCGGTTTTGACAACCTGATTTCTGCCAAGGGATAAAATTTTTCCATCTTTTACAACAGCAGCGCCGAAAGGTCCGCCGTCGCCGGATCTAACCGAGGTTTCCGCCTCTGAAGCTGCAATTTTCATAAATTCGGTTTTTCCTGTCATAACCTATCCTTCCAATGCGTTTTACTTTCAGTTACTTATAATCACAGGACCGTTTCGGAGTGGATTATCCGGCGGTTATCCGTAATTTACCGCCGCATTCATAATTGCATCAATAATCTGCTGGTATCCGGTGCATCGGCACAGGTTCGGGGTGATAGCCTTTCTCACTTCGTCCCTTGAAGGATTGTTGTTTTTAAGAAGAAAAGCGTGTGCCGTCAGTATCATGCCCGGAGTGCAGAAGCCGCATTGAACGGCTCCGCAGTCGATAAAAGACTGCTGCAGGGGGTGAAGTTTTCCGCCCGGTCCGGACATGCCTTCTATGGTAAGCACTTCTTTGCCGTCAATAAAACTCACTTTCTGCCGGCATGCTTTAACCGCCTTATTATCTGCAAGTATGGTGCAGGCTCCGCATAAGCCTTTGCCGCATCCGTTTTTTGCTCCGGTCAGGTCCAGTTCTTCACGAAGATAATCGAGAAGATTCCTGTCCGCAGCCTCATCATTCAGTTCATAAACTTTGTTATTTATTGTTGTTTTCATTTTCCACCGTAATTTTCAGAGGGCTTGAATAATATCTTATACCTGTAGCGTTATAGACCGCATTGGCAATGGCAGGAGCCATAAGCTCATTGGCAGGTTCACCGATTCCCTTTGCTCCTGAGGGCGAAAGAGGATCTCCGTTTTCAATGACTATTGCCTGCATTTCGGGAAGGTCTGCTGCTCTCGGAATTTTATATGTGTTGAAATTCGTATTTTGGATAATACCGTCTTTCACCTTAACTTCTTCCATAAGCCCGTAGCCTGCGCCCATTGCCATTCCGCCGTAAATCTGTCCAAGAATCATAGGCATATTTATAGCTCTTCCCACTTCATGGGCGGCAGTCATATTGAGAAGCTTTACCTTGCCGGTTTTGCGGTTGACGGTAAGCTCAACAGCCTGACATCCGTAAACCCATGTGAAATAGGCGTTGCCTTTTCCTGTTTCCTCATCCCAGCTTACCTTAGGCGCTTTGAAAACACCGAAGGCATAAGGTATTTCCTGCTGAAGATACATTTCGTGAACAGCCTGCTCGTAGGTGAGAAAAACATCGTCGGTTTTCCCATAGATTCTGTCATTGAAAAAACGAATATCGCCGGGATTGCAGGATAAGCGGCAGCACAGAGCCATGGCAAGCTTTCTTTTCAGCTCACGGGTTGCAGTAACAACCGCACCTCCACCCATAATGGTTCCCCTTGAAGCTACAGTTGTGCCTCCGTCAGGGATGTTTGAAGTGGAGGGCTGCCGGTATCTGATTCTGTCCACCGATGTTCCCAGTTCTCCTGCGGCAATCAGTATAAAGGCGGATTCCGCCCCCTGTCCGTTTTCGTGAATAGCCGCTTCAAGCAGAATCGAACCGTCAGGCTGCACATTTATTATGGCAGAGTTAAAATCCATTCCCTCGGCGCCAAGGCTCATTCCCCTGTAACTAAGGGCAAGGCCTGTTCCGTAGAGTTCATCGCTGTTTTCATCTGCCCGCCCCCGGCTGCATTTTGCCAGTTTGGATTCATAATCCATCCGCTTCAGTGTTTCCTCAAAAACCTGATCAAGACTTACGGTATGAGTATCAAGAACCTGTCCCGTTATGGTCGTGCTTCCCTGCCGCAGCATATTTTGCTTTCTGAACTCAACAGGGGATATTCCCAGCTTTTCAGCAGCAATATCAACAAGCTGTTCAATAGCAAAATTAAGCTGTGGCGAACCGAAGCCGCGCATAGCCCCTGTGAAAACATTGTTTGTATAAACACCATAGGTGTCGCAGTGCACATGTTCCACTTCATAGGGACCGCAGCACTGAACCGTAGAACGCCATGTAACCCAGGGAGTGACAGAACAGTAAGCGCCTGAATCAGCAATGATTTTCACTTCAGCTGCATGAATCTTCCCGTTTTTAATACCCATTTTGTAATAAATGATATAAGGATGGCGCTTGTAGCTTTCCCTGAAAGACCATTCCCTGTCGTATGTCATTTTAACGGGTTTGTTGAGAATCTTTGCCGCAAGGGCTGCTCTTGCACAAACAAGAGCCGCCGTATCGTCTTTTCCTCCGAAACCGCCTCCGACTGCGACGCTTCTTACTTCCACATCGGAAAGTTTTGCTCCGAGTATGGCGGCAACAAACCTTCTTGTGCTGAAGGGATGCTGCATACTGCCCATAACTTCCATTACACCGTCATATCTTGGGATACAAAGGCCGCTTTCAGGTTCGAGGTAAGAATGCTCTATATACTGGGTGTTGAATTTCCGTTCGATTACAAAATCACACTCTTTAAAAGCAGCAGAAACATTGCCCCTGCGGATTTTATGATGATTTGTGATATTGCAGCTTTTCCCCTCAAAGATGTGATCCTCATGAACAAGAGAGGCGCCGTCTTTTAAAGCTTCTTCGGGATCGAGAAGGGGTGGCAGAGGTTTTGCGTTAAGCCTGACAAGTTTTGCCGCAGCAACTGCCTGCTCTCTTTTTTGGGCAACAACAATAGCAATAACATCGCCATTAAAACGGATTCTGTCGTCTGCCAGCATGTGGTAGTCTTTGTAAATCTGGCCGTATCGTATCTCTCCCGGTATATCCCCTGCGGTTATGACAGAGAGAACGCCCGGAAAACTCCGGGCTTCTTCCGTCTCTATAGATATAATTTCTGCATGGACTTCACTGGAGTAAACCGGCACAGCGTGTGCCATTCCATGAACCTTTAGATCATCACAGTATTCAGCCTGCCCCGTAACCTTGGAATAAGCATCATTACGCCAGGCTTTTTTTCCTGTTTCAGCCTGCTTCACTACAAAATTCCTTCCAGACTTTTTCGGGTGTGGCCGGTATGCTGAGGTTAACCGGATATTTTCCGGTTGAGGCTATGGCATCAGCAATGGCAAACAGAACAGATTCTCCGTAAATAAACGGTGGTTCGCCGTTGGCTTTGGAGCGCTTTACACCCAGCTCATTGGTGCTTCCTGAGAAAAGTTCCGCATAAAATTCAGTGGGAACATCGCCGTAAGTGGGTATTTTGTAAGTAGCAGGTGAATTGCTGAGGAGTTTTCCGCCTTCGCTGTAAACCAGCTCCTCGGTTGTAGCCCAGCCATACGCCTGTATATAAGCTCCATAAATCTGACCTATGTCAACTGCAGGGTTAAGACTCTGTCCGCTGTCATGAAGAATGCGCACATAGTCAAGTTTTGTCTGCCCCGTAAGGGTATCAACAGTAACTTCAGTAACTCCCGCGCCGTAAACAAAATACAGGAATGGGTTGCCTACGCCCTTTTCCCTGTCAAACCAGATTCCCGGCGAAGCATAAAATCCGTGGGCGGTAAGATCCACCCTCTGGAAATATGCCTTTTTAATAAGTTCATTAAATGAAATGAGAGGTTCCGCATAATTTACTTTTCCGGCTTCCCCTGCATACACCATACCATCTTCAAACCTTACACCGGACACATTGAACAGGGTTTTTGCAAATTCAGTCAGTCTTTCGTGAATCTGCATAGCTGCATTCTCCACAGCTTGTCCGTTGAGATCGCAGCCTGATGATGCCGCAGTGGGAGACGAATTAGCCACTCTTTTGGTGTTTGTTGACTCAACTCTTACGGTACTGAGAGGCACGCCAAGAGTGGTGGCGGCTATCTGGCCTATTTTGGTGTTTACTTCCTGACCCATTTCAATGGCGCCATGACTAACTGATACAGAACCGTCAAAATATACATGAACAAGGGAACCAGCCTGATTAAGATGAGCTGCGGTAAAAGATATGCCGAATTTTACCGGAGCAACTCCCAGACCTTTTTTCAGATATTTGTTTTTTGCGTTGAATTCTGCAACTTTCCGTTTGCGTTCGTCCCAATCGGAGTCATGCCTGAGTTTTTTCAGAATAGTCTCCATGTGGCGGACATTCTTCACAGGCTCGCCGTAATGGGCTTTGTCCCCTTCCTTGTAGATATTGCGGAGCCTTATATCAAAGGGATCGATTTTCAGCTTATTCGCAATTATCTCCAGAATGGTTTCGATAACAAGGATTCCCTGGGGACCGCCAAAACCTCTGAACGCAGTGGCGGGGTGCAGGTTGGTTCTGCAGGGTTTTCCGATTACCCTGATATTGTCAATATTGTAAATATTATCAGCATGGAGCATAGCCCTTTCCAGAATGGAAGTGCTGGCGTCAGCAACAGCACCCGCATTGGAACAGAGAACCACATCAAAAGCAAGAATCTTGCCGTTATCGTCAAAACCCACCCGATATGTGCTTTCAAAGACATGTCTTTTTCCTGTGGAGATCATGTCTTCTTCACGATCGAGTTTGCACAGACAGGGTAAGCCTGTGTGGTGAGCGGCAAGAGCGGCAATACTCGCCCATGAAGTAGCCTGGGACTCTTTGCCTCCAAAACCGCCGCCGATTCGTTTTACATCAACGGTAACTTCGCTCTGTGGTTTTCCGAGCACATTTGAAGCCATCCTCTGGATTTCGTTGGGGTTCTGGGTGGATGAATAGATGGTTATTGCTCCGCTGTCCTCAGGAATGGCAAGGGCGCTCTGGGTTTCAAGATAAAAATGCTCCTGCCCCCCGTTTACAACTTTGCCTTCCAGATAATGAGGACTGTTCTTCAGCATTTCGTCCACATTGCCCCGTTCGATTTTACGGATGGGACCTACAAACTGATTTTTTGCCACAGCATCATCAATAGTAAGTACAGGAGTAAGTTCCTCGATATTCAGCCTGATTTTGCCCATTGCTTCTTCTGCAATCTCCGCAGTTTCCGCAGCTACAACAGCCACAGGTTCTCCCACAAAATGGACATGCTCTTCGGCAAGACAGGTTTCATCAGGCAGAATAGCCCCAATCTGATTTTCCCCGGGAATGTCCCTGTATGTAAGAACAGCCTTCACTCCGGGAACCTTCCGGGCTTCTTCGCAGTCAAGCTCTCTTACGATTCCATGAGCCACAGGACTGGTCAGCACTTTTACATACAGCATATTCCTCGGTTTGGGAATATCATCAATAAACTGGGAACGACCGGTTACATGCTCCCGTCCGCTGAGATGGGAGGGAGATGAGCCGACTTTTCCCGATTTTACAAAAGCATCCACAGGATTTGCACCTGCTCCCGAATCAGAAGAAACAACTACCTGTTTTACTTCCTTTTCAGTTGACTTTTGGGGCATGGTTTCTGTTTTCATAAAATAACCTCGCCGAGCATACTTTCAGAAGCAATAAAATGCCTGATCATGAGATTTTTAAGCAGACCTTTGCGGTATTCAGCGCTTCCCCGCACATCGGAAATAGGTCTGGCTTCGTCAAATGCAATATCTCCGGCATTGCGGAATGTTTCTTCGCAAAATTCCCTGCCGGTAAGAGAAGCAGCTGTTTCCGGCATAAAAACGGTAAAAGGAGCAACTCCGCCATAAGCCACGCCTGCGTCGGTTATTACTCCGTCTGAAATTTTAAGGGCAACTGCTGAGTTCACGCTTGAGATATCCACTTCTCTTCTCTTGGAGACTTTCTCAAAATTAATGTAGTTGAACCGGTTTTTGGGTATTCTGACGGACTGAATCCATTCCTCAGGTTTGTTTTCAGTCTGCTTGTAACCATGGTAGAACTCTCTGATTGGCACAATTCTTGTTCCCCCGGGACCGTCAAGAACGATTTCCGCACCCATAGCCATCAGAACGGGAACTGTGTCCGCAACAGGAGATGCATTTACAATATTGCCGGCAATGGTTGCATTCGATCTGATCTGCTCCGAGCACATCTGCAGAATAGTCCGGGAAAGAACCGGAAGGCTCTGCTTCAGGCCGTCTGCAAGGTCGGAAAGCGTTACATTTCCCCCTGCAGAGATGAACTCACCGGAATCTTCCACTTTACCCAGTGATTCTATCCGGGCGAGATCAACAATCAACGAATACTTCCTGTGCATTTTCTTAATACCCACGACAACATCGCTGCCGCCGTTAATAAAAGTCATTCCCTGAAGATTTCCCGATTTAAGCTTTTCTGAGAGAAAACCCCTCAGACTTTCTGCGGAAACAGGAGAGAAAAATTCACTTTTTCCGTTTCCGGTGAGAATATCTTCAGATGCAAGTTTAAGCTGCTGTTCTTCTGTCGCCGCCAGAAATGCAGGTCTCATATCTTTGCTTTTGATATTAAGCGAACCGACATATTCCGGCACTTGTCTTATGGTTATATACCCCGTGCACCGGCACAGATTTCCTTCGAGGTATCTTCTGAAAGTTTCAGCATCAGGCTTATCGTGTTCCAGATAAACCGACAGCAATGACATAATAACTCCTGGAGTGCAGAAGCCGCATTGGGTGGCATGGGCTTCGAGAACCGCCTTCTGAATAGGATGAAGGTTGTCTCCTGATGAAAGCCCCTCTATGGTGATAAGGTGTTTTCCTTCAAGTTTGGCAGCCAGATAAAGACATCCGGCAACAGGTTTATACCTGATCTTTCCGTTAAACACCTCGCCTATAACCACCGTACAAGCTCCGCAGTCGCCTTCTCCGCAGCCTTCCTTTGTGCCGTTGAGTTCGTAAGAATTCCTCAGCATCTCAAGAACTGTGGCGTCCGGCTTCACTTCTTTTTCCTGAGCTTTTCCGTTCAGGAAGAAATTCACTACACTTTTCATTTGCTCAGACTCCGGCAGAAATGCCTACATCAGCAGCAGAACTGCTTTTGTACAGCATTAATTATTATTTCACTGCGTTATGCAAAACATTTACACAACGCATTGGAGAATACTTTTCAAAAACAGAGATAATTCGATTTTTCCGGAAAACAGATAAAAACCAATGCCGCTGCATTAATCCTCAGAAGTCGTCATATCCGCCTTTTTTCCGTCCTCCGGGTTTACCGGTCATCTCCATCCTTGCTCTTTTACAGACAGGACAAATCCATTTCCGTTTTTTATGGAAGCTTCGTTTCTGCTCTTCCATTTTAACCTTACACTTTTTACAGTACATTTATGGATGGATTGCTACCTTAAAGATTTTTTTCAGGTCATTCATGGTTTCGTCAGAAAGTGAAAGCCCTGCACCAAATGTAACAGTTACAGACTTCATTCTGTTCCGGAATGATTCCATTTTGGATTCGATAACTGCAATTTTTATAAATTCTCTTACATCGGCGTCTTCTGCTTCAAGTATCCGAAGTTCGTCAAATTCAAAGGGCCTCTTGTTGGCAAGCCAGTTGACAATGAGAGTGCCGCCCTCTCTGACGGCGGATTCTTCCATCTGATTGTCTATTACGGCAACAATCTCTTCAATTCCGTAAGTTCCAAGTGAACTTTTACATTCGGAGCAGGCGTAGAATGAATATTTTTTAAATAATGAATACTTGTGTACAAAGCCTGCAAATTTGCTGAAACAGTGGGAACAGCGCATTTCCGCCACACTGTCTTCAAGTGCTCTGTTGGCGTTGACAATCTGCTCTACGGTAGTTAAAACGGCCTGTTTCAATTTGGGATTTTTCGCTTTTCTTTCCAAATCAAAAAGCTTGTCGAGACAACGAGTTTCCCCCATTTTTCCGAGAGTTTTCAGCACAGCGTTTTTTATAGCCATATCTTTGGTGTCAATAATCTTTATGAGAGCATCAAATGCCTGCTCGCCGCCAAAAAGCCCCAGAGCTTCAACAGCAGCTTCAGCAGTTTTCGGATCCCTCAGACTGCTGATGATATAATCGAATGAATCAGGATGACCCAGAGCACCGAGGGCAATAACGGCATCGCTTCTCACATCTGCGTTTTCATCTGCCAGCATTTCGGTAATCGGCTGCAAAGCCCGCATATCACCGAGTTTTCCAAGATAACCGGCAACTTCCCGCTTTACCTTTTTGTTTCTTGTACGGAGAGCTTCAATAAATGTTTCAACAGCAAAATCCCCAAGACGGGATAAAACATCATGAGCCGCCCAGCGCATTTCGATATTTCTTGAGACTCTTGCCTTGAGGAGAGGAGCAATAATTCTTACATCTTCAATCTGAGCCAGTCGATCAGATCCGCCCCTTCTTCTCTCCATAGCATCAACAAATGCATCCCCAAAAGTAATATCTCTTGATTTGAGGAGATCCGCAGCTCTTCTCCGCACTTCCTTGAATTTGTTGCTGAGCGCGAGAATAAGAAGATGCACAACATGATAATCATTAATAATAGCAAGAGAGTTTATAGCTGAAAGAGCAGTTTCCGGATCACCTTCCTCGAGGTATTTTGCAAGGCCGTCAACAGCTCTCGCATCACCTCTGTAACCAAGTGCCAGAGTCAGGGTCTTTTTAAGAAAGGGATTGCTTGTTTTGTCAATTTCCCTGCACATAGTGTCGCCGACCCTTTTGCCGGTGAGTTTGGTTATACGAACAACAGCCGCTTCCCGGATTTCACGGTCATCACTTCCAAGCGCCTGTATCTCTCTGTTTATCTCGTCCATCACCGCACCATCCTGTAAGAATTGTATATTATCTCGTAAATTTCAGCCATTTTAAACTACCATCATTACATAAAGGTCGCCACAGTCTATCAGATTCGGTTTTCCGGTAAGGAGCATTTTCTGATCCCTGAAAAACACATGGGCTTTTCTCTCACGAATCAAATCCAGAGGATCAGCGCCCATATTTCTGACTTCGTTGATAGTATTGCAGTTGACTACCACTCCAACGGAACCGCCGTCTTCAAAATTAAAAGACGAACCCGCAAGGAACCATGCCCGATCAATTCCATCTATCTGAACGGCACAGGACATAGCCAGCGCACAGATCTCCTCAAGACGGAGTTCCTCCGAGTGGTCTGTTTTGCCCGACGCAATAAAGGCGCATGGAGCTTCCAGAGGTATGTTGAATTCTGCAATATCCTTAATAATATTACCGAAGAACTTGCCCAATTGCTCTGCATCACCTTCAAGGCGGGTTGAAAGGATAGAAGCGGACAAGCCTGCCTGCTCCGCTGCGGACAGGGCGTCGGCGGCAAAGGATGATGAATGCTGTATCACATAATTGAGAACCTTTACAAGCTTTTCATCTCCTTCTTTAAGGGTTTCAGGGATTTTTTTCCTTATCCCGAGATTGAAATGATTAAGAATCGAAGGGGGAAGTTTCAGGGGAAGTTTGTATCGAATCAGAATTCTTCTGCAGTCGTCAAAAGTGGTCTGATCAACATAAGTGGGCGACTGGTATGTTTTCCAGATATCTCCGCCGGGTTCATCGGAAACAATAACGGAAATAAGCGTGGCGGGGTGCGAAAAACTGAGAAACTGCCCGCCTTTGGTGCGGGACATATGGGTTTTGACAGAATTAATCTCTTCTTTCCGTGCGCCCGAAGCTCTCAGGGTTTTCAGCAGATTGGTGTAATCGGAAACAGAAACGGTATCAGGGAGACTTTCGAGAATTTCAGCGGTTCCCTTTGACAAAAGAAGAATAATCAAATCTTCATCAGTAGCGCTTTCCGCCATAAAGAGCAAATCCCTTAGGGATCTGAAACTGGTCTTGTCCATCAGGGGGCTTGTAGCTTCCTTTGTCTGAACCTTTTCCAGTTTTCCGCCAAAACCCGGAGGCGTGATAATCACACCCTGACTTATTTTATCGCCAAGCATAACCTCAAAAGCCTGCGCCATAGGGTAGGCGGCAATTCCCACACCGAGAAGAAAAACCCGCTTAAATCCCTCAAGGGGAAATTCTTCGCCGGATACTTTGAGAATGCCGTTTTCATAAGCTACATTTTTTCGAATGAGCCTTGTAATATCGGTCATATCAACTGACCGCCAGAAAATATCCCTAATCATGTCTGCGGGGGGTAATCTGTTTTCTGTCATAATTCACCAGTCTCAGGTTGATTGAAAAATACAGGGACCTTCTCCCGTTCCTTCTGTTTATATACGATATTATACCATATTAGTCCTTCAGCAACACGCTACTCATCTCCTATATCAAATCCACCCCGATTCAGCGCAATCCTTTTTCAGACAATTCACATCTGCCTGAAACACCTGAAAAAAGAAGAAAAGTGACAAACAATAATAAAGAAAAAAATGAATTTTGGATAAAGATGTTTTCCTGATTTGAATAGTAAATTTTACTGCATATTTTCAAAGGAAAAAAACTGTTTAAGTCCAAAATATTTACAAGGGATCAGGTTATAAACAAGCCTTTTCCGGGGGAGGGCGAAGCTTGAAGATTACAACAGGGTCGTCCGTTTACCACTACCCATCCCACCTTCTCAAAGGTAAAACGGGAAGAAAAGATGGACAGTCGGTTGAATGCCGCAAAACACAGGACGGAAAGGATCTTTATTTCTTTCTTGTCTGTGATGCAGAAGCAGAATTTAATGAAAATTTCGCATCCATTGCACTGAAAACAGTTATGGATTCCTGTATTTCGGATTTCCGGAAAATTGTATCCGAAGAAAAAATCGACTGGGAACAGCAACTCGACAATATATTGAAAAATGCCAACAGTAAACTGTACGATAAAGAACAGACAGAAGCTGTTGAAATGGGGGCTTCGCTCACGCTTGCCGTTCTTGAAGGCACAAAGCTGTTCACAGCCCACATTGGCAACTGCCGGCTATATTTATTCAGGGACGGCAGAACGGATCAGATAACCGTTGACCAGTCACTTGTTATAAAACCTTCGGACTACAACGGAACAGAATCACAGTCAAAAAGGGTTATTGTAAGAAAAATAGGCATCGAGGAAATGACTCTGCCCCAGTTTGACACAAGAGAACTGTTTCCGGGAGATCGCCTCCTTTTCTGCACAGACGGGCTTTACAATGTTCTCTCTGATGAAGACATCACCCGGATAACATCAGCAGAGGAAGACTGCACAAGACAGAGTGAAAAACTGACCGACAGCGCAAAACTCAGGGATGCTGATGATAATATTGCCGCAATTAGTGTCTGTTTCTGCCGGGAAAAGGGAAAAACCAAAGGCAGGGAGCCTCTGAAAAAAGTAAAAAAGGAAGTAAAAGCAGGCTCAGAAATTAACAGAATCGCTGTTGTATTTTTCGTCATAGTTTTTCTGGCAGGCATAGCAGCTCTTTTCTGGTATTTTGCGGATTTACGATCAGGCAGGCAACAACAGGAATCAAACGATCAGGAAACTCCGAGGTTCAGAATCGAATCGGGAAAAAGCCTGAAAAAACTGACTGTCAACGGCAAAGACAGAACAACATACCTTCAGAACGGAAAAGCTTTCTACAGGCTGAAACAGAATGTCAGCAAATTTATGTTAGATGCGGCAGCACCCTGGTCAGCCAGTCTTGAAATACCCGCCGGAGCGGAAACGACTGTTAACTATGGAAAAGATAATATTATCAATATTGAACAGGGAACCGTCAGAATCTGGGTGGAAACCGGTTCCTCAGTGTCAGTTGATAACAACGGCGAAGGTAATAAGAAGGAAAAATCAGCAATCCATCTTAAAGACCTGAAAAAGGAACTGTATATCAACTTCCTTTCACCAACAGAAGTAAAACTGAAAATGGACTAACCAGCGTTAACTTTGCACACATTGAGGTTCTACTGTATGCAGTATTCCAATATCACTATTAATGTTATAGGGTTTTCAAACCTGTTAATGACTCCGGTGCTTTATATTATCTGTCTTATATGGCAGAATAACGAAAAAGCTGAGCTGTTTCACAGAAACGGGAGCACTCTTTTAGTTATGGCTGCTTCTCTTTCGTTGATATGTCTTGTGTTGTCCGGCGTAATGTTGCTGTTGAAAAACAAACTCCCCGGAAAACTGCAGACAAGCTCAAATCCGATCCAGACAAAAATGACTCATGCAATGATAGTTTTAAGCATTTGCGAAATACCCGCAATTTTTGGCTTTGCCCTGTTTATTCTTTCAGGCAACATGAACTGGTTTTATGCTTTTGCAGGATATAGTATGCTGCTGTTTGCCTATTTCTGGCCAAGAGGAGCAGAACTTCCTTCAGGCGGGGATGTAACAAAAAAATAATATCACTTTAAAGATGAGGAAGGGGAGTTACTATGAATATCGAGATACTCGGAGCTAAAGATGCCCAGACTGACAGAGTGGTTGAAAATGTAAAAACCGCTCTTCAGAAAATCCAGTTGTTTGCAAAAATCAAACTGGTAACGGATCCCATCAAAATTTCATCCTATGGTCCAATGATGCTGCCTGCGGTTGTAATAAACGGTCAGGTGAAAATCAACGGCAGAGTCCCCCACGAAAACGAAATCATAAAAATGATTCAGAGAGAAGGCGGCAGATAAGGTTATTTGTTAACATGTTCTTAACATGACAACAATTTACTCTGTATGTTGTTTCTGTTATAATTCTCGTAATAAGTTGGAAAAGTATTTTCATTCATCACATGGAGGTGCAGGTATGTCAGGAATAGGAGCGGTTGGAGGAGCAGACAGGCAATATAACAACCTCCCAGCAAAAATTGCAGCTAAAACGGAAGAAACGGTACAAACAGAACCGAAAGACAAAGTAGAGATTAAAAAAGATATAAGCACAGCAAGAAAGTTTGTTGAGAGAGTAATCGGTTCGCCGGTCGGCATAGTTACTTCAGCAGCTAATGCTGTAGGCGGATTCTTCGGCGGCGGAGTCGCAGGAGTTACCGGACATGAAAGCAGAGCGGAAAGCGTCCACGGCGTAATGTCAGGCCTTGGCTATGTAGCAATGGGAGCCGCAGCCGGCGCAATGATTCCTGCAGCACCGGTTATCGGCGGAATCGCAGGCGGCGTGGTGGGCCTCATATTTGCAGGTCTGTCAGGCAAATCCGGTTCGATGGAAAAAATAGGTGAATTTGTAGGAACAAAAGCAAAAACAGCTACATCTGACAATACACCTTCAGAATCAAAGATTAAAGACACAGTTATGAACTTCACAGAAGGCGCCATCGTCGGAACAGTACACGGCGGCGTTGAAGGATTCAAACAGGGCACAGGCTACGGCGCAGGCATAGTTTCAGGAGTTATTGAGGGCACAAAAGGAATGGCGGGTGCTCTTGCCGGCACATACGAAAAACCGGAAGAGAAACCGGCTCAGGAAGGTGAAAAACCCGGTCTGGGCAAAAAAGTGCTCGATGCCATCATCAGCGCACCCCGCAACATAACCCGCACAATCGCCGGAACAGCAACAGGTATTGTTGGAGCAGGCCTCGGCGTATTAGACGGAGCAGCTCAGGGAACGGTAGTCGGCTCAACCACAAGGGAAAAAGCAAGCAGCGGATTCCACAGATTTATGGTTACAGCAGAATCAGTTCTCGCAGGAGCCGGCACAGCAGTGCTGCTGGGCGGACCTGTGGGCCTCGGAATCGGAATCGGCGCAGGTGTGGGTCTCGGTGTGGGCCTTATATACTCAGCAATTTCAGACCACACTGAAGCAGACGAAGCATACGCCAAAGGCGTTACCGATGCTGTAAGAAACGCACAGTCGGGCAATGTTTATGAAAATCAGCCCGATCAGTACGGCGATCGCAAAAAGACTGTTTATGAAACATTCCGTGATGGAATCGAAGGCACAATGACAGGTGCCGGTGCCGGCGCAAGAGAAGGCTTCAAAGAAGCTTTTCAGGCAGGCAAAGGCGTTGTTGACGGCGTATTCGATGCTGGTAAAGGCATAGCCAAAGGCATTGCCGGCGGACTCAGCGGACTGAAAGACTAAGGACGGGTAACAAGGAGGTAAAGTAAAATGACAGAAATAAGAGATGCCGGATCACTTAATTATACAAATACCAATATGGTAAAGAATCCACCGGCGAAACTTGAGCAGGAACCTCAGGTTGCCCCGCCCGCGGATCAGGTTACAATTTCAAAGCCTGAAAAGACTCTTGCCCAGAAAATAATCTCATTTCCCGGCAAAGTTATCGAAGGCGTAGCAGGAACAGCAGTAGCAGTGGTTTCAACACCTCTGCATATTCTTCCCGGTGCAGTGAAAGGTCTCAGCGAAGGTATCAGCGACTACAAGGGAAATAATCAGACCAGACCTTTCTATTCGACCCTTTTCCTTCAGAATATTGCAATCGGTGCAGGCACAGGATTTGCAGTAGGCGGACCTCTCGGAGCAGCAATCGGCGGAGGCGCAGGCCTCATTGCTTCAGGTCTTCTTTCATGGTTTGGCGACAAGACGGAAGCTTACAGCCAGATGATCAGCAGTGTCGAAAAGAAAGTTGACAAAGCTGTGGAAGACAACAAAGGAACAAAGACCGAAGTTGCATTCCAGAGCGCCACAGAAGGCGGCATAATCGGCGGAGCAGTAGGCGCAAAAGCCGGATGGAAAATCGGATTTGAAACCGGCAAAGGCGTCGTCAGCGGCGTAGTAGGCGTAGCTGAAGGGGTTGCAGAAGGCGTTTATGAAGTAGGCAAAAACATACTCAAAGGCAAATAACCCATAAAAGGTTTAAATATCAAACTGCTCTGAAACTATCAAGCTTCCGGAGCAGTTTTTATATTTACGGATAATTATCTTTATGATATAATTTTTAATTGGCAACATAAAAATGGAACCTGCGTATTTTACAGAAAGATTTTTCATGGGGATAAATGTAAAAATGAAATAGACAGTAGAAAAATCAAAAGAGTGCGTATGTTCCAGAAAAAAATAAGGGGGTTAAATATGTCCGGAAGAAAAACACTTATGTTCCTCGCCATTGCAGTCATTGCATCAGTTTTCTGCCTGTCGCTGCCGGTATTTGCAGAGGATCACTGGAGCGGCACATGGTCATCAGAATGGGGAGATATGCATCTGGCAGTAAAGGGTAATGCCTTAACGGGAACTTACACCCACAAAGAAGGCGTACTCAAAGGTTCACTTGCTGACGAAGGCAAGACAATCCGCGGCACCTGGTCCCAGGCCCCGACCCATAAACCTGAAAAAGACGCCGGCGCATTCGTTTTTATCATTTCATCCGATGGAAACAGTTTTACCGGCAAATGGTGGTATGGTTTTGACACCAGTAAAAAACCCGACGGAACCTGGAGCGGAACCAGAAAGTAATCATAGGTTTAATATCTGTTAACTGAAAACAACTGACGCCGGTTTCTGCGAAATATCCGCCACGCCTCAAATACAGGCAATGTGCGGTGTTTATTCCGGAAAACCGGCGTCAGTTTTATTTTGTAGGGTTCCTTATCCAGAAGTTTTTTGGGAAACCCTCTTTTTTTAAAAAGCCGGCTTCCCAAACCCTTCCGGCTAAAACTTTCAGTTCATCATTTTTCCGCTCTCTTTAATCTTGTTTTCTGCATACCGATTTTCATTTCTTTTCTAAATTCATACTTTTTTGAAATCTGCTTTGTAGTTTTCAAAAAGGCTGGAAATCGGGGGAAGCATCCCCATACACCGCTGAAGGAATAAAAACTTTTCAAATTCTTATCCCGAATACTCCAGTTTTTCAAGGAGGGAGGTTCGGAGGGAAACCCCGCTTTTCCCAAAAAGCGTGGTTCCCTCTGACGGTCCCCCAGTCCTCTAATCCCAATGCCACTGAATTAGTAAAATTCACTCTAATCCACAGCCCAATACTCCTGTTTTTCAAGGAGGGAGGTTCGGAGGGTAACCTCGCTTTTTTAAAAAAGCGTGGTTCCCTCTGACGGTCCCCAACCCCCCGTCGGTCCTTACCCCTCCGGTCGGTCCCCAATTCCAAAAGTTTTTGGATGGAGGTCCGGAGGAAACTTTTTTCAAAAAGTTTTCTCCGGGAGCTGGGCATAAGGATATAATTCTCGTGAGCGTTCAGATAAATCCATGCCTTAATTCAGGGACATTACGCCTGACGCCTCCCTCACTCAAAAAAACAAATCCATGCAGTGGAAAGCGTCAGAGGTTCTTTTTTGTATATGATTCTGGTATAATTGAATAAAAAGGGGGATTAGTTATGATTCTCTCGTCATTAGGTTTAAAAAAGACAAGAATTCCGGTTGCAAAACTGGTGTTAATAGTAGAAGCTACATTGCTTGCCATAAGCTTTGTGTGGATATTCCTGCGCAGGATACCTGTTTTTGAAAATATAAAGTTTGACAAAGGTTCCATAATACTCGGCATATTGATGGGCGGTGTGGTTCTTGCTTCCAGCGGGTTGTTTTATCTTATCGACAAATTCGCATTCAACCTGAAGATGCGGGAAATGATAGAAAAGATGATTTACCCCATTTTTTCAAAGGTTTCCTTCCCTGATATTATTATGATGGCGGTTATGTCAGGTATAGCTGAGGAGGTTTTCTTCAGAGGGATCCTGATGAAAGAATTCGGTATAATTGCGGCAAGCTTAATCTTCGGGGCACTGCATACATCGAGCAAAGACACATGGTTTATGGGGTTCTGGTCGGCTCTGGCTGGTGTGTTTTTCTGCATTCTTTATATAAAAACCGGCAATCTGCTGGTTCCCATAATCGCCCATGCGGTAAATAATTTTGTTGGCGTGATGTATATCAGATATATTTACACTCAGCCTGAAAAAGCCGAAACATCAACACTTACACAGGAAGAGATTGATCAGGAAGTAAGAAAAGAGAACCGGGCGGGATTTGATGAACAGGAAGAGATTTACGAAGATGATGAAATGTCAATTTCACCGGTTATAAGCGAAGGTTCGTTTCAGGAAGTAACGGAAAACACAGAAGGAGCAGAAACTCCCGAATTAATGAAGATTATGCCTGTAATGGAAGAAACCCCTGCAATGACTGTTCCGGCGCATGAATCAGCGTCAGAAAGCGAAGAGGCAAAACAGACCACTCCCCTGCCGGCGGTTTCGTCACCGGTTCAGCTTCTGAATCCCGATATGCTAAAAGACATTATCCGGCAGCCTCATACAGAAACCCCGAATCCGGAAAATCAACCGGAAAGTTCTGAAAATATGAAGGAGAGTGAACCCCCTGTGTTTGAAAACCTGCTGCCCAAAAAAGAAGAGGTTTCCACTGACAAGCAGAACGAAAACTCCGATAAAAAGAAAAAAAAGAAGAAGAAACAGGACATAAAACCTGAGCACAGAGCTGATGATATAAACGAAGAAGGAATAGGATTCGTTCACGATCCCCAGTAAAATAAAAGAAGCTGTCCCAAAACCCTCTGTTTCCACAGTATTTCAGAACAGCTTCCTGATTAATTGTTATCTATATTCAGTCCAGTCGCTTTCCTTATGGGAGTCAGAGTCATCATCCAGAAGCAGTATAGCTCCTTTGGGTTTTGCCTGAACTTTCCCGGAAGCCTTTGCTCCTGCAGTCCCATTCTTCCCCTCATTTCTTACTGCTGAGGTTGAAGATTTGGTTCTCTTCTCACCATTGCCTGAAACTGTCTTTTTACCGAATCCGGAATCAGAATAACGGGATTTCTTTGCAGAATAGCCTGAAGCTCCGCCTTCTTCCTCCATTTTGAAGAAGCTGATTGAATCCAGCAGACTTTCCGCCTGAGAAGCCAGTTCTTCGGCTGTGGAAGCCATTTCTTCCGACATTCCCGCGTTCTTCTGAATCACCTGATCCAACTGGATTATAGCTTTATTAACCTGCTCCGCTCCCTTATTCTGCTCATTGCTTGAGATACTGATTTCCTGCATCAGATCAGAAGTTTTTCTGATGTCGGGTACAATTGTGTCAAGTATCTGCCCTGCTTTTTCGGAAATTGTAAGCCCCTGTGCGGAAAGCTCCACAATTTCACCGGCGGCATTCTGGCTCTTTTCTGCTAGTTTCCTGACTTCAGAAGCTACCACAGCAAAACCTTTGCCATGTTCTCCTGCCCTTGCCGCTTCAATGGCTGCATTCAGAGCAAGCATATTGGTCTGCCTTGCAATCTCATCGATAATACCGATTTTACCTGCAATCTGCTTCATAGCTTCAACAGTTTCCTTCACGGATTTTCCGCCTTCAGCAGCTTCCACTGAGCTTTTCATTGCAATCTTCTCTGTGCTTGATGCATTTTCAGTGTTGATTTTGATACTCGAAGCCATCTCTTCCATAGAAGATGACACCTGCTCGGCCACAGAAGCCTGTTCCGTTGCTCCCTGAGAAATATCCTGGGAAGCGGCGCTCAATTCCTTACTGCCTGAAGCAACATTCTGAGCCGCCATTTTCACCTGAAGAATAATCTGCCTGAGAGCATCCAGCATATTTTTCATACCGTTCATAAGCTGGCCTGTTTCATCCTTACTGTTTACCTGAATATCAATGGTAAGGTCACCGTTGGAAAGGCTGTTTGCCGCATTGAGAGCCTCAAGAATAGGTTTTGTAATCAACCCTGCAAACCAGAATGCAACAACCACAATGATTACCAGCAGAACTCCAGCCCACATGACTATCTGATTTCTGAGAGAAACCACAGGTGAAAAAGCTTCGCTTTTATCGATTTCACTCATGATGCCCCATTTGACATCTTCGATATTCAGAGGCCTGAATGCAGAAAGAACTTCAACTCCCCTGTAATCCTTAAAAAGCTGTTCACCTTTCTGTCCGTTCATTACAGCCTGTGTTCCGGTAGTCTTAACCGGCATAAGTCCGATAGCGGTTTTAAAAGTATTGATTTCATCAACGGTATCCGAAGGAAGGCCTGCTTTTTTGATTGTGTTGATAAAACCCTGAGGGTCTTCAATCAGAAAACGGGACTGGTTGCGCATTGTGTAATCGTCACCGATGATGTATGATTCACCGCTTTTACCAAGACCCACTTCAGGCCATTTTTCGTTGCTTGTCATAATTTTGTTTATCTTATCCACAGGCATTTGAAACGCCAGCACGCCTATGAGTTTACCATCATCATAAATCGGTGATGCGATAAACGAAGCCGGAGCCTGATAAGAAGGAGCATAAGGCTTAAAGTCCGCCAGCTTTACAAAGCCTTTTTTCCCTTTCAATGCTTCCTTCACAACCTGACCCAGATTTGTGTCTTTGTAGGGTCCGTAAAGGAGCGAAGTTGAGTAGTCAACTTCCTTAAAAACCGTATAAACAATGTGTCCGGTATCAGGATCAACCAGAAATACATCATAATAACCGAATTTTGTAAGGTAGTTTTTGATAATGGGATGGTATTTTGCATGAGCACGGCTATAAAAGCTTCCGTCTCCCGCATCATCAAGATTCAGTTTTTCTCCCACTTTATTTTTATTGGATGACACATATAGATACTGACAGATTCTTGAGTCAATATCCTGAGGCCAGTTGGGAGCATAAGTTGTTACTTTTTTCGTCAGATTGTCATTCAGCCTTTTGAGAAACTCATTCTGATAATAGACTTTGAGATTCTCATCCAGTTGCGCCATTTTTTCGGGAGTGATATTAAGGTCTTTGTGGATTGAGTGGAATCCCTTTTTCAGATCATGCATCGCCTCAACGATGGTTCTGTCCTCTGCAAATGTTTCCGCCTGATTGCGAAGCTGCTGAAAATAGTCTTCGATTTGGGTTGCCTTTAATTCCCTTACTGCAGTCAGTTTGTTGAACGATTCCTTTTCAAGGGATGTTCTTGCTGTGTTGTAGCCTGCATAGCTAATTGCCGTGATTGCTGCTATCCCGATAAACAGGAAACCGAGAAGCAGCTTTCTGCTGATCCTTAGATCATTGAACCGCCGTATAAACCACATTATTCTCTCCCCTTAATGAAGATTATGCCGGCAAATAAAAAAAGCCGGTATCTCCCTTGCACATTGTTTGTATTGCATGAATCACAATATATGCTTAAAAGGGAAACCGGTATTATTTCTTTTTGAGGTTAAGCATTTTTTGTATATGATACTGCGTTACATGCTATATATGGTCCATCATACGGTTATTATTATATTTTGCCATAAACCAGGAAAACCCTTCTGTATCAAGGCATTATCAATATTTTTTTATGCTATGGACAAACGGTTGTCAGGATGGGATGAAAACAGCATAAAAAGCTCGGTATCGCCGATGGATGCCTGCTTTTTTTCGATCTTTCTTTTTTCTGATAATTCCTTTTTGATTTTGTCTATGGATTCAAGTCCTTTTTTTATGATAGGATCCTTGTTAAAGCCAAGCTTTATTGCGGCAGAAGTCTTAAACATCTTTGATGAATATTGGGAATACATATTTCCGTCAGTAATATTCTTTTCCACAAAAACATGATGGTTCCTGAACCTCATCCAGAGATGCTCTTCTCCCTTAAAACTTTCCGTATAAGGATCCTCATCACTATGATATACAATGCTTTCCCTTGTATAAATAATTCTCTGATCCCGCTTCCAGGCACGGTATCCCAAATCCACATCAGCAAAAAAGAACGGATCGAGCAATGGATCAAACCCGCCGAGGGCAAGTGCGAAATCTTTTCTTATCAGACAGGCAGTTAAAGAAACATTGGGCACATAAACAGGATCAGGAAACTTACCGTCAGGTATTTCCTGAACTTCTATTCCGCCATTTCTGAAATGGAGAAGGTTTAAGGAATACACCATGTCCTTTTTGGTTTTAAGCCTTATTTGGGGTATGACAGCAAAATATTCATCTTCTGAAATAGCGGCAAGAAGGGGACGGATAAAACCGGGAGTAACTTCCACATCGTCTTCCAGAACAAGAACCAGAGGATATCTGCAGGCAGAAAACCCATCATTTAGCAGAGTGCATAACCCTACGCGGTTTTCTTTTCTTATCACACGGAGATTTTTTCCGAATCTGCCTTCAAAATTCTTCAGGTTTTCACTGTTGGCGTTGTCAAGGAGTATTACTTCCCAGTTGCCTTCTTTATACTCCTCAAGTGAAGAAATCAAAACAGGAATATTCTTTTCGGGATTTTTTGAGCCGCTGCTGCAATGCACAAGCACACTGAAATCAGGGCTGAAAAGTTCCTTCACTTCATCATCCGAAAATGGAGTTGTTTTCCTTTCGGGATAATCTGCTTCGTTTTTTACTGTTTCAAAAACTTCATCCATTTGCTATTCTCCGATTGCATAAAAGTATTCGTCCATACCGCCGGCATAAAGAACACCGTTTTTTCCGATAAGGGGTGATGAAACCACTGCATCCCCTGTCATAACTTTCCAAACCAGCATCCCTTTGGAATCAAGACAATAAATATGCCTGTCCCCTGCTCCAAAGTATATTTTCCCCTCAGAATCAATTACAGCAGATGAAAAAACATCATAACCGGCTCTGAATGTCCATTTTGCAGCACCTTCAGGAGTTACCGCATACACATTTCCATTTTCAGCGCCAAACACAACACAACCGTCAGGACCAATGGCAGGAGTGGATCCCACATGATAACCGGCTTCGAAAGCCCATTTCTTTTTCCCGTCCGCAGTTAAAGCATAAAGATGGCCGTCATCGGATCCTATATAGATTGTTCCGTCTTTCGATACGCAAGGGCTTGACATCACCGAATAATCGGTTTTAAACTTCCACCTGAGCAATCCCTTCGAATCCAGACAATAAACATAACCATCATCGCTTCCGATAACAATATTCCCACCGGAAGCAAGAGCCGGGCTTGACCAGACCCAGTCTTCGGTTTTATAAGCCCAGAGCTTGTTGCCTGAAGAATCCGTGCAGTAAATATTTCCGTCACCTGAACCGAACACAAGACTTCCATCGGGCATGATAAGAGGCGATGAACCTACGAATCCGCCTGTTTTAAAGCTCCAGAGGTATCTTCCATTGGAAGAAAGGCAATAAAGGTTGTTATCATCACATCCGAAAAATATATGCCCTTTTTCATCCACAGCAGGTGTTGAAAATATTTTTCCACCAGCTTCATATTTCCATTCCACAACTCCATTTGACAAAAGGCAGTATAGATTTCCATCGTCGGAAGCTGCAAGGATTTTTCCACCCTCACACATAACCGGCGAGGATCGAATCGCTTTATGGAGATGAACTTTCCACAAAACCTTCCCTTTTCCGGGACCTTCAGCCATAGCAATGCCGTTTCTGGAACCGCAGCCATGGAAAGTATTCCACAAACCGGCATCTGCCCGGGTATTTACGGAAACAGTCCCTCCTGCGCTTCCCTTTCCCTTACAGCCAAAAGCTAAACTGAAACAAAAAACAGCAATAATAACAATGATTGTTTTAACGATTCTGCCATCAAAAATATTCATAATTTTCTCTTACTTTTATACCGGTTTTTCAAAAATAGTTGTTCGGCAATCACAACCCCTGCCAGCTCCGTATATCCGATTAAAGCTGCAGCTTTTGCGAATATATTCAAAAATCCGTATCGAAATTCCGCTCCGGCATCCCTTCCCTAAACAGCTATTTTATGTAAATGGTATCATATTAAACCACACAAACCGGTGAATACAATTTTTCCCGGATTAGCAATACTTCCCTGCTTTGATCAAATCCGTATCTGAATCGGGCTTCCGGTCTGTGATGCCTTTAGTCTATTATAACTGAAAAAACGATTAATCAACAAGGGGAAAGAGCTTCCTTACACTCTCCTGATCTGTCAGAAATCCCGGTCAGTTCAAATTTATCTTGAAACAACACGGTAATTTCTCAGACAATTTCTGATCCGGTAAACCAGGAATTTTACTCTGTTTTCTCCTCTCGGGAAAATAATACATTTGATTTTTTTTGTTTTAAGCAAATCTTTCTCAATAAAAGCAAAAGCCTCAGCAGCATTTTCGATATAATCAGCTTTTTTACCGCAATAATTTTTTATGGAATCACTATTCTCTTTAGTAACAACCATATAACCAAATCTATCCGAAGTCGAATATTGATCCAGAATTAACGGACTGCCTCCGGGGTTCACATTGTAGTTCTGCTTATCAAATTTTATGCCGTTTTTTGCAAACTCATCTCTGACAAATTCACAAACATTAACTGCTTCAGCCTCTTCGAAAGAGCTTGATTTACGATTCAAACTCAGACCGTTGAAAAAATTACGGATATTAAATCCTGCTATATTTCCATCAAAGCTAACAGCTCCGGCATTTTGAGCATGCATCTTCGGTTGATCCGAATACCTTTCCGCTATTCTGCCGCCCACAGACCAAAGGCTTCCCGTTGTTGCCGTTTTTACACCCAAACCCGAAGGTTTTATAATTTCACGGCAATTACCGGCATCAGGTGATCCCAGAAGAAGGCTCAAAGCGGTTCCGGTTACAGCTATTGCTTTTTTCCATCTTTCAGGTACAAATTTATACAGCTCAGCCTTATTAACACTGATTTTATCCGACTCCGGAAATCCGGGAGGCTTGTATTCCTTTAAAGGACTAATCTGCATAACGATTCTCTCCTGAAGTTATTTAAGCTTTTTCACAGCCTGATCAATCTGTTTTAAGATATTGCCCTTTGCACTCTCTTTTGAGAAACCCTCATTGATATAAATGCAGGCGCATCGTATTCCGCACTGCCTGAGTTTCGTTTCAAATGAATTCACTGATTTTTCAAGAAGAGAAATGTCCGGTTTTCTGACACCCTCATACTCCAGCATCTCCCGATAATTACCAAGGCAAATTATCTTATAGGCTATTTTATCTTTTGAAGAATATCCGTCAACATAAAAGGGATTATCTTTGGTCCCCACATTATGATGGTGTCCGGCAAAATAAATATTATGTTTTGCAAACTCAGCTTCCGTTAGTTTTCTCAGATCATCATAAGCTACCGGTTTTATCAGATCAACTTTAACTTTAGTTATTTTTGTAATCCTTATATACCCCCCATGAGCTGAACACTGATTTTTATTCATTACTGCTATTCCAGAACCATTGTCTTTTAATATGTCCGCCGGAGAATCAGCAAATAAAGGCTGCGGAGGTGAAAGCATCATAAATATAGCGGCTCCGGTCATCACCGCAGTTTTCAGCCATCTTACCGGAATAAGGTCAGTCGTAAGATCAGCAGGTTTATCCTCCTGCACCGGATACCCGGGAGGTTTAATGTCCTTCAGCGGATTCAGTTTCACAGAATCACCTTCCCACATAAAAAATCCCTTTTTCTATATATCATGACAAGTTAAAACTTATCTTGAAACAATACGGTATTTTCTCAGACAATTTCTGATCTGGTTTGTAAGAATATCTTGATATCCTTTACTCCAAGAGCTGGAATCGTAACAGTGAAAAATTACACATCTTATATTTTTGTTTTTCTGCAAATCTTTTTCGATGAAAACAGCAGCGTCCTCGGCATTTTCGATGTATTTATCTTTTTTACGGCCATATTCTTTTATTGATTCCAGAGTATTCTCATTGATCACCATATAACCGAACCTGTCCGGAGTCGAATATTCATCCAGAATTATCGGACTTCCCCCGGGGTTCACATTGTAATTCCGTTTGTCAAATTTTATGCCTTTGTCAGCAAAATCCCTGATGATAAAGTTTCTCACACTAGCCTCATCAACTATGATTGGAGGAAGCATGATTCCGCCAACATCACATTTGTCAGAAGTAGGATCCCGTCTGCTTTCCGCTATTCTGCCACCCACAGACCAGAGGCTTCCCGTTGTTGCCGTTTTTACACCCAAACCCGAAGGTCTGATAATTTCACGGCAATTACCGGCATCAGGTGATCCCAGAAGAAGGCTCAAAGCGGTTCCGGTTACAGCTATTGCTTTTTTCCATCTTTCAGGTACAAATTTATACAGTTCAGTCTTATTAGCACTGATTTTATCCGACTCCGGAAATCCGGGAGGCTTGTATTCCTTTAAAGGACTAATCTGCATAATCGCTCCCCTTAAAGCTTTTTAAACTTTTTCGCAGCCTCTTTAATCTGTCTGATCATACCTCTTTTTGCTTCTTCTTTTGGTCCATATTCGGGAACATAAATACAGGCGCATCGTATTCCACACTCTTCCAGTTTTTCTTCCATAGAGACTGCAACTCTTTCTATTGTTATCAGTTTGCGGAAATTCATATTCCCCCAGGTGATTATCCGGGAAAAATTATCTCTATGAACCAGTTTATAAGCAATTTTTTTCAGTGGTGAATAGCCGTCAAGAAGTATTTGCTCATCTTTAGTGCCCACATTATGATTATGTTTTTCAAAAGTTATGCTGTGTTTTGCAAATTCAGCCTCAACTAATTTTCTCGAATCCGCCTCTGAGAAAACCGGAGAGAAAGAAATAACGCCTGCAGTATGATGTTCTGTTATTGTAACCCGGTATTCTGACTTTTTCTGTTTTTTTACATTTGGTACCGAACCCTTGCCCGAAGAATCGCCCCAGGCAGGCTGTGCCGGCGATAAAAGAAGGAATAAGGCTGCTCCCGCCATTACAGCAGGTTTGAGCCATCTGAGGGGAACAAATCGCCCGGTGATATCGGCAGGCTTCTCTTCTGCCGCCGGGTAATCAGGGGGTTTGAATGAATGAAGGGGATTTAATTTCATATCATCAACTCCTGATTATATTTTAACATATTTTTTTATATCAGGTAATATTGAAGTTATTAACAAATCAAAACAAAGTGGTTTCCGGAATTACTGGGATTATTAGGATTATTAGGCTCAGGGGGATTCAGAAGACCTCAGGGGAAACCACACTTTTCTGGGAAAACGGGTTTTTCTCCGACCCCAATGCCTATTAATTAAGGCATTGATTTATCTTATCGCTCACGAGACTTGTGTCGGTTTACCCAGCTCCCGGAGAAAACTTTTTTGAAAAAAGTTTCCCCGCGCCCACCCTGCAGGCGGGCACCCGCCATCCCAAAACTTTAAATTGGGGGACCGACCCTGGGATTTGGACCTACAGGGGGGACCGAGAGGTTTAGAGACCGTCAGAGGGAACCGCGCTTCTTTAAAAAAGCGAGGTTGCCCTCCGAACTCCCTCCTTGAAAAACAAGATTATCAGGCTGGGGGATTTGAGTGGAGTTTGCTCATTCATGGGAATGTTACTCAGAAGCATACAGAGCCTGAAAATCGGCGAAGCTTGTTTGTAATAACATAACGCCTTCAATAAGATCTTCAAGTTTGTTTAAGCCCTGCCAGAGGTTTTTTATGCCCGGGTTGCCGGCTGATGGACGGGCGGGGAGGCCGCCAAGGATTCCTACTCCCCTTACGAAGTCCTGAACCGTTTTTACTTTAAGGTTTATTCTTTCCCGTTTAAGCCATGCGTTGAGTATTTCCCGCTCAAGTTCAGTGCTTACGAGTGTTATATCGGTTTTGAAGTTTTCACGAGCATATCTGTATATATAAAACACTCTCCAGGCTAATATACGACAAAAGTCGAGTGCAGGGAGTACTATGTCGAGCGTTTGGTATTGCAGACCTTCGATTTTGCAACCTGTTTTCAGAACGCCATGGTATTCCTCAATGGTCAGGCGTGTTGAATAACCTTCAACGCGTTCAATGGCGTCGCTCAGGGATTCAACAGGCAAAGTTGTCAGAAGTTTCCAGTCTATGGGGTTTTTCTGCGCATTTTTTTCAACCGCCCACACCCAGTTCAGGGTTATCGGTTGTGAAGATCCCTGTTTTTCCATATGTTTTTGCGGATGAAATGTAGCACAACCGGAGCGGATAATAATAACTGCTTCGGCAGCCTTTCTACCTTTGCGTGCTGGAATTTTCAGAGTATATTCACCCAATGGCTCTGTTTTTTCCATAAGGGTAAAAAGTCTGACATTATCAGATTCATCGGCATTTTTAGCATCATTTTTTTTACGTTTTGCCTTGTGACCGAAATTCCATCTTATAATAAACTCTGAATTGGCAGGGCGTTCTGCTGCAAAAATCTCAAAAACATCACTCTCCCGGTCACCTACATGAACAATTTTGCAGTTGTTGTCAATAAGTTTCTCCGCCATTTTCGTTGCCATAAACCATTCATTATTATCTTTCTCCACGAATTTACGGTTTTTGGCTGGAATTTTCTCATCTCCGTATTCTTTCTGAAGGTCGGAAATATTTGTGTAAAGCAAACCGAGAGGCATCTTGTTGGGCGTGACGGCGAAGCTTGAGTGTATTACGCTACTGAAGCCCATTTCCTTGTAGCAAGGCAGTCCCAGACCTTCTATAGATTGTAAGGTTATGCAATCCAGATAATCCGTGTCCTGAACTGCATAAATCAAATTATGTCCTTTACAGCGTTGAGCTGTTTGCTGGAGATGATCACCAGTTACAGATTCCATATTTAACTCCTTTTGGTCAGAAGACCGGCACATAAACTTACTTTCGTTTTTTCCGGATAAGCGTAAAACTGACAGATTTCACAAGTATCATATCAAAAACTCATTTATTTACTGTAGATGAATACATGCGACAAAAATCAGGAATTGCCGGAAATTTGGCAGAGGATTATTTTTCAGGAAAAGCCTCCTCCCAAAGAAACAGGAGTATCAGGCTTACACCTGTTTTTCCCTCATTACCCTGTAAACACAATAGGGATTGTTGAACTTGCTGCCTGTGGCGGCATAGGCTGTTACTGTGCAGCCTCCCCTGCAGGGATCTCCCTTGGGGCAGTCTTTGCAGTAGCCTTCGAGCATATCTGTTGAGAAATAACGGTTGTATTTAAACCGCTGTGGATCTTCCCATATCGTCCGCAGTGATTCTGTTCTTATATTGCCTTCCACAAATTCTCTGGGAAGGGAAAGACAGCCTTTGATGGAACCGTCGGCGTCAACACCCATAAGGTGTCTTCCGGCAAAACAGCCTTTGAAGGGGCGCTTTGTGATGGGAGGTTCGCAATAGTATCCCATATTATCCCCCGGCACAACCTGCATTTTGCCTTCCTGCTGTTTTTTGTAAATAAAATCGGCTATATCCAGCATCTGTTGAGGGTCAAGCGCATAATCATCGTGGGTTTTCATCCTTCCCTGACTGAAAGTAATCTGGATCTGCCAGAAACTGAGTCCGACTTTAAGAAAATGCTGATACATATCTTCCATTTCACCGATATTGGCTTTGGAAATATGAGTGATTGCGCCTGCTGCAATGCCGTTTTCGATAGCTTTCTTTATGCCTTTCATAGCTATCTGAAAGGAATTGGGATGGTTTCTGATAAAATTGTGGGTTTTCTCCATGCCGTCAATGCTGACCCCGATTCTTCTCATACCTGCTTCAAGCATTTTTGGGATGGCAGCTTCAAGGAGAAGCCCATTTGTGATAATATATGCCGCAATACCTTTTTCCACAAGCTTTTTGGCGTAGATATGCCACGAAGGATGCATAAGGGGTTCTCCGCCGGAGAGAGTGAGAATTTTCGTTCCCAGCTCAGCCATCTGATCTATAAGATCGAGGCCCTCCTTTTCAGTAAGTTCATTGGGCCTGGGTTCACCGGCAGTTGAACCGCAGTGGATGCAGTTCATATTGCAGCGCAGTGTGAGTTCCCAGCCTACAACTTCTGGTTTGAACGGAAAATCTGACATTATGGCGGCTCCTTTTCTTAACAGCTATTTGAACTGACTTTTCTGATAAATTTCCATTTCAGGATGAAGTCCGGAAATATCGTGCCTCGCTTTAAGGTTTGATCTCCTGACAACTTCTTTCATAATATGATCCCAGCCTTCCAGATTTTCCGTAAAGCTGAAATCCCCTTCAAGAGTAACAATGTTCAGTTCCTTATACTTCCGGGAGAGGTTCAGTTCAAGGGCGAATATATCCTCCCACAACACCTGTATATCGGCATTCTTCCCGCTGTATTTCACACCGGAGGGAAAAATCCTTATATAGTTGATTTTTCTTCTGCTTCCATGAACATTAATCAGAATAAGCACCATTGCAAAAATAAAAACCAACGCCGGAATGAACATCCCCGACCAGGGATAAATCATATACGAAATGACTGCCGCAAATACAGAAGCTCCTGATGAAGCGATAATATCAAGGAGGGTGAAGCTGTATTCACCAAGCTTCACATGTGAAAACTCCAGCTCAGGTTTTTCCTTCTGGCAGAAATCCTCCCTCTTCCCCATTCTGCTGCGGTACGATTTGAACTTATTCCTCAGCTTGGGCAGTTTAAAAAGAGAATGCCTGAATTCGGAAATAGACTGGTATCTTTTTGCAGGCTCAAGGTTAAGGCCCTTCATAACAAAACTGCTCAGCTCTCCATCTATGGACTTGTCTATTTTTTTCGGCTCGTCAAATCTGAAAGCAGAACTGACCGGATCTTTTCCCGTAAGCATCTGATGCATAAGAACACACATTGAATAAATATCAGAACGGGCATCAGTCTGAGGCTTTTCATAAGCTTCCGGCGGTGCATACCCCGGGGTGCCAAGGGCTACGGTATCATCTTCCTTTTCAGGGGAAAAAATACGGGAAATTCCAAAATCCACAAGATAAATCCGCTCATCCGGAGTCATAATGATATTTTCAGGCTTCAGGTCCCGATAAATAATATTGTGGCGGTGCAGATACTCCAGAACATCACAAAGCTGGATAATCACCTTAACAACCTTATCAGGCTGCATACCTGCCATACCCGGCTGAAGCTGTTCTCCCCTGATGTAATCCTCAACCAGAAAAAACTGATTGTTCTCCTCAAAAAAATCGTATGCTGTGGGAATATTGGGATGGTGAAGGGATGCAAGTATCTTAAACTCCTGCTGGAAAGAATACAGATAATCCCTTATCTGGTTTGCATCCCTGGTGAGGAGAAGTTTTTTTACAACAACGGCATAACCGGAATTTTTAAGATCAGCGGCAATGAAAACTTCACTCATGCCGCCGGTTCCGATTATATCATTAATCTCGTATCTCTGACGAAGTATATCGCCTTTATTCATCCGCAATCTCAGGAAAAATTATGTCTGTTGGCATAGTCAACGGAAAACTGCCATGAAGTCTCATCATCTATATCTATGGTGATTCCGGGATCACAGCCCCTTATGGCGGCGCATCTGCCTCCCATTATCTTTTCCACTCTTTTGAGAATATCTGTTAGGCTGCACTGCCCGAGAAGAAACTTAACTACAATCCCCCACCCCAGCAGACTTGCCATTGCAAATGCACTTTTGCGGGAATTAAAGGATTTGCCTATCTGCTCGATTCTCTCTATGCAAGCTTCCGTTTCAAGGCGCAGAATAGCCCCGCCGGTATAATGACCGTCTTTCAGCTTGATATAGGAAGGAACGCCGGGCCTGATAACGGGATCGATTTCGTTCTGCTCATAAACAGGATAACAAATCAATGCATCCTCAGGACATCTTTCCACAAATCCCCTGACCGAATCCGCAGTGATAAAAGGCAAATCAGAGTTGCACAGCAGAACATGCTTTTCTCCGCTGAAGTATTTCAACCCTTTCAGGATGTTTTCCACACCATCGGCATCCGCAGAAATAAAATCGTCGGCTCCCCTGACATCAGAACTTTTCTTTACTTCTTCAGGGGCAACAACAACAATCTTACCAACGGAACCGCTCTCAATCAGCGCATATATTGCACGCTGAATCAGGGATTTGCCGTTAATCTTAATCATAGCTTTTATATCGGTGCCGGCTTTACTGGCGAAATCACCGCTGATTCTCCCGCCTGCCGTTATGTAAGCGTGATACTTCATATCAGGTCTCCACAGGGAATTTCCGTAGTTTTCTATTCATCCATATTTATTCCTTTACAAAGTATAATTGGAACAAAGCAATAAATATCAGATGAAAGGACTTCGCCGGACAAATATCTAACTTATCATGCATTCCGGAAAAACGAGCATTGAGAGGTAAGATTCTATGGACGCACTGAAAAATATTATTCCCGAAATGATCGAAGAATGGGAAGAAATGCAGGACTCATACTATCCTGACAGGCAGCAGCTCTATGGTTTTATGACATCTATCATCCCAAGACTCACCGGAGTTGAAAAAGTTCTTGATATATGCACAGGAGTAGGAAGCCTGAGTAAAAAAATACTTGAAGGGCTTCCGGGTGCAAATGTTACGGGTATAGATTTTGATGACATAATGCTTGAAATGGCAAAGGAAAATCTGAAAGAATTTGAAGATTATTTTACCCCCGTAAAGAAAAATCTCTGGGAACCGGACTGGTACAGCGATCTACCCGGAGATTTCGATGTTGTGGTGTCATCTTACGCTATCCACATCCTGCCGGAAAACAGACGACAGGAAATTTACGCCGATGTATGCGGACTTCTCAGAAAAGGCGGATTTTTCATTTGCCTGGACGAAGTAAAGAGTTCCCTTGCAGAATTCGATAATATATGCTCTGATGCCCTTTCCCGGTTCAGACAGGGCGCAGGAAACAGGGAACTATCCGCAGACTGGAGCAACTACTGGAACAGAGTGGGCAAAAAGCTGGGATCCAGCAACTATTCTCAGGAACTGCTCAAAACAACATACCCGGACGGAACCGATACTATGGGAACCCTGTATGATCAGCTCACATTGCTTGGTCAGTCGGGATTCTCCGATGTGGAATGCTTCTACAGAGATCTCTCCATCGCAATTTACGGAGGCATGAAAGCAGAAGAAAAATAACCGGGAGGATATAATCCGGTAATCATAGAATATGGGGGCAAATTTGACGACATATTAGTTGAATATTCCCTTCAACGGAGGTTATTAATGAAAAAACACAAAATCGGACTGGCACTGGCGCTCTTTTTTATTATTGCCGCTTTTTACGCAACCGGCTGTAAAAACGAAGCTCCGGCTGACTATTTCCCCATCGGAGTCGGCAGCTACTGGGAGTATATGGCTTACACCACATATCCCACAGGCATTGCACAGATTTCAAAAGACATCTATGTAGTCGGCGGACAGGAGATGGTAGGCGATCAGGAATGTTACCGCATCGATTACTTCACACTCCAGAACGGTACTCCCTCAGTAGCTAACTACAGAGAATTTCTCGCCAAAACAAAGGACGGAATTTTCTGCAACAAAAGAGCTTTCCCCCTTCTTCAGTACCCGGCAATCGACTGGGAACTTCGCAACAGCCCCGGTGAACCCCGTTTCAAAACCGGAATGAAAGACGGAGATACCTGGAAATGGGAAGGCTTCGTTACACTTCAGCCCGAATCAACACCTGCACCGGCATCAACTCCAGGCAGCAGTGCAACCAGCACAACGGGCAACCAGAAACAGACAAAGTTCATACAAATCAAAGGCAAATTCGATTACGAATACAAAGGCAAAGAACAGCTTACCATTCTTGACAGAAAGATGGATTGCATAAAAATCTATGTCCACGCCGTAAGCGAAGACAAACAGGAATATGAACGTTTTATATGGTACGCTCCGGGAATCGGAAAAGTCAGAGAAGAAACCACTTTCTACAAGGGCAGCGATGTAATCAAAACCCTGCTTGAACTGTCAAGCTACAACATCACCAACCGGGAGATGTTCAAAAAGAAGTGAGAAACGATAAATCATTCCACATAATCACCCTTGGCTGTCCCAAGAACACAGTCGATGCTGAAAACATGACTGCAGTCCTTGAAAATGCCGGATATCAGGAAGAGGGAGACCCCTCAGAGGCTGATGTCATTATAGTAAACACCTGCTGCTTCATTCTGCCCGCAAAGCAGGAAGCAGTGGACACCATATACGAAGCCGCCGGAATTACCCAGGAAACCGGCGGCAAACTTATTGTTACAGGTTGCATGCCCCAGCGTTACAAAGACGAGCTGGCAGACGAATTTGTGGAAGTGGACTCATGGATGGGTCTCGAAAATCTGGAAGAGATCGTACCCGTAGTAAAAGAAACCCTCGAAGGCAAAAAAGTCAGAAAGTTTTACGGTGAAACACCCTCAAAACAGATCGAACTGCCGAGAAAAGTTTCCACACCTTCACATTATGCATACCTGAAAATAGCCGAAGGCTGCTCCCATGCCTGTTCATTCTGCGTTATCCCCCAAATCAGGGGCAAATACCGCTCCCTTCCCATGGAAGATGCAGTGGAAAGCGCAACAAAGCTCGTAACCGCAGGACATAAGGAAATCATCCTCATTGCCCAGGATACAACCCTTTACGGACTTGATATCTACGGCAGAAAGATGCTCCCAGAACTCCTCAAAAAGCTGGCAGGCATAGAAGGACTCAACTGGCTCAGACTTATGTACGCTTATCCCACATCCCTTGATGACGAAGTTCTCAGAACCATCGCATCAGAAGAAAAAATCTGCAAATATCTGGACATACCCCTTCAGCACTCACATCCGGAAGTTCTGAAGAAAATGGGCAGACCCTTCGCAGAAAAAGATACAGTGGGACTCATCGAACGCATAAGAAACATCATCCCCGATGTTACCCTCAGAACAGCCTTTATCACCGGACACCCCGGAGAAACACCGGCAAGATTCGAACATCTTATGGATTTTGTGGAACAAATGAGATTCCATAATGTGGGCGTTTTCACCTATTCAGCGGAAGAAGGCAGCCAAAGCGCAGAGTTTAAAACCAGACCCTCAGGTGCAGAAGCTGAAAGACGCAGGGAAAAGCTAATGCAGCTTCAGCAGGGCATTTCTGCAGAACTGCGCTCACAGAAAGTGGGAAAAGTTATCCCCGCAGTTTGCGACAGCATCATCGGAAACGGAAAGAGAATGACCGATCTGATTGAAGAAGCTGCTGCAAAAGCCAGAGAATCAGGAGAAAGCGTAAACTTTGAGGAAGACGGATTCCTTATCGACATAAGCGGAGAGGAAACCATCATTTCTTCACACATACCCGCAGGCACAACAGCTATCGGCAGAACCATAAACGACGCCCCGGAAATCGACAGCGTTCTCTTTATAAAAGGCGAACCGCCCAAAGCAGGAGAATTCTTCAATGCTTCCATAACCGGCGCAGATGTCTATGACCTGACAGGAGAAAAAGCCTGAGGAACTGAAAATGATTCCATAATAAAGGAATTGCATAAACCGGCATTCCCATACAGGAGTGCCGGTTTTTTAACAGAATAGACAAAAAAAAGACTGGAAAGAAAAGACCGTATAGCATGTTTACATTGTGGAAAGACGAGAAAGACAGAAAATACATAATAACAATAATAGTGATAATGCTCTGCCTGAAAATGCTGGGCGCCATATTTGTCAACTATTATGCATACAACGGAAAAACAAGGGAAGGCTTAATATTCCGGAATAGCGACATTATCACACAAAGCAAAGTTTCGCCTACTGTTCTTGCCCTTGGATACCATTGGGATTCAATCCACTATGTTAACACATCCCAAATGTGGGAAAAGCACTTCAAAACCGCAGGCCAGCTCAGAAACGCAGCTTACCTCTACCCGCTCATGATTGCAGGAGTTTCAAAAGTTACAGGAAACCCCATCCTCAGTGCCGTCCTTCTATCCAATCTGTTTTCTATAATGGCGGTTCTTGCTTTATACTGTCTTTGCCGGAATTTCACATCACGATTCAAAAGCCTTGCCGCAGCTCTGCTTTTAATGACATATCCGGCATTTTTCGCATCCGGACTCCTCGATTACTCGGAACCTGCATATATTTTCTTTGCCATAATCTCATGGTATTTCTTCGAAAAGGATAGGTATGCTCTATCCGCCCTGTTCTGCGGCTTTGCCCTCTGCACAAGGGTTTCAGGAATCATTCTTCTTGCAGTGTATGTTCTGGTCTTTATTCTCAGAGTTTTCAAAGAATCAAACACAAACCGCAGACTGGTTCTCCCTCCTGCAGGGATCCTGTTTTATGCCATTCCCGTAATATTTCTTCTTCTCCAGACGCTGGCGACTAAACATTTCGTTCTGGCTACAGGTATAAGAACAGAGTCCTTCAACGGCTTCCTCCCCGCATTAAAGGGCCACTTCACACCGGTATCTATGCCCTTTGACCAGCTTCAGTATTTTAAGGACAACACGGGACAGGGCCTCGAAATGTATATGTATATAATCCCTGCTTTCATTCTCGGCATATATCTGAGAAAAATCAGACCGGGCCTGACAGTGTATATCTGCACGGCTCTCCTCGCTGTAATCTGCATATCCTCGGAAGAAGTATTCAGAGCATTTCCAAGACATCTTCTCAACGCCTGGCCCATGTTTGTGGCACTTGGAGATCTCCTGACAAACAGATGGATCCTCGCCACAGTATGCACATTCTTCTTCATCGGGGGCTTAAAATTGCTGGACTTCTACTTTACCTGCTGTTATATCTAATGCCGCCAGCATCCTGCAGACATAGGTAAATCCCAATACCACAGAATTAGTAAAAACCACACCAATCCCAAATTTTCTTGTTTTTCAAGGAGGGAGGTTCGGAGGGTAACCTCGCTTTTCCCAAAAAGCGTGGTTACATCTGACTGTCCCCAACTCCCTGTCGATCCAACTCCCCCCGGTCGGTCCCCCAATTCAAAAGTTTTGGGAAGGAGGTCCGGAGGAAACTTTTTTCAAAAAGTTTTCTCTGGGAGCTGGGCAAACGGTTATAATTCTTGTGAGCGATCAGACAAATCCATGCCTTAATTCATGGGCATTGAGGTAAATCCGGGCTATAAATACTTGTGATATTCTTTTAATGGCAAGCGTTTAGCCCACAAAAACCTCACGCCAACTGCTAGCAAACCGCATAGCCACACCCCCCCGCCAACGACTGCCGGATCGCAGGCGTCCCACCTGTCCCCCGGTCCCACAACCCAACGCCAACCGCCAGCAAAGCCAATAACCACAAACCCCCGCCAACGACTGCCGGATCGCAGGCGTCCCGCCTGTCCCCCGGTCCCACAACCCAACGCCAACCGCCAGCAACCCCCATAACCACAAGCTCCGCCAACAACCGCCTGCCCCAAATGCCACTGAATCAGGAAATATTCACTCAAATCCACAGTCAAATACTCTTGTTTTTCAAGGGAGGAGGTTCGGAGGATACCTCGCTTTTCCAAAAAAGCGTGGTATCCTCTGATGGTCCCCAAACCCCGGTCGGTCCAAATCCCCCCGGTCCCTGGTCGGTCCCCCAATTCAAAAGTTTTGGGATGGAGGTCCAGAGGAAACTTTTTTCAAAAAGTTTTCTCTGGGAACTGGGCAAACGGTTATAATTCTCGTGAGCGATCAGATAAATCCATGCCTTAATTAATTGGCATTACACCTGTCCCCCGGTCCCTACCCTCCGCCAACCGCCAAAAAACCCCAAAATCCCCTAATTTTCCTTTACGACGGTGATTTTCACAACTCTGTCCTGCTTTATAAAGAAGAGGATTCCTCTGTATATCATTTTATAGTCTGGCAGGTTGGTTTGATATGAGTGGACATAGTTTTCCCTGATATAATTTTTTCCCATGGTTTCTTCCACCTGACTAACGGTGGAGCCTACCTTTATGACTTCTTTCACCTGATAGTTGGGATAATTGACTTCCATTTGGCTAATCTGATCATTTTTGAAGATGAAGTTCAGTCCGAGGTTTTTATACTGGAGGAGCATATAATTTGCTTTCTTTTCCTCGTCGGGAATAATGAACACTTCGCCGGTGCCATAGACTCTTTCGATATCAGCTTTTGTCATGGAAATGATAATGGGTCCAACCCTCCAGCCAGGTTCTATTTCTGTTGATTCATCCGCCAGACAAACCCTGCTGCTGCCAAATAACAGGAGAAGTGTAAAAAATAACACAACAGCTTTGATTATATCTTTTTTCATAATTTTACCCCCAAAAATTGGTCTGTTAATATTTATATAAACACAAAACCCGGATTTGTCAATTACAGGAAAAAAATACAAAAGAAATGATTTTCTGTGAAACTTATTACAGATTCGGTTTGTTGTACACGGTGCTTCCCAAATAAACCGACACACCGTTCGGAAGACCGGCAATGGAGCTTCCTGCTGTGTCCGGGTTACCATAACATTTCCCTGAACACAGCAGAATGGCTGTTCCGTTTGTCATTACATCCTGTTATGAAAAATCGGAAAATAACCGGATATGTTTTGGCATTCGGACAGTCTTCCGGCGGGGTAAAATCAGACAATTACAAATTTAATCATAAAGTTAATCAAGTTACCCGGGGGCATGCGGGGGTGTAACGAGAGCTGCTGAACGCTTTGGCGACGGCAGCTTTTGTCTTTACTTTGGGCGGCAATTCTGGTATTCTGATTATCAGGTATGCTTTTTAATAAAGCGGAATCATACCCGAACAGAATTGCACAGAATAACAACAGGATAAACAACACCTCTATGAGTAAAGACAACAAGGGCAGCATAAGAATAATCCTTATAATAGCAGCTATTCTGCTCTTCGGAGCATCGGTATATTTCAGACAGAAAACAGCTCAGCTTTTTATTACGCCGTATACAGGACCTGCGTCCGGCCATATTCTGTTTTTTGATTATCCACCGACTGCGGAATGGGCAATTCTCAAAGATGTACAGTCTATTCTCATAAAGGAATTTTCGTCGGAATACATCCTGAGTATGGTTCTCCTGCTGGGCTCCATATTTCTTGGAGCCGCAGGGTTAGCTGGATTCAGCAGGGACGGGCTGAAAGGGATTATCGGCAAAATATGCTCTATGGCAAAGGAAAAACCGGTCAGAGCGGCAGCTATAATCTTTATAATCGCCCTTGCATTACTAATCCCCCTGCAGAGGCTCACCATAGGCGACAGATTCGGTGCTATTGACGAATTTGCCTATTATTTTCAGACCAACCTGCTGATGTCGGGCAAACTTTATGCCGATTCGCCCCAACCTATGGATGCATTCCATACCATGTGTATCATCAACAACGGGAAATGGTTTGCTAAATATACCATCGGATGGCCCCTGCTTATGGTCCCCGGAATGCTGTTTCATATTCCATGGCTCATAAACCCTATTCTGGGCGCTCTCGCCATTGCAGCGGCATTTCTTGCAGGCAGGGAAATCTATGACGAAGGCACAGGCATTCTCGCTGCTCTGATTCTCCTGTTCACCCCAATGTTTGTTCTTAACTCACTATCACTTTTTCCACATACATCACACATTCTTTTCCTGATGATTTTTACAGCTCTGTTTTTCAGAACAATCAAAAAATCAGGAACAAGCATACACGCTTTTTTTGCAGGAACAGCCCTCGGAATGATGCTTCTGATAAGACCTGCGGAATCGGTCTTTGTGGCATTCTCATTCTTCATCTACGGTTTGCTTCAGTTTTTTGATAAAAATCAGGATAAAAAGCAGCTTTTTTCCAAATATCTGGTTATGATTTGCGGATTTGCCATTCCCGCAGGCTTTCTGCTTTACGCCAATAAAGCCCAGACTGGTTCACCCACCACCCTTGCGTTCAGCATGTATGATACTGAGGAAAAATGGGGATTTGGCAATTATGGCCACAATTCCGGCAGAGGCTTCTGGAATTTCCTCACAAACTCCACCAGACTATTCATCTGGCTCGTGGTTTTCACCATCGAACTTGCCATCATCTCTCTCTTTGAAAAAAGAAAGGAAAACTTCTTTCTGTTTTCAATAATCATTCTTGTAACCGGTTTTTACTACTTCTATTACTCCCTCGGCAATGTTGAATACGGTCCCCGTTATTTCTTCATCTTCATGGGGCTTCTCATATTTATGGCCGTCAGAGGTCTCTTTCTTGCCGACAACTGGTTTAAAAACAGGTTTAAAGCATTACAGAATGCTCCCCTCATAGAAACAGGAATACTTCTCACAATCATCTTTATGGTTGTATCAGTATTTCCGCCTGTATTCAGGGAAGCAATATCATACACCCACTCAAACGCTCTCAATGCTTTAAGGCAGATTATCAACAGAGATACTTCACCGGATAAAAAACTGCTGGTATTCCTCCGGTCAGACCCGGACCGCTCAGCTTTCGAATTTACCCACAATCTCCCCGGCTTCAGAGACAGAATAGTCTATGCAATATTCCTTGATCCCGAAACAAACGAAAAAGTGCGCGCAAAATTCAGCGACAGAGAATGCTATATAATGGACTTTGATTTCACAAATTCGAAATTCTTCGTAAGGCCTTATTATGATAAGCCTTTTGAACAGAGGGAGAAACAGGTTCAGATAGACGACCTGCTCTGCGCTGCTTTCAACTACGCCCAGTCAGTGAAAAATATGGATAAAACCATCGAACTGCTTGATAAAGCTCTGGCTCTTTCTCCGGGAAACCCTGAGCTGGCACTGAGAAAAGCAGCTATTCTGATGGATCACAAAAGATTTAAGGATGCAATCCCAATACTGGAAGAAGCTGCAAGACAACCCGGCGTGGACACTCCCATATACGCCCTTGCCCTCAGCTACGCCAGATCAGGCGAAAAGGAAAAAGGAATCGAAACATTCCGCAAATTCCTGACAGTTGCGGATCCGAATTCCCAATTTGCCAGAAGAGCAAAATTCTGGATCGAATACCTTCAGACACAGAATTAGTCTTATTTTTTCTCCAGATAATGGAAGAGGAAAAGAGCGGCCATACCCGATGTAATATCATTCCTGTCTTCATCAGGGTTCAGGTTGATTATGTCCAGATATGCCCCCATCCTGTATTTTGAAAGGGATTTTGCAATTTCGATGATTTCATCGGAATTGAATCCACCGGGCATAGGGAATGAAGTGCCGGGGAACATACCCGCATCACAGCAGTCCATATCAAAAGACATTATTATGCCGTCACATTCGTAATTGGCAAGATTAAGCCCCTGCAGCAGATCCCTCTGAAGGTTGCTTATTTTGTCTTTGTAGAATATATGCATCTGATTTTCCAGCACAAACCGGGCATAGTGAGGAGAAATGGTCTCTTTTCTCGAACCGAAGTAAACGACATTGTTCGATTTTATCATTTCCGGAAATTCACTCATAATCCGCTGCATTGATGACGCACTGATGAACTTCTCCGGCACTTCGTGAAGATTGAGATGAGCATCAAAGCTCACCATTCCGAGACGGTTAAACTCACCTGATGCTTTCAGCCCTTTTACCCCTGCGTAGGTTACATCATTGCCGCCGCCGATGATTATAGGGAAGATATCATATTTAATCAGTATCGGTATAATTTCAATAAGTCTTTTATGGATAGACGGCAAATCCGAGTCGAGATCGATCTTGATGTTGCCGATGTCAAGAAGCAGACCTTCCTGCTTTTCGAAATAATTGGGCAGTTTGTAAAAAGCTTTGCGGAACGCAGCGGGACCATCTCTGGCGCCTTCTTTGCCACCCATATTTCTTGTTCCTATTCCCTGAGGAAATCCGAGAATAACAAAATTAAACTTATCAATATCATCTGTTTTACCATCCCAGAAGCGGGTAATATTGCCCATACATTCATCAAGTACATCAAACCTTGAGAACACTTCGTCAGGAATGGTCAAATCAACATTCTGAAGTATCAGTTCTTTATCTTCTTGTGTTATCATAATAAAATCCCTCGCTGGATAATTAAACCTGAAAAGGGAAAACCCCTCTTTACAGGGAGTTTTCCCTTTCAAAAAATACCTGACTGAGAAATCATTTAGGAGTGAATTTTACAAGACTGTTGCTTCCGGTATCTGAGACATAAACATTACCGGAGGAATCAGCCATAATACCGAATGGGTTTTTGAGCTGGTTGTCGCTTGAGCCGTATTCACAAAGGTGAAAACCTGTAAGCGAATTGTTCAGATCATAAACGGCAAAAGCTCTCTGTTTAGTGGTTTCATTAAAGGTATAGTTTACATAAAGCTGGCTGAGTGAATCCACATAAACGCCATAGGGTAGTTTAGCAGTGATTTCACCAAGTTTCAGCCCGTCCTGGTCAAAATATGCTACCTTTCCGCTGTCGAGGAATGAGATATAGACTCTGCCCATCGGACTGATTGCAATTGACTGGGGATTTTTGTAATCGGTTTTGATAGTCCAGGCTTTTATCAGAGTACCAGAATTATCAAATATTTCAACACCGTATTTTGTTGTGTTGCCAACAAGAACAAATACTTTATTGCTCTGATATTCCGCGGCTATATCTTTAGGAGCATTGGTTGTTGTATAAGTTGTAACCGTTGACCAGTCGGAACCGGTAAGCTTATAGAAATGATAACTCTGGTTTGAACTGGCAAACATATATCCATTGGTGTCTATTGTAACGCCGTTACAGATATCAGGTACCGTAACTTTTCCTACATAAGTGCCGTCATCCTGATAGTGGAAAATCGTCGCTTCAGCAAAATTTGTGCCATAAATGCTTCCGGTGCCGAGATTTCCCGGTGAAAGCATTCCTGAAGTCCATCTGCTGTCGTAGGAATATGTATCACTTGGTGTTGGTGACACTGTTACCGTAGGCGTGGGGCTTGCCGTAGCCGTGGATGTGGGAGTGGGTGTCGGCGTTGTCGTTTTTGTAGCTGTAGGCGACGGGGTGGGTGTTGTTGTTTTTGTCGCTGTAGGCGTGGGGGTAGCTGTTGAACTGCCTGAAAGGGTAATATCCTTATATGTAATATCCCCATCAAGCACAACTATAGTATCTGTATAAATAGGATATCCTGGCTTTGACGCTCTTATGGATGTAATACCCAACGGCACATTGCCGAGAGAATACCTTCCGTCGGTGCCGGAAACAACACTTTCAGTACCTATCGAAACAGTTACACCTGAAAGAGGCTGCATATTGGAAGATGCCACAAGGCCCAATACCAATCCGGATTTTCTTACATCACCGTCAGTGTTTTCCTGAACAGTAACATTCTGGGCGCCAATCAGATAACCGTCTTTTTCAGCAACAACAATACCTTCTCTGCCAAGCTGCAAGCCTGTAAATGCATAATCACCTGATGAATCAGTGGTGGTTGTGGCATCGGCTCTGTCAGGGTCAACCAGTCTGGCAGGAGCTTTTGTTGATGTGGAAGTGGGGCTTGAAGTCGCCGTTGCAGTTGGACTCGGAGCATCACTTGTATATTCAAATGTTACTATGGCTCCATCAACAGGATCATTGTTGGCATCGTAAACTGTACCTGTAATATTTCCTGTTGTTGTTCCTCCATTGTCCTTTTTATCTCCTCCGCTTGAACATCCTGGAATCACTGAAAGGATTATAAACAGGACAGAGAAGAAAACCATACCCAAAACTGCTAATCTCAGCATTCTGCGTGCCTGCACTTTTACTCCTCCTTCTTTACCGGCGATCTTTTTTTACCCGGTAAATCCAAAATTTACAATTTATTAAGAATAACCTTGAAAATCGCATGGAATTTTTTACACAACAACTCTATATTATTAACGGCATAAAAAGACGGGGTTTTAAGGCCCCGTCGTAAAAAATCGATATTGATTTTAAGAGATTATCTTCTCTTCTTCCGTTTTTTCCGTTTGCGCTTGGCAGAACCTTTATCGTCATCATCGGATTCGCCTTCGGCATCTTCAGCATCACCTTCTGCAGCAACAGCCGGAGCCGGTTCCGCAGGTGCAGGAGCTGCTTCTTCAACCACAGGTGCAGCCGGTGCAGGTTCTTCCACCACTACCGGTTCAGGCTCAGGGGCAGGAGCGGGAGCGGGAGCTTCCGCCACAGGCTCTTCCACCGGTTCTGGAGCCGACTCGGCAACAGGTTCTTCCACTGTTTCAACAACAGCCTCTGCCACAGCAGGAGCTTCCTCAACAGTTTCAGCAACCGCAGCCGGTGCTTCCACTACCGGTTCCGGTTCTGCAGCAACTTCCTCAGCGGCTTGTACCGGTTCTTCTTCCGGTTCTTCCGCTACCGGTGCAGGAGCAGGTTTCTGGACTGGTTTCTGCTTTTTAAGCTGCTCCAGCTTCTTGCTCAGAACCTTTACCCTGTCGCTGCTGATGTTCTTAATGGACAGCGTTTTATTGATTGCATCAATGGCATTTTCAAATTCCCCGGCTTTTTCGAAAAGAAGGATCAGGGAAAGATTTGCCGTGATATTGTCGGGATCTATATCCAGAGTTTTCTGGTATGTTTTGATAGCTGAATCGGTTTTACCGATCTTTTCGTAAGTATAACCCAGTTCGTTGTAGATCTCAGGAGCTTCTGTAATACGAAGAACCTTCTGATACTGAACCGTTGAAAGGGAATACTTGCCGATATTCCGGTAAGCTCTTGCCAGATTGAACAGATATCTCGGATCATCCGGTTTCTTCTTGCTCAGCTTCTGGAGGTAAGGTATGGCGTCATTGTAGTTTTCAGCGCCGAGATACAGTGCCACCAGTTTTTCAAGCAGTCTGAAATCCTCAGGATCCTGTTCGTTAAGCTCGAGGCAGATTTCGAGAACCTTCTGCTGATTTCCGGTTTTTTCGAAACCTTCCATCAGGAGAATGAGATTATCTCTGTTTCTCTCATCTTTAAGACCGATATATTTTTCCCAGCTTGCAACAAAACCGTTCCAGTCTTTTTCAAGCTTGGCAATCCTTGACAGATGTGCATAAGCTTCAGGTATATCTTCTTTAAGGGCAACCAGTTTCTCAAGGTGTGATTTAGCTTTATCGAATTTCTTCAAGTCGATGAAATCCCTGATGAGATCCATTCTTTCCTGAATCTGATCTTCGCTCATCATAGCCGCAACAGCAGCTGCCGCAGCAGCGGAAACCGCCACTGTGCCTTCGCCTCCCGCTGATTCCAGTTCGGTTTCAGGAGCAGGTGATTCGAGAGCGCCGATATCGATAAAGGATTCGGGTTCAGCTTTATACATTGTTGTAGGCTGAGCTGCAGGAACTTCTTCCTTCACAGCCGGCACAATTTCCTCAGCTTCTTCCCTCTTTGCCTTTGAGAAGACAGGTTTTTCCTTTATTACATCTTTAGGAGTACCCTTCATCTTTTTGGCTTTACCATGATGCTCACCTTCGGCAGCAGGAGTTGCAACAGATTCCGCAGCAACCATTTCAGGTTTGACAGCTTCTGTTTCAGATTCCTGTTCCAGTGTCTGCAGGTCTTTGCCGAACAGTGATATATACTCGCCATCGTTGAACTGTCTTGCATATTCAAGACCTTTTTCAAGCAGACCTTTGGTTCTCTGGGTGTATCCCAGCTTCCGGGTAAGGTTGGCAAGATACTGGTAAGCCTGATAATATTCAGGAGCTTCGTTGACGACTTCCTGAAGCAGTGTTATTGCTGAAGTATCATCGCCTGAAGCCTGTGCTGTAACAGCTTTGGTAAATTTGGTAAGAGTCCTCGGCTCGATAACTGGAGCTGAAACAGAAACTGCTTCCTCTTCGTCCTGAGCTTTCTTCTGAGGTCCTTTACCAAGTGATTTCTTCTTGATTCTGGATTTTGCCTGTTTGTCTTTGGAAGTGATAATTCCCATATCCTGTTTGGCAGCACCGGGTTTCTTAGCTTCCGGAATTTCAGCCATAACAGGCGCAACAATTTCAGGAGCAACCACAGCATCTTCTTCCTTAACCAGTTCCCTGATGGTGAGGCCCGTGATTTCCTTGCCGCTCATATCAAACAGAGCATCAAGGGCAATCTGTGCCTTTTCATTTTCGGGATCATATTCGAGAAGGCGTGAAAGTGATGTTTTTGCACCATTTTCATTGCCCAGTCTCAGGAACAGATCGGTAAGGGCAAAGTAATGCTGAATGTTTTCAGGATCAAGATTGAGGGTTTTTTCATATTGTTCAATAGCCTGATTGACTCTGTCGCCTTTTGCAAGGGACTCGGCAAATTTGGCTCTTGCTCTTGCGTTTTCGGGATCAATAGTGATAACTTTCTGGAATTCCCGTTCTGCTTCGTCAAACTCACCCATAGCAGTAAATACTTCAGCAAGACCAACCAGCAGATCCACATCGTCGGGATTGATTTTGGAGGCTCTTTCGAACTCTTTCATCGCCTCTTCAAATCTTCCCATCTTCATGAAACTGTAGCCTTTTTCAACCATTGCAGGAACGAATGAGGGGTTAGCGTCTATAGCCTGGTTGAAGAATTCCACTGCAATTTCGGGTTTGCTGCGATGGTATGCATATACCATGCCGATGCTGTGGAGGGCTTTGGTATGCTTGTCGTCGAGTTTGACAGCTTTCTGGAACTCTTCGAATGCATAGTCAATTTCATCCATACGATAGAATGCGAGACCCATTTCATAGTGGGCTTCCGCATTTTCGGGTTCCAGTTCGGTGACTCTTTTAAGCTCAGCCACTGCGATATCATATTTCTCATCGCCTATAAATGCTCTTGCAAGGGCATAGTGGGCGCCTACATCCGTAGGTTTGAGATCAATGGTCTTCTGGAACATATCGATTGCTTCGTTGTAATTGCCGTTTTCGTGGAAAGCCTTGCCAAGCTGGAAGTAGAACGAAGAATCGTTGGGATTGATTTCAATAGCCTTTTTAAACTCCTTGATAGCCTCATCAAAACGGGATGTTTTGAAATAGACCATTCCAAGGTTATATCTTGCAAATGAATCATTGGGATTGAGCTGAACCGCATTAAAGAAATGATTGATAGCCTTTTCATAATCGCCTGTTTTGTCATAGGCGCTGCCCAGGTTGTAATGGGCATAGGCATCAGCCGGATTCAGTTTAAGGGAATTTTCAAGATATCTTATGGCCTGCGGCTGGTCACCCATCTGGAGATAAATAACACCGAGATTATAATGGGCTTCTGCATAGCGCGGTTCAATTTCGATAGCTTTTTTAAACTCCGCAATAGCAAAATCGGGTCTGAATATTGCCTCGCAGGCTTTAGCGAGAAGGAAATGGGTCTGGGGATTCTTAGCGTCTGCATCAATGGATTTCTGAAGCTGGGCGATTGCCTGCTTGTTCTTTCCCTGTTTAAGATATGCTCTGCCGAGGGCGAAACGAAGTTTTGAGTTGGAAGGATCAGTTTCAAGCGCTCTTTCATACTTCTGAATGGCAATACCGACCATTCCCTCTTCCTCAAAAATGGCGCCAAGATTATAAAATGTTTCTGAATATTTGGGGTTTACATCGATCGCTTTCTGGAACTGAACTTTGGCGAACTGCGGTTGTCCTATTTCCGCATAAATCTCGCCGGAAGCGTTGTAAGCTTCCCAGAGGTTGGCGTTAAGTTCCGTTGCCTTTTTCAGGTGAGAGAGAGCCATCTCTTTCTTGTTGAAGTACCTGTATGCCATAGCAAGCTGATAATGCGCCCACGAATCATCCGGACGGATCAGAATGGGACGTTCAAAGGTACTAATGGCTTCTTCCCGTTTTTTGGCATAATAAGCTTTGTTTGTGGGATCGTCAAAAACCTTATGAATAGTGGGATCCAATTCATAAGCTCTCTGCCATGCTTTGATGGCTGGAGCTATTTCATTACCTCTGCAATATGCAAATCCCATATGCAGAAAAGCTCTGGCGTGGCGGGGATTCAACTTGGCGACAAGTTCGTATTCTTTAAACGCATCACCAAACTGATTATTCTCTTCGAACGCCATTGCTAACCCAAAGTGAGCTTCAGGGTCCGATGGATTCAAACGTACCAGGGTCGTATATTTCTGCAAGGAATAGCTGGTAAGTTCAGGCATCTTATCAACTCCTTTTCATGGACAAACATGAGTTTCGCTATCGGCGTAACTATTCCTCTATATTGCCTTATTAAATGTTACAAGGATTTTTATTTATTCCCCTGAATATCTGCCTGAAGATTTTTTACAGGACCGGTGAATAAAATGATCAGCGGAAAAAATGTTAATCTGTGGGCGCTCGAGCGCAGTGATCTGGTTCAGAACTATTCATGGGGAAATGACCCCGAAGTAGTAAAACTTACAGGAATGAAACCATTCCCAAGATCAGTATGGGAACTGGAAAAATGGTACGAATCCGTACAAATGAACCCAAATGTACAGACTTATTCAGTCAAACTCAACGACGGCACTTATGTAGGTAATATAGAACTATCCAATATAGACTGGCGCTCAGGAAAAGCAGAACTGGGAGTAATGATCGGCAGCCCTTCCAACAGAAGCAAAGGATGGGGTTCGGAAGCCATCATGCTTCTGTGTCGTTTTGCCTTTGAAGAAATGAATCTTCACAGAATATATGTAAGAGTTTTATCATTCAACTACCGGGCTGTCAAAACATTCGAAAAGTGCGGCTTCATCCGTGAAGGCATCGAAAGAGAAGCTTTTTACACCGACTGCAAACATGTCGATGTTTTCCAATACGGCATTCTCAAGAACGAATTTATTGAAAAATTTGGGAAATCAGAGGAAAGAAATATATGAAATGCATCTACTGGAAGAAAGACCACATTGAGCTTATCGATCAGACAAAACTTCCTGCTGTAACCCAATGGATAAAATGCGAAGATGTGCCAACCCTTGGCGAGGCAATAAAAAAGCTCTCCATCAGAGGAGCGCCGGCTCTCGGAATAGCTGCAGCCATGGGTATGGCTCTGGCAGCGGCAAAATCACAAACCACCGACCTGAAACAGCTAAAGGCGGAATTAAAAGAGACCGGAAAATACATAGCCTCCACCAGACCCACAGCAGTCAATCTTTTCTGGGCTTTGGAACGAATAATGAAAATCGTTGACAGTTTCGAAGGTTCAGTTGATGATCTTAAAGCAGCTATAGAAAAAGAAACCATCATAATTACCGTAGAAGACGAAAAAATGTGCAAAGCTATCGGTGATCATGGCGCTACCGTTGTAAAAGAAGGCTGGAGCATTCTCACCCACTGCAACGCCGGTTTTCTTGCCACAGGAGATTACGGAACAGCTCTCGGAGTAATTCGTTCCGCCCATTATCAGGGAAAAAAGATCCATGTCTATTCCGACGAAACCAGACCCCTCCTTCAGGGAGCAAGACTCACCGCGTGGGAGCTTGGTCAGGATGGAATCCCTTACACGCTTATAGCCGACAACATGGCAGGCTATCTGATGAAACAGGGTAAAATCAACATGGTCGTTACCGGAGCAGACAGAATAGCTGCAAACGGAGATACTGCAAACAAAATAGGAACATACTCAGTTGCAGTTCTTGCCAAACATCACGGAATACCATTTTATATAGCTGCCCCCTACTCCACCATCGATTTGAAAATCAAATCAGGTGAGGAAATTGTTATTGAAGAACGGAAACCCGAAGAAGTAAGATTCTTCCAGGGCGTCCAGTCAGCACCTGCAGATGCAAATGTGTATAACCCCGCTTTCGATGTAACCCCCCACGAACTTATTACCGGAATAATCACCGAAAGAGGAATCATGTACCCGCCATATACGGACTCCCTTGCAGGAATGCACCTGACATCTGTGAATCAGTAAAAATAAATCCGCTTTTCCAGAAAAGCGTGGTTTTCTCTAAGGGTCTTTACCCCCCCGGTCTCCCAAACCCCGGTCGGTCCCCCAATTCAAAAGTTTTGGGAAGGAGGTCCGGAGGAAACTTTTTTCAAAAAGTTTTCTCTGGGAGCTGGGCAAACGGTTCTGATTCCCATAAGTGAATCAGATAAATTCATGCCTTAATTCATGGGCATTAAAGTCGATCCCCTAACCTCAATACCACTGAATTAATAAAACCACTCCAATCCGAATACTCCTGTTTTTCAAGGAGGGAGGTTCGGAGGGTAACCTCGCTTTTCCAAAAAAGCGTGGTTCCCTCTGAGGGTCTCCACTCCCCGGTCTCCCAAATCCCCCGGTCGGTCCCCCAATTCAAAAGTTTTGGGAAGGAGGTCCGGAGGAAACTTTTTTCAAAAAGTTTTCTCCGGGAAGCTGGGCAAGCGGTAACAATTCCCGTTAGCGATAAGATAAATCCGTGCCTTGATTCAGTGGTGCAGGAATGCATCTATCAAGATCCTGTAAACTAAAATTTAGATGGCATTTTTCAGGTAGAAATCAAATCTGGCAAAATTAATGGTTTCAGTTCAGAGGTAAAATTCTATAAAAGGGAAACCATTAAAATGCTTTAAAGCCCGTGGTTATAAGGTTTCTCTTACCACCGGGTTAAAACCCGGTGCTGGTTCCAGGGGCGTCCGGTTTAGCAGGAAACTACCAAATCCGATGTCATTATTAATTATCAATTACTCCAATACTAAGGAAACAAATGAGAAAAGCATCATCCCCAAAAACCGAACACAAAACCGAAACAAAATCACTGACATTTCCGGAAATCCTCGCAGGCAAAAAGATTCCCGATAAAAACCTATATGTTATTTCCGGATCAGACCCCTTTGCCTTCAGTGAACTGGAGCGGATTTTCACGGCAAAATTCCTGTCGGACGACCCTTCACTTTTCAACAGGGTAAGAATAGACTGCACCGCAAATACAAAAGCAGCGGTGATATCTGCAGCCTGTGAAGAATATCCATTCGGAAGCGCCCACAGGCTCATTATTGTTTCCTATGCCCACAAAATGAAAAGCGAGGAAGGGGAAAAACTCAGAAAATATCTCGATGATCCCGCACCTTCTTCAGTAATTGTAATCTTTGAGGATGAAGAGGAGCTGAAAAGCGCCGGTTCTTCCAAGTTTTACCCCTCAAGAGTGCTCAGAGCCGAGATAAAGAAACATGGCCTTTATATCCCCTGCACAATGGGATTCTATGAAATCAAAAACTGGATAAAATCCCGTTTTGATGAAGAAAGAAAAGACATCGAACAACATGCCGTAAACCTTCTTCAGGAAATGATCGGCAATAATATGTGGGACCTCAATCAGGAAATTGAAAAAATTATCCTCTATGTCGGCGACAGAAACAATGTACGCTCAAAAGATGTGGAAACCATCACCAGCGGAAGGCCTCAGTCCAAAATGTACAACCTGACGGAAAGAATCGGCATGGGCGATATTTCATCATCAATGAAAATTTATGATGAACTGATTCGGGAAAAAACTCCCCCCATTATGATTCTCGGCTCCCTGAACAGCCATTTTTCCCTTCTCTATAATATAAACAGGCTTCTCGCTCAGGGTGAAAACGGCGACAACATTGCAAAAAAACTGAAAAAGCACCAGTTTTTCATTAAAAAATGTGTTCCTCAGGCACAAAGACTCACAGAACTATCATTTGAAACCATCTTCGATCTCCTTGCCAGAGCCGACGGAGGCCTGAAAAGCGGCCTCGACGAAAGAAATGTAATGGAGCTCACCCTTATTCAGATATGCAGGCAAAGATAACCAGAAATACGGTTTTTTTCACACAACCTTTATTCATCAAAACAAAAGAGGCTGTCCCCGAAGCAGATTGAACTTCTGCTCCTGAGACAGCCTCTTTTTATACTGAACTAAATTATCTTAGTGACTTACTTTGTTTTTAACCCAGCTAATGGCGTCTGAAGCCATTTCGGTCATTTTCCATCCGCCGTATGCTCCGGCGATTCCGAAGATTGCTGCTCCGGCAATACCGCCAGTAAGTCCGGCTGATGTAAGGGCTGCAAGGGTTACGCTCTTGGCAAGGAGGCCTGTCAGAAGGCTTCCTGTGCTGCCGATTGCTGCTCCGAGCATACCGCCGCCGATAGCGCCGCTGGCAAGTCCCACACCGCTTGTCAGTGTTGAAAACACTTTTTCGATGGGGCCGCTTTTGCCTATGCTTACGCTGTCTTTAGGTTCTGCTGCCTTTGTTTCTGCTGCCGCTCTGGGGGCGGGAGCGCTCTGAATGGACTGATAGCCAGTTCCTGCACTTCCGATTCTATCCATCTTTACTTACCTCCCACCTTATTTTCAATAGCGTGAATGGTGCCTGTTACCAGTCCCACTGCTCCGCCGATTAACATACCCGGCAGTTTGCCAACTAATTCTGCTGATTTACGGGCTACCTGAAATGCTCCGAGGCCTGTTGATACGCCGCCGATGGCGATACCGGCTTTTGCCAGAAGACCTGTTGTGGCAAATGATGTGCCGAGGAAGGAAAGAAGTCCTTTTGTGCTTACTGCTGCAACTACGGGACCGATACCCATTCCCAATGCTCCGAGGAATAATGCTCCGCCTGCCGCGCCTGCATATAATCCTGCTGTAAGCCCTGCAATACCCAACGCTCCACCTACGCTGGAGGATGTAATGTTACCGACTTTAACCGCCGATTCTCTTGCTTCGCTTAATACTGTACTGACGAAACTATCCTTTGCCTCTGCCGGTGCTGCTTCCGCCTGGGGAGCGGGTTTCTCGGCAGCTTTCATGGGCGCCATCGGTATATTCGTATTAACTCTGTTTATGGCATCCACCTGCTACACCTCCAATAATTATCGGGTTTCCCCGTTACTTACAATTTATAATGGTCATAAATTATTACACTTATTATCACACAGATAAACACACCATGCAATATCTCTCATGTTAACAAACTATTAACAGATAGACGAAAATGCACATGAATTAAGACTTCACCGTCGTATCCGCTGAGCTGGTCCCTGCCTTTATTATAAACTCACCGATAAAATCTCTCATATCATCAAGATATTTATCATCCAGAGTCCAGGTGATTTCAGGATTTTTCGGAGCAAGCACATTGAAATATGCATACTCACGCAAAAACATCTTCCGCTCAGCTTTCTTCAGGTTTTCCATAAATGGATCCTTGCTGAACTGACCACTCTTCAGAAATGCACCGTAAGCCCAGATCATTCCGTGAAGGCATTCCATTTCCTCAAGAGGGGTAAGCCTGTATTCCTTTTCACCGGTCCTGTTTTCAAAATAACCAGGCTCATACTTCCACACCGCCTTGCAGAAAGCGTAGGGAAGCCATCTTGTTTTGTCGTTGTCATCAAAATAAACCCTGACCTTGCCGCTCGAAACCTTATCCAGTGAGTAAAGAGGCACAAAAGGCGACATATCAACGCTGAAATTATCAGCCCCGCCAAGAGCAATCAGGCCCTTCCAGGCTTCAGTGTCATTGTGGTTGTATATAAGAGCGTTCACAAAAGAAGCTCTGCTGTTCACTTTATCACCGAGCTTAAAACACGCAACTCCCTTAATAGTGTAAGCCTGCCAGCATCCGGAATTCAGCTTCAGAGCTTCATCTGCATATTCACATGCTTCTTTGTAACTTCCGGATTCAAGGCTGCAGCACGAAAGAAGCAGGAACAAGCGGAAATCCTTAATCCCCTTTTTAATCCCATCTTTCAGAAGAGCCACAGCTTCCTTACTCTTCCTGCTTTTGGAAAATCCGTCAGCCTTTTCATATAACGCAGCTGCCTCAGCAGACGGCTTATAATCAACTATGGTTTTCTTCCCGTTTTCAATAGTTACGATATGATTGGGATTGGGATGCCCAAGCTCGTTCACATATTTTTCCGTTTCCAGCTTTTTATCGAAATATGTAACATGAGGTTCAAACCTGCCGGATTTTTCAACAATATTAATAATGTCCGCAATATGGGTAAAATTATAATCTTCCGCCATCACAGGCAGAACCGCTCCCAAAAGCATTACAAAAAGCAACGCACCGGTAAAAACAGCCTTTTTCATAAACAACGCCATCATTTCACAGTATTTGACACTAATGCCATTTAGTTTCTGTCGGTTTTTTTTATTCTTTCTGCCGGTCTTTTTGCCCTTTCCTGAAAAAAATCAATTTACCCGCCAATAAGAATATCTTTTTGATTAATCTTCTAAGACAAAACATCTTTTTACTTTATATGACAAAGCTCTGAGACCTGACACATAATAATTTCAAGTTTTTTTGTTTTTGATATTGACATTCATTATCAATTTTGATAATATATCCATACTAAAGGAGGACGAAGTAATTAATGAAAACCAGAAAGTTTGTTCTTACACTATCGGTAATCGCATTCATACTTGTTCTTGCAGCATCATTTGTTCAGGCATCGGTAAACACTGACAAATCAGCATGCTGTGGTGGAGACTGCGGAGGCGGATGCCCGTCGCCCTGTCCCTCAAAAGCTCCCGCCTGTGGCGGAGATTGCGGCGGAGGATGCCCCTCGCCCTGCCCCACAAAGGCTCCAGCCTGTGACGGCAACTGCGGCGGAGGATGCCCTTCACCCTGCCCCACCGGCAACTAATCACCTCGAAATCATTATCAATGGTAAGGGAAAAGTTTAATAAGCAAATTTCAGTTTAGGTCCAAACTGCACCTTTCGGTCAAAACTTGTTCGCAAACATATCCTAAAAACAGGCATAATCCGGGAAGTATCACCGCACACCAGATACTCCCGGCTTTTTTTTGTTAATTCATACACAATAAACAACTAATTGTGTTTAATGCTAAATTCTTAGATTATTTTCCAAAAATTTCAAATTTCAATCCAGAATAGAAGGAATACTTGTAGTTCCAATATAATTGTCAAAGAAAAGAAAGAGGAAAAGTGCATGAGAATTAAAGAAATTCAAGTTGAAGGCTTGTTTGGGATGTTCGATCATAAAATTCAACTAAACACAGATAAGCAATTAACTATTCTTACAGGTCCTAATGGATTTGGAAAAACAACTATTCTTCGTATCATTGCAAAGATATTCACTCCAAACATTGGCAAATGGTATTCATTATTGAATACTCACTTCAAAAGAATGAAGATAGCAATGGAAGATCAATCTTATATTTTAATTGAAAAACTAAATAGTGAAAATATACTAGTTGAAATCTATGATGAAGGCACAAAAGTAACAAATACAAAGAATATCGATCCAAGCATACTCAAGATAAAAGAAATAATGAAAACGATAGAAACGCAACTACCTTTCATTGAGCAAATAAATGAGGATACATGGTATGATAATATAG
>JAJTBE010000104.1 GCA_021287065.1 Bacillota bacterium
TTTTTAAAAAAGCGTGGTTCCCTCTGACGGTCCCCAAATCCCCGTCGGTCCTAACCCCTCCGGTCGGTCCCCAATTCAAAAGTTTTGGGAAGGAGGTCCGGAGGAAACTTTTTCCAAAAAAGTTTTCTCCGGGAGCTGGGCGTGCGGTTATAATTATTGTGAGTGATCAGATAAATCCATGCCTTAATTAATGGGCATTGCCCTGATCCCCGTCGGTCCAAATGCCACTGAATTAGTAAAAACCACTCCAATTTCCAGCCTAATACTCTTGTTTTTCAAGGAGGGAGGTTCGGAGGGTAACCTCGCTTTTTTAAAAAAGCGTGGTTCCCTCTGACGGTCCCCAAATCCCCGTCGGTCCTAACCCCTCCGGTCGGTCCCCAATTCAAAAGTTTTGGGATGGAGGTCCGGAGGAAACTTTTTTAAAAAAGTTTTCTCTGGGAGCTTGGCACGCGGTTAAAATTCTCGTGAGCGATCAGGTAAATCAATGCCTTAATTCATGGGCATTGCGGTCGGTCACCAAATCCAAAAGTTTTGGGATGGCGGGTGCCCGCCTGCAGGGTGGGCGCGAGGAAACTTTTTTCAAAAAGTTTTCCTGGGAGCTTGGCACGCGGTAAAAATTCTCGTGAGCGATCAGGTAAATCCATGCATTAATTCATGTACATTGGAGATTGGGTAAAAACCTGTTTTACAGGGTCATTTTTAAGGGGATGTAACATGATCAGGCAAAATTGAAGTTTTTGGCTCAGGTGAAATTCTATAAAAGGGAAACCATTCGAAATGGTTTGGGATAGAGGTTATGTGGTTCTGCCTTCCCCCCGATTAAAATCGGGGGTTGGTTCCAGAGGCGTCTGGTTTAGCGGGAGACAATCAAATCCGATGTGGAAATGGGTAAAAAAGCTCCAGTTCCCATCCCAATACTCCTGTTTTTCAAGGAGGGAGGTTCGGAGGGCAACCTCGCTTTTTTAAAAAAGCGTGGTTCCCTCTGACGGTCCCCAAATCCCCACGGTCCCCCAATTCAAAAGTTTTGGGAAGGAGGTCCGGAGGAAACTTTTTTCAAAAAGTTTTCTCTGGGAACTGGGCAAACCGATACAACCCTCGTGAGCGATTAGATAAATCCATGCCTTAATTCATGGGCATTGCCCCCGGTCCCTGATCGGTCCCCCAATTCAAAAGTTTCCTCCGGGAGATGGGTAAACCGCTCCAATACTCGTGAGCGATCAGACTAATAAATGCCTTAATTAATAGACGTTGCACGGCAACCACGCTCCTTTTTTTGTCTTATTTTACAGATAAAGGGTAAAATATAATATAAGCGGAAACCCACAGTAACAATGCGGGATTATTCATAGACAAAACAGACGGGACAAGCTCTTATTTTTTCAATTCCGGTTTTTCATACCTGAAACAGACCCGTAAAAAATAAAAAAGGGGTGTTTTCAATGAGAAGGTTCACATATTCAGGGAAAGCGGTATTACTCTCTGCTCTTATTCTTGTATTTTACTCCCTTGCCGGATGTTCAGTTGTGGATATGGCGACTGAATTTGGCCATATAAACGGAATAGTAAAGGATTCGGTAACAAAACAGCCCATTTCAGGGGTCTATGTTTCCACAGATTATTACAACTGGAATGATGACAGCGATTATGATTATACCGACAGCGGAGGACAGTATGTCCTTTCACTTGATTCAGGCACCTACGATATTCATTACCGCAAAGACGGCTATTATGATGTAACTCTTACCAATATCACAGTTATTTCCCCATTCAGCCAGTCCAGGGATATAGAAATGGAACCCGCTGACCCGGAACCGACGCCCACACCTACCCCATCGAATTCAATCAGGATCTTTGCATCCATGGCCGGAGATGTCGATTTATTTCAGGCTTTTTACATAAGCAAAGATAACGGCACAGCAGTAATGGATTCTTCATCACCTGTGGGAACCGGAAGAAGCCCGGCGGGTATTTCATATTTCAAATCAAAAGCAAGAATAATTGTGGCAAACTCCGGTGATAATACCGTATCGGTTTACAGCTCTTACACAGGATACAGACCCATAACCGGTTCTCCCTTTGCTTTTGACGAATCAGATGGGCAGCCTTACCTGACAGCTTATGACGAAACATCTGGCAGAGTGTTCATTTCAAGAAAAGGTAGCTCATCCCCGGGCAAAATCGAAGTCCTTGACCTGTCCAACCCCTCATACCCCACACTGGCAGGCTTGTTAGGCGTTAACGGTCTTGCGGATGATCCACGGACACTCAGAATGGATTCACAAAACAGAAAGCTTTACATCGGTTCTGTTAATGGCAGCATGATCACATGTTACGATACAGCTTCAAACTCTATTACAGGCAAGATTCCTGCGACATCACCGGTTTCATTCAGCCTTGATGTTTCAGGGGGAAGACTCTTTGCACTTAAAGGAAATTCAAATACAATATCGGTAATTGATATATCAAACCCCGCAGCAATGCAGCAAATCGGCGAAACAACAGTATCCACCGATTCCGGAGTGACTGTATCAGATTGTGAATACGCCTCAGGCAAAAACATCCTCTTCACCGCACAGAAATCAGGTTCTTCATGGTATCTGGGAGTATGGAACACCACAACTTCCCCACCCTATTCCCAGGCTCAATCCCCTCTTTATCTCGGTTCGTCGGAAGTAACAGATATTGCTTACGACCCGGAAACAGGATTCCTCTATGCCGTGGGAAGCAGCTCCGAAGGATACGGATTGAGAATCTATGACTGCCGCAATTACCCATCAGGGCAGATTTACGAAGTCTCCGGCTCCCCCTTCTTCCCGGAAAGCAGATATTTCATGCTGGGATTCTGATAACCGTGCAGAACCACACAATTTCAACACGATTTTTTGAGAAAAATCGTGCATGATTCATGTTGTATTATGTTAACATTCTTTTAACATGTTTTCAGGTGTAAAGGAAACATGCTTGTTGTATAATAAATATGTCCACAGATACTTTATTGTTATCTGTATTTGTTCACCGGTAAAACCATTTTCTTCAATAAACTGATTGAGGTGTATGGATGGAAATACAGGGTTTCAGACACAATCTGATCTCAGTTAATCCTGAATTAAAATCATCATCACTGAAAACCGAACAGACAAGCCCACAGGCTTCTGATTCTGTTTCTTTAGGCTCAGCTTCTGCTGCCCCGGAAACAGTAAAAATCAATATCCTGCATCTTAATGATGTCCACGGTGTAGTTGAACCTTCGATGGATCCATTCATCAGCAAGGAAAACACATCCGGAGGGCTTGCAAACATCAAGTCAGTGATCGACAGGGAAAGGGCGACCAACCCTGAAGGAACCCTTACGCTCAACGCCGGAGATATAGCAGAAGGCTCAATGGAAGCCTATTTAAGCAAAGGCAGAGTAATCACCGATGCTTTTAAGGAAATTAAGTTTGACGCTATAGAACTGGGAAACCACGATTTTGCGTGGGGACTGGGAGATTTAAGGGCGATGGTTCAGGATCTGGATACCCCCATACTCGGAGCCAACATCGTAAAAACCGATACGGGCGAAGTTATGGACGGGGTTCAGCCATACATTCTCAGGGATTTAAAAGGCATAAAAGTTGCGGTTATCGGCCTTGACACCACTGACATTGTCAGACTCGTTGGCAAGGAAAAAGTCGAAGGGCTTGAATTCCGGGATGCCGCAAAAACTCTTGAAAAATACATTCCTGAAGTCAGGGAAAAGGGCGCAGATCTCATTGTAGTTCTATCCCATCTCGGCGACGGAGAGGATGTAAAACTGGCAGAAGCTGTTAAAGGTGTGGACCTGATCGTTGGCGGACATAGCCACACAGTTATGCAAAACGGCAGAAAAGTTGGAGATACGACAATCGTTCAGGCTGGTTCCATGGGCAGATTTGTCGGAAATGTTGAACTGGAGTTTGATCCTTCAAGCAAAAAGCTGGTAGGATGCAAACCTTCACTTTTACCTGTGGTTTCAGGCGATGTAAAACCTGATCCCCAGATTGAAAAGATTCTTGCTCCCTATATAGCTCAGGCTGCAAAATTCGGCTCTGAGGTTATGGGTGAAGCTGTGGAAGATCTTCAGTACGGACACAGGGAAGCATTAAAACTCAACATGATTCATGCCGACTCCATACTTGCGAAATCAGGCGCACCCTTTGGAATATGCAATTCCCGCACATTAAGGGGCAATGTTGACAAAGGCACTGTTACAAGAAAAGACCTTTACAACGCCCTGCCTCTCAGTGAAGAGGGATTCTGCACCCTGAACATTCAGGGCAAATATATCCGTAAACACATTGAGGATTCCCTTGCTGACGGTGCCAGATCTCTGGCAGTGCCTATGGGATCCCTCAAGTTTGAATATGATCCTTCAAAGCCCAGCGGACAGAGGCTGCTATCAGCCAAACTGGACGGAAAGGAAATGGAGGATGATAAGGATTATTCCATCTGCGTCAATGAGACAATTGCCCGCAACAAAAACTTTGCCTCAGCAAAGGATATGAAAGTTGTCGGCAACTGTCAGGAAGAGTTTTTCGACTATTTCCGGGCGCATTCACCCTGGGACAACAGCATCGACGACAGAATTAAAATAGTTTCGTCGAATTAAATCCCAGCTTGAAGGATTTCGGGTTTTTTTAGTGAATAGAAATCAAAGGTTGTGCCAACCCCGGCACAATTTTTTACAGGACATTTGGGCTAACAATAGCAGCAACTGCTTTCTATCACCCAAAAACCTTATCTGATACGGAGGGGGTGATTACTCAATGGAGACTATCGTTGGCGAAAACGAAAGTTTAGAGGACGCTTTAAGGCGATTCCGCCGTTCATGTCAGAAAAGCGGCGTTATGGCTGAAATGAAAAAACGCGAGTTTTATGAAAAACCCAGCGTTCGTAAGAAGAAAAAAATGGAAGCTCGAGCAAGGAAGAAAACAAGGAAATAATTCCTTATTTCAAACGCCCGGTTTTACCGGGCGTTTTTAAGTTCCAGTGAAATATTCCGGAAATTACACAAACACCACACTATGATTATTAATTATCAGGCAGGATTTCAACATCAGTTATTAAAAACTCAAAGTATTCATTTTTCCGGAGGATACCATGCAGCCAAAAGATATGAACGGTAAGGAATTAGCCCATAAAATCAAGGAAAATCTCCAGCACAGAATAGATGCCTTTAACGAAGAAAACGGATTCTCACCAAAACTGGCAATCGTCTATGTAGGTGAGGATCCTGCAGCAGCTACTTATATTAAGAGCAAACAGAAAACATGTAAAAAAATGAAAATCGAAACGGAACTGTTTCATTTTCCTGCTGCCACATCCCTTGAAGACCTCAGGGTTGAGCTGAAGAAACTCAATAGCGACAGATCCATACACGGCATTATTATCGAACTTCCCCTTCCGGCGCATATACCTTTCTTTGAAGCAGTAGCGGAAATAGACCCGGAAAAAGATGTGGACGGACTCCACCCTGCCAATCTGGGCTGGCTTTTCGCCGGAAATCCTTTCTATATACCCAACACCCCCATGGCGGTTATGAAACTCATCGAAGAGTATAAAATCGATCTGAAAGGCAAAGAAGTCGTTATAATCGGAAGAAGCCTGGCAGTGGGAAAACCTCTGATCGCTCTGATGATTTCAAAAAACGCCACAGTAACAGTGTGCCACACAAAAACCAAAGACCTTTCTTACCACTGCCTGAGAGCTGATATTATAGTAGTAGCTGCCGGCAAAGCCCACCTTCTCAAAGGTGATATGGTTAAAGAGGGCGCAGTTGTAATCGATGTGGGAATCAATGTTACCGATGAAGGACTAATGGGCGATGTGGATTATAACGATGTTTATCCCAAAGCTTCGCTTATCACTCCGGTTCCCGGAGGAGTAGGACCCATCACAGTAACAATGATTATCGAAAACACTCTGGAAGCTGCTATCCTGCAGGCAGGTAAAAAGCACCTTCCCAGCAATATTCTTTCACTTTCAGGAAACAACTCGGGAAACAACGGCTAAACCGTATTAATCAATAAAACAATCTTAATTCGGATATGATGGAGGAACACTATGGACTGTAAATCACAGGCAAACACCAAAAAATGTAACTGCACATACGAACCCTGTCCAAGAAAAGGCGCCTGCTGCGACTGCCTTTCATACCATCTGAGAATGAACCAGCTTCCCGCTTGCTGCTTCCCTGATGATGTGGAAAGAACCTACGACAGATCCTTTGCAAGATTTATTGCCTGCCACAAATAATAATGAAAATCAAAAAGGGGCTGCTCTGAAAATCCCTGATCATAATGCTTATTTAAGATCATATTAAGGATTTCCGGAGCAGCCCCTTTATTTCGGTTAAGTCCGGGGATTATTCAACAGTAATATTGAATGTTTTAACCTGAGCAGGTTTCACGCCTTTGTCAAAAGGTCTGCTGTAGTTAAGGATGAGCTTTACTTTGCCTTTTGCAACTGCTTTGAATTTCCATACTTCAACGCCGCCGGCTCCGCACATTTCTGTTTTGGGAGCTTTATAAACATTGCTGACTTTTTTGACTACATCGGATTTTACTGAAGGATCCAGACTCCAGCTATATCCTGTTGTAACATTTGATTTCAGCCAGATGCAGAATTCTTCTCCAACTTTAACTTTTTTGTTGGTGAATCCCTTATAGTCCTGTTCCCAGTATCCATACATAGGATTGGGAAGAAATACTGCCTTTTCAGCTACTTCGCCTTTTACATCATCAAGACCGTAGCATACGGGATCATAAATATCAGAAAGCTGATCTCCGGCAAGCATTACGATATTGAGAGGAGGAAGGCTTTTGCCTCCGGGAAGTCCCTTTAATGTACCGGCTTCAATGTCGTCCCTTCTCCACTGTTTTGTTTCATCGGTAGCATAAGGACCTGCTTTGAATACTGCGGCATCATATTTGAAACCGATTTTATCAAGATTCTCAATTGTAGCTTTCTGTTCTTCAACGCCTCTGTTTGTTACTACCAAATACAGACCGCCGAGCTGCTTTACTTTTCCGTTGAACTCAAGTGCGCCTTCCAGAGGTGTGCATTTTTCCATCTCACACCATTTTATCCAGTTTGCTCTTGAATACTTCTCACCTGAAGTTTCAAGGATTGCCTGTGCTTCAACATTGCTGACGATTGTTTCATCCATATCAACAACCACGCACCATGTGCCGGGTTTTTTGTCCTTTACAAGCTGGGGAAGCCTCTGTGATGCTGATTGATAAGCCTGCGCGCAGCAAATCTTATAATCATCCGACATATAAACCCATTTGACTGCATTGCTGAGTTTGCTTACATCAACCGGTGTGGTTGCTGTAGCTGTCTCACTCCACGCTGCTGTAAATGCTGTAAGAACCAGCATAACTAAAAGAAGCGGGAGAATTCTGTAACGATTTCTGTTCATGTCGTTTCCTTTCTTAACAAGATAATTTTTCTGTTCTTTCAACATGAAAAAATACCTTTAAAATAAACTATACAAAAAGCCGCCTTTTCAGACGGCTTCTCAATTACTAAGGAGTTGTATCGTCGGATGGTTCCTGCGGAGTCGAAGGAGTTCCGGTGGGAGTGGCTGCCGGGGTTGAAACCGGTTCATCGTCAGGATTCAGAGTATCGCATTTATCCTTTGCAATCTGCTTCTCTTTTTCATATCCAAGAGGATTGATCTGGAGAAAATGCTTGTAATCCTGTCTTGCTTCCTTAATTTTGCCCTGTCCCTCAAATATTACAGCCCTGAAATAATAAGGTACTCCGTTGTTTGGTTCAAGGGAAATCGCTCTGTTAAGATCCTTCAGGGCTTTATCGGTCTTCTTCCATCCCAGATAAGCTCTGCCTCTGTTGTAATACGCAGAAGGCTCCTTATCTTTCAGTTCGATGGATTTTGTATGATCGGATACTGCCTTCTCATACAGACCAAGTTCCCGCTCGGCCATACCCTTGTAGTTATACAGTTCAGCTTCCCTGGGCTTGATGTTAATAGCTTTATCATAATAGATAAGAGCTTTTTCATACTGACCGGCCTGCCTGTTTACTTCACCCATAAACATATATCCGAGATAATCTTTGGGATCAATATCGACGGCTTTCTGGAAGTCTTTCAGAGCCTGATCCGTCTTTTTGAGGATAAAATAGCATCTGCCTCTGTAAAGATAACTTCTTGCATGATCTTCCTTCAGGGCTATTGATTTGTTGAAATAAGTGATGGCTTTATCGTAATTGGCTTCTTTGAACAAAATATACCCAAGAAGATAATCCGCTGAATAATCCTTAGGCTCCCTGATTTTATACTCTTTCAGCTCTTCCTTGGCTTTGTAGTAATTACCACTGTTTACATGATCCTTGGCGCTTTCAAGCAGCTCCTTCGGGTCAACCTGTGCATAGGCTGAACTGCAGGAGAATATGATAGCTATTGCCAGAATCATCAGATAACTGACTTTTCGCATAAAAGGATGCTCCCTTCAGTTTATGTTGTTACTGTAAATGTAGAAAACGAAAATAAATTATTTCATCTCATTTACTGGTTGTAATCCTTAACTTCAACCAGTTCTTCCACAACCTCCCTGTCCTTTCCTTGTTGCTGTCTGTATCTGGTGCATTGCTTTACCCTGCCTTTTCCTTTAGCATACCAGACGGATTTTGAATAATCGGTTTCTTTCCCGTCAAGGGATACAAATACGCTGTCCACTCTGACAGAATCAAATTCACCCGCTATAGTCTTAATTTTTTCCTTTCCTTTTACGGTAAAGGTTTCTTTGGCATTTTTACCTTTATACTCCCAGGTTTTTCCGGGTTTCAGGGGAAATTTGAGAACCGGAACCATTTCCTCTTTTTCATACATAGCCCGGCTTATCTTATAAACAGTATCCCCATCGATATGACAATACTCGTTTGATGGAATAAAATCAGTGTCCTCCCTGACAGAAACCAGCATCAGCATTTCCTTTCCATCCACAACCGTCATACCCTTAGTGCTGTAAATAGTCTCTGTGCTTTTCGGGATTAACGCACCCGGTTCATACTCTTTAAATACAAAGTCTATCTCAATATCAGTGGGCAAATACTCCTTAATTTCCTTATACATCGGATTCGTATCCTCACCGGCAAACCTCCGGGTGATATATTTATCCGGCACTGCCGCACCGGCTGTTTTACCGTTGATTCTGTAGCCTTTCAGTTCAAGACTTTCAAATGTTTTATTATCATCAATAATCCGCTCCTTGTTTCTTTTTACCAACCCCAGTCCCGGAGCGTACCACTCATCTATCGTGGATCTATCCTCAGAATTAAATTTTACTGACATAGTAAGTTTATATGCTTTTATTTTCCCAATCGGTATACTTACTATTTCTTCCCCGCCTGTTTCATATTTTATGGAAAACCCTTCCGGCTCCCAAGTATCCCCCTTTTTGAAAGGATATTTAAAGACCGTCATTGGAGGATCGAAAATTGTTTTTTCCCCTCCGGCATCAATATGTCCCAGGACCAGAGCCTGATTATCTTTCAGACCGTAAATCAGCCTGTATTCCTCCACTCCGTCAACAAACAGAGCCTGAACATATCCCTCACTATCGCCGGCTTTTGTTTTTCCCGGATTACACATTATTGCTTCTGTTTTTCTGATTTCGTTGTTATCAGTGGTCGTTGCTTCAAAAAGCTTTAAATCGTCCTGATTCAAATGAAAGTAATCCTGAACGCCGCCCTTAACAACAACAGGCAGATTTGTCAATTCCTTTTCGGAAATTACCGGTGTAGAATAAACTGCCTCAGTTTTACTGTTTTCCTCTTTTCTGCTTTCCTCCGGTTTTCCGTTATGACGCGATGCTGCAGCAACAACGATTAAAAAAACAATAAACAAAACAGAAAGCTTAAAAACCAGTTCCTTTCCGTTGACACCATTCAACATATCTTACCCCTTACACAATAATAATTTATTTATCAGAACGATTCTGTTTTTTTTGACTTAATGCCCTCCATCGTGGATCTCACTGAGTTGTTCAACTATTTCTATAGCTTTACCGTTGGGAAGTGCCATTTTTGTAACCCGTTTTACATACCCTTTACCTTTGACGTACCACGCCGATGAAGTGCCGCTTGATCTCATGGCGTCAGATGAAACAGATGTGCTGTCGATTCTGATTCCCTTAAATGTACCCGCAGGAGTTTTCACATCTTCCGTCCCTTTTACCGTATTTGTTTCCTTAATATTGTTGCCTTCAAAATCCCATTTGGCTCCGTCTTTAAGCGGGAATTTCAGATAAGGCACCATTTTGCCTTTTCTTGCTGATGATCTGCCTATTTTCCAGATTGTATCCCCTTCAATATAATAATAATCCTCTACAGGAATATATCCCTGACTTTCGATAGCTGAAACTATAACCAGAACTTCCCTTCCATCTACAATTTTAAGCCCTCTTACTTCATAACCGTTTTCAAAATCTTTCGCCTTACCATCTCCAAATGGCAGTTTTTCCTTATAAATATCAACATGCCCCGGAGTCATCATAAAATATTCTTTCATCTCCGCAAGATATGGATTATCTTCCCGATCAACAAATCTATGCTGTATGAATTTATCAGGGACCGATGAACCGCCCTTTTTACCGTTTACACGGTATCCTTTCAGTTCAATGGTTACAACCGATTTTTCATTTCCATAAACAGTGGTTTCTTCCATTTTCACAAGCCCTATGCCCTCAGCATACCAGTTGTTGACTTCCTTTTTTCCCTGAGTTCCGTAATCGGTTCCGCAATAGATCTTCCAGGCTTTGATTTTGCCTGCAGGAAGGCTTACTTCTTCCTCTCCGGTAACTTCGTATTTTGTATCAAATCCGTTAAGCTTGCTGGGATTGGTCCACTTGTCCCCCGCCTTCGGAGGATATTTGAAAACAACTGCCGCAGGGTTGTATTCCACTGTTTTTCCATCGGAATACATAGCGCCGTACATTATCACTTCGCTTCCCACCACATTGAAAATATTCTTCGAAGCTTCCCAGTTATCAATATAAAAACCGGATAAAACACCTTCGTTGGAACCTATCTTCTGCTTTCCGAAATTACACATTACAACTTCTGCATTCTTTGCCTGACCACCGGCTTTTGCAGACATTTCATAAACCCACAGATCATCATCCCCACCGGGAAAATAGTCCCAGCAATTACCCTGAGGTCCGGCATTCTGGGTTTTAGCAGGAGCAGCTGCAGAACCTCCGGTTTTATTCTGAGTACACGAAACACTGCAAAGCATCATAATGCAGAAAAATGCAGCAATAGAAACTAATTTTGAATTTTTAAACATATTTTCACCTTTCTAATCATTCTTTGCGAAGAAACAATGACACTGAAGTAAACAGTACATTTCCGATTTGCAGTAGAAAATGCGGCCTTTTTTTAATTTCAATGGGCATAATCCGGACAAATTCATACAAATCCGGCTCAACATAAAAATTCACAGGTTCCACCAGCTTTAATCCGGAAGGTTTGATGAGATATTTTTCAAGAAGTTCCCCATTGAAATAACCGCGGTAGTCTGAGCCGTTGAGAGAGAATTCCGTTGTTATGGCAACTATGCCTCCGGGTTTTATTACCCTTGCCATTTCTTTCATAGCTCTGCCGTATTGCTCTTCCCCGCCAAAATGTTCAACTGATGACAGACTGAAAACCGCATCAAATGAATTATCCGGGAATTTTAGTTCAAGAGCGTTCATCCGCATGAATTTAAGCTTGTCCTTTCTGTAGGCAAAAGGAGCGTATTTATCAGGCTCCGCAAGAACTTCCGGGTTTGCCTCGCCATCTTTTTCCACAGCAAAAAATCCGTCATAAATATCCGTAGCTGTAACCGAACGGCAATGATTTGACAAATAATACAAAGGTGCTTCATGACCGCTTGCAACTCCGAGAAGATCCCGGTTTTCACCGAGCATCCCCAGTTTTGACAATCCGTAAACCGCCTGTGTATATTCCCAGTATTTCCTGTGTTCCAGCGGGCTTTCTCCGGCCATAACCTGATGTATTTCCTTCCATTCAGGTTCCTTGATAAACCTTCTTCCAGCCAGAGTATTCAAACTTATGGAATCATTCTTTTCTCCCGGAATCGATGAAATATACCTGATGGCATCATTAATCAGGAGCTTTTGCTTCTTCCTGTACCTTGGATAATTAATTCTGTGCCAGCTCTTTGCTGCAAATAATCTTAAAGCGTCTAATGTTATAGGCATATTTATATTGTGGATCCTTTCTTCAGGGAGAGAATGGGCTTCTGATACCTGTAAGATTCCCTGTCAATCCCGTAATTCCTCCGGTTAAACTGATTCAAACCCCTGCAGTAACAGTAATGTAAAGGTTTCTTAATACAATAATGGGGAAAAACCTTTCGTTATTACACTGAAACGGAGTAAACAGCCAATCTTCAATGAAAGGTAATTTTAAAAACCATCATTGAAAAAATACAAAAAACGAAAGGAGAACAAAAATGAAAAAGATATTTGTTTTCGCATTGATTTGCCTGTTTCTCGCAACCACAATGGTATTGGCACAGGAAATGCCGCCTGCACCCGGCGGCGATGGAGCACCTCCCATGATGAAGCAGCCTCCGGGCGGAGAAAAGGGAAAGCCCGGCGGACCAAAAGGACCGGACATGATGAAAATGAAAATCATGGAAAGCTTCTTCCTCGATCCAATGACAAGCGAATACCTCGGAATAACTGATGAACAAACAGCAAAACTGGAAAAAATGAAAGCAGATCATGGCAAAAAAATGATTGATCTCAAATCAGAAGCCGGAAAACTGATGATCGATATGCACTCCATAATGGACAGCACAAATATCGATACATCAGCAGCCAGAACAATTCTTCAGAAATTAGCAGGCATTGAAACAGCAGTTAAAATCGAAGGACTAACAGCATTTAACGGCGCAAGATCAGTTCTTACCGCAGAACAGAAAACAAAACTTGAAAAACTCTGGAAGGGTAAAGTAAAACCCGATCATGGAAAGAAGATGATGAAAGACAGACCCGAAGGCAAATGCGATGAATCACCGGATGCAGATTGCGGAATGGGCCTCGTCCCCGATGAAAAATAAGAAGCAGCTCAACTTTTTGCTACAATAAAACGAATGCAATGCAAGGGATGAAAAATCAGACAACCCCATCCACAGGAAAACAGAAAGCCGCTCCACAAGGGCGGCTTTTTGTTTATTATTGATTTAAAAACAGCAAAAAATTTAATAAAAACTTCTAAATAGATAGTATTAATCTGACAGTTTCTTCAACCTTCATCAATGTTTTACTTGAAATTGCACCCAATTTTTCAATAAATCGCTCATGAGAAATTGAGCGAATCATATTACAAAGGATCATACTCTCTATTTTAACTCCACCTTCTGGCGGCAGAAGATTAACATGTAAAGGAAACTTTCGATTTCTTGATGTGATTGGTAATACAACAGATATTTCTCCTCCTGAATTGTTTAATCCATCGTCAGAAATAACCAAAACAGGCCTGGTACCCTGCTGTTCTCTACCTCTCGCTGGTGATAAATCTGCAATCCATACTTCTCCCCTTTTTATTTCTATATCCCCCACTTATTCCACCTCTTCATTTTTCCAATAATTACCAACAGGGCCATCGTTCAGATAATCATCAATTTCCTGTAACTCTTTCTTGAACTCAGAATCTAAGTTCATTTCAGCATAACATTTCTTCAAATTATCGAAAAATATCTTTCTCCGGTATTGATCGAGAGCTTTTTCAAGAATTGCCTGCATTGATATACCTTCCTGAACAGCAAGGATCTTCAAAATATCCTTAACACTTTCGTTAACTCTGATTGTTGTACTCATAATACCACCTCTATAAACAGATTACGCAATCGTTAATTATTTGTCAACAGTAAAGTAAACAAATTTGTAGACTTTTTTATTGCGTTTTTTTTACACTCCCATCATCCTCAGAAAACTTCCTGTGTGTGATTGGGGGCAGGCGGCTACTTCTTCCGGCGTTCCTGTAACAACAACTTTTCCGCCGCCGATTCCGCCTTCGGGTCCTATATCAATAATGTAATCGGCGCTTTTGATCATATCAAGGTTATGTTCAATTACGATAACCGAATTTCCGGCATCCACAAGCTTATGAAGAACCGTAAGGAGTTTTGCAGTATCGTGAAAATGCAGTCCGGTTGTAGGTTCATCAAGGAGATACAGGGTTTTTCCCGTTGCTCTTTTAGAAAGCTCCGTGGCAAGTTTCACTCTCTGGGCTTCTCCCCCTGAAAGGGTTGTTGCAGGCTGTCCCAGTTTTATGTAGCTGAGTCCCACATCATTTATAGTGGAAAGCTTATTTGCAATCTGGGGTATTGCTTCAAAAAACTCCAGACCTTCCTCTATGGTCATATCAAGAACTTCCGATATGCTCTTTCCCTTATAGAGAGCCTGAAGGGTTTCCCTGTTGTATCTTTTGCCTTTGCACACATCGCAGGGCACATATACATCAGGTAAAAAATGCATTTCAATTTTAATAATGCCTGCGCCTTCACAAGCTTCACACCTGCCGCCCCTCACATTAAATGAGAAGCGTCCGGGCAGATATCCCCTTTTACGGGCTTCCTTGGTTGCCGCAAAAAGCTCCCTGATAGGCGTAAATACTCCGGTGTAAGTGGCAGGGTTAGACCGGGGTGTTCTGCCGATTGGGGACTGGTCTATAATAATCACTTTATCAACATACTGAATTCCGTCAATACTCTTATGCGCTCCGGGCTTGCTTCCCGCCGAATAAAGCTTCTGCGCCAGGGAGCGGTAAAGAATTTCGTTTACAAGACTCGATTTCCCTGAGCCGGACACTCCGGTAACGCACAAAAACAGACCAAGGGGAAAGCTCACATTGATATTTTTGAGGTTATGGTGGGTTGCGCCTTTTACAGTAATATACTTGCCGTTGGGTTTACGCCTCTCCCTGTCTTCGGAGACTTTCAAATCTCCTGACAGATACCTTCCTGTAAGGGATTGCTTACAATGAAGAATATCCTTCGGCGAACCCTGAAATACGACCTCGCCTCCATGAACTCCGGCACCGGGACCAATATCCACAATATGATCCGAAGTTCTTATGGTGTCTTCGTCATGTTCCACAACAATGAGTGTATTTCCCAAATCCCTCAGTTTCACAAGAGTATCGAGAAGCTTTTTGTTGTCTCTCTGATGAAGCCCGATGCTCGGTTCGTCCATAATATAGAGAACGCCAACCAGCAGTGAGCCAATCTGGGTTGCAAGCCTGATTCTCTGAGCCTCTCCTCCTGCAAGGGTTCCTGAAGCTCTGTCAAGGCTTAGATAGTCGAGGCCCACATCAACCAGAAACTGAAGTCTGGCATTTATTTCCTTGATAATCCTGTGGGCAATAACCGAATCCCGTTCTGCAAATTCAAGTTCGCTGAAGAAATTCAGACAATCCTTAACAGAAACCGCAGAAATCTGTGCAATATTCTGATCTCCCACCTTAACAGCAAGTGCCTGAGGTTTGAGCCTTGCTCCTTTGCATTCGGGACAGGACTGATCCGCCATATATTTTTCAATCTCTTTGCGGATATAATCGGAATCTGTCTGAGAATATCTTCTTTCGAGATTTGGGATAACCCCTTCGTAAACAAGACCTCTGAAGAATCTGACATCTTCCGTGCCGTCGGAATTTCCGTAAAGAACCATTTGCCTGTGTTCATCAGATAACTCTGAAAAGGGTGCATCCATATCTATTCCGAAGTGTTCTGCAAAAGTATAAAATCTTTCCCAGAACCAGCTTTCCGATTTCTGATGCCTGAAGTTTTTTGCCGGTTTGCCCAGAGGAGCCAGAACACCGTCATTTATTGATTTTGATTTATCAGGAACAACCAGATCAGGATCAAGCTCCATTTTAAACCCGATCCCCGTGCATTTAGGGCATGCTCCGAATGGGCTGTTGAATGAAAACATCCGGGGTTCCTGTTCTTCAAAGGAAATACCGCAGTGAGCGCAAGCCATTTTGCCGGAAAACAGAATATCCTCACCACCGACAATCTGAACAAGAGCAGTATTATCCCCTATCCGCAGGGCTGTTTCCAGAGATTCCGAAAGCCTGCTGTTTATGTCATCCTTAATAACCACACGGTCTATAACAAGATCGATGTTGTGCTTTTTATTCTTGTCGAGGGGAATCTCTTCTTCCAGCTCCAGAATTTCGCCGTCAACCCGGACTCTGAGAAATCCCTTTTCCTTGTATTCCTCAAAAAGTTTTCTGTATTCGCCTTTTCTGCCTATAACAAGGGGCGCCATAATAATGATTCTTGCCCCTTTTTCAAAAGTAAGAACCCTGTCCACCATCTGATCAACAGTCTGGGATTCGATATGTCTTCCGCATTTATGGCAGTGGGGTTTTCCAACTCTTGCGTAGAGAAGTCTGAGATAATCATGTATTTCCGTAATAGTGCCCACAGTAGATCTTGGGTTGTGGGATACGCCTTTCTGATCGATGGAGATAGCCGGAGATAATCCTTCGATATAATCCACATCAGGTTTATCCATCTGCCCCAGAAACTGCCTTGCGTATGACGATAAAGATTCCACATAACGCCTCTGACCCTCTGCAAAAATCGTGTCAAAAGCAAGGGATGATTTGCCGGAGCCGGAAATTCCGGTAATGGTTATCATCTTGCCTCTTGGCAGATCAAGACTGACATTCTTCAGGTTATGCTCTCTCGCTCCCCTGATTATGATTTTATCGTGAATATCCGTATTTACATGATTTCTGATTGCCGGTCTTACATCTGAGGGCACTGGCATTGATTCATGTTTTTTCGAGTGTTTTTCTTTTGTTCCTGACATGGAATTATCTCCGTTTTACATTGCAGAATGTTGATTCTATCAACATCTGCTGTTAATCAGAAGCGTTTCTGCTTTACGATACAAATGTTACCATTTTCCAAATCATTCTGTCAACACTTCTATTTTTTTCATGACTCATTATTTCTTCTTTCAATTTACAACATCAAATCTTTATGACATTAGAGATTGTGTAGAAACAATTCTTACAACAAATCTAAACCCATTTTAACATTGTATCTGACTATCTTTTATTAAACCTGAAGCCCCTGGAACCCAATGCAACTGAATTAGTAAAAATCCACTCAAATCCCCAAGCCCAATACACTTGTTTTTCAAGGAGGGAGGTTCGGAGGGTAACCTCGCTTTTTTTAAAAAAGCGTGGTTCCCTCTGACGGTCCTAACCCCCCATTGGTTCAAACCCTCCGGTCGGTCCCCAATTCCAAAAGTTTTGGGATGGAGGTCCGGAGGAAACTTTTTTCAAAAAAGTTTTCTCTGGGAGCAGGACAAATCGCTCCAATACTCGCGATCGATCACATAAATCCATGCCTTAATTCATGGGCATTACCCTGGAACCAACACCGGGTTTTACCCGGTGACAAGCAAAACCGCACAACCACGGGCTTTAAACCATTTTTATGGTTTCCCTTTTATAGAATTTTGCTCCTAAACTGAAGCCATTAATTTTGCCGGATTTGTTTTTTAACCTGAAAAATGCCCTTCGAAAAGGTTTTTACACAATCTCATTATCCCGCCCCAAAAATAAAATGTCATCCTGAATAAAGTGCAATCAACCGGGTCAGAATGATTCCGCTTTAAACAGAATGACATATTTTTTACAGTTATTCGATTAAGCTTCGATTACGGGAATTCCCGGATAGGCAAAAACAAACACAGGTTTCACTCCCACAAGGCGCAGGTAGGTGTAAAGCTGTCCCCTGTGATGCCACATATGTTCGTATGCTCCGTTCATATGAACGAAAACCGGCATATCACCCCAGGGGGTTTTAACTATCTGCATCAGCTCCTCATCGGATTTTGAAGCTATTTTGGCATCAAGTTCTTCATGAACTGCTTTTGCATAATCGTGAAGGTCTTTTACGGTTTTAAATCCGCTGTGATCAGGTGCAACGAACTGTTCCATTTTAAGCTCGCCCTGAACAGCACCTTCCACAAATGCCTTTTCACAGTCAAAAATGTGAAGGACCAGTTCCTTTATGCTGAAAACCTCAGGCACAGGTTTAAAATCCAGTTTATCTTCAGGTATCTGATTGATTACTTTCAGTGTAATATCCTGAACCTCATCCCAGTGTTCAAAAAACTTTTTCATACTCATTTCGTGTTCCTCCTGTTTTTCTACTAAAGCGTTGTGTCACATCATGCGAGCCATTCACTCCTGAAAGAAAACGAATCTGCCCCATCATGTAAAACCATATTCCAACTAATTTATCAGAACATAAACTAACCCTGTAAAGTTCCAAAAAATAAAAGAGACTGTTCCTGAAGTTTTTTTCAACCCTGACGGTTAACTCCCGGGACAGTCCCTGTTTGACACGATTAATTTTTACTGTTTAGCTATCTTGTCTTTCAGATAACTGACAGCCCTCTGAAGCTGCTTGTCATTTTTGGTTCCCATAAGTACTGGATCCATATCAACTTTAATATCCGGTACAATGCCGATTTTGTTGATATCCTTACCCTTCGGGGTCAGATAATGAGCCGTTGTAAACTTAACAGCTCCGCCGCCGGCTACCTGATGAATAGTCTGAACCGAGCCTTTTCCGAAGGTTTTTGTTCCCACCAGAACACCTACGCCCAGATCCTGAATACATCCCGCAGTAATCTCAGAAGCGCTTGCACTGTATTTGTTCACAAGAATTACCAGAGGAAGCTGGTTGTGATCGCTGCCCCATGATTTGTAATGGTCTTTGGTTCCTTTGCGGTAATTCACAACTGACGTAACCACAGTTCCAGCCTTGAGGAAAGGATTGCATACCTGAACCGCAGCGTTTATATAACCGCCGCCGTTATTACGCAGATCGATAATCAGTCCTTTTGCACCTTTATCTTCCAGTTTTGACAGAGCTTCTTCAAATTCGTTTCGTGTGGTATCACCGAAGAAACGAAGTTTAATATATCCGATATTGCCCATCATTTCAGCTTTAAGACTGCTTACGACAATACTGCTTCTTTTCACTTTAATGTCGAGAGGTTGTTTGAGTCCTTTTCTTTCAAGCGTCAGAACCACTGTTGAACCTTCAGGTCCCCTGATTCTTGATGAAGCATTGTCGATGCTCATCCCTCTTGTGGAAACACCGTTTATTCTGAGAATATAATCACCAGGCTTAATTCCCGATTCATAAGCGGGAGTGCCTTCAATTGGCTCCACAATCATAAGCTTGTTGTTGTTTTTCTTATCCTGTTCGATAAAAACACCTACACCTGAAAATCCCCTTGAATTAAGCTGTTCCTGAAGAACCCTGTATTCTTTGGGATCCATGGCTACGGTGTAAGGGTCGTCGTTGCTTTTCTGAATGACTTCCGTCATTCCTCTCAGGGCGGCAAACTCCAGTTCACGGTTCTTAAACTCTCCGCCGTATTTCATAAGGAGCTTGCTGTATTCAACGCCAAAAGCCCGCCAGTTGGCTTCATCGGTTTTGTCGGCGCGGATATTATTCTGAATGCCGCTGATGTCTTTCTTTTTGAGCTTGAGAAAACTCTTCAGCCCATCCATTGCACCGTTGAGCAGTCGTGTCTGATCCAAATCCTTGATGTATTCATCCTGAAGAAGATCAATGACATTTTTGATTTCAGAAATATCGTCTTTATCAGAATCATCACCATTCAGATCAAATCCGGTTGCATAAGCCGGTTTTACGGGCAGGAAGTTCAGATTACCTGAATTAACCAAACCCGCAAGAATAAAAACAGCAATAAAAAGAATGGCGGCCACTGCCGGTTTTTTTAGCTTTGCTGAAAGCATGTCTGTGCTCCTTGCAATAAAAAATATGTTTTTACAGGTTACTGATAATAACTCTGTAGCAATTTTATACCTTTTATTCTTCTATTTTCTCACTGCATACAGAGTAACTTCATCCCTGTTATGAAATAGCTGCCTGATTATTTTTACTTCATAGGAGCTTTCAATTGTGCTGCGTGTTTTTTCAATTGTTTTAATCGGATCATCTCCGGGGAATTTAATAGTGAGAATCAGCGGAGAACCTTTTTTCAGACAGGGAGCCATATTAACAAGGGTCCTTGCAGTCTGGATCGGATCCCGGTTTATATCACATGTCAGAAGATCATAAACATCTTTGTCGCAGCGGAAAAATTGTGCGTCCTTTTTCACAAAATTAACGCCCTTCATCTTCATTACATCAGGGTTTAAAGGCGCTTTATCTACCGAGGTCACATAAAATCCCTTTTCAGCAAGAACCTTAGTCCAGCCTCCGGGGGAAGAGCCAAGATCCAGCGCTTTCTGACCTTCTCTGCATTCAATTCCAAAAAGAGTCATCGCTTCCAGCAGCTTGAATTCCGCTCTGCTTGCCTGATCGTCGCCTTTGGCAAAACGAACAGCTCCACCTGACCATTCACAGATATTGTGAGATGGAGTGGAAACGCCTACCAGCGCCACTCCATTCCAGGCTTGTTCCTGCATTTTTGCAGTGTTTCCGTTACCGGGAATTCCGCTTTCAGGCTTAATCTTTGTTGAGTCAGCTATGTACAGTGAAATTATCATGTCAGGCTTTTTCACTACGGGTTTTGCCCCAAGTTCCTTTGTCAGAAAAGGATCTATCAGACTCTTGTAAGTATAGAGGGATTCTTCATAATCTCCGGGGGCGCGTCTCGCCTGAACGGCAACATTCCTGCCGCCAAGGGGATGACTTACGATTATCGGAAGACATTCCACCACAGTCTTTGCAGAATTCAGGGCATCATCAAAATAAACCATTCCATCTATAGGATTGATATGCCGCAGAAATACAGGAGGTGCTGATTTTAACCTGTCAAGAAAATCCTGTCGTGTTGCAGAAGTTTCAAATGAGAAGATCCCGTCAGGGAAATAATCGACTACTTTCAGATTTTTGTCGATATTTTTCAGTTCGTTTACAGCATGTTTCACATACTTTTTAGAAGCGGTACCGAGGTAAAGATTTTCAAATAAATAAAAATCCAACTAAACCTCCTTACAGGTTCAATGGTATCAGTTTTCACTGATATTGTTGTCGTCTTTGTTCAGACGCAAAATGTGCACAGTTTCTTCCAGTGGTTTTATTTCGCCATCCCCGGTGAAATGCCAGTGTTTTATAGTATCTTCGCTGCAAAGCCAGCTTAAATATCCCAGATCGCCCTCAATAATAGTAGGAAAGTCAACAAGTCCCTGTTCGTAGTCTCTGACAACCAATCCTTTTTCCATCAGTGACATATGCATTCCTTCGATTTCAGACTGATACCTTATCAATTCTCTGGCTTTCTCCAGTATCTGCTTTCTGGTGCCGTTGAAAAATGCCTTGTGGCGGAGCAGATGAACCTGTTGGATTACTGATACCATATTATCTTTCGTATCATTAATTTCCTGCAGTTTTTCACGAATTTCAGGTAAAAGGGAATTGGCTTCCTCCAGTGTGAAAAATTTAAGCTTGATCCTGTCCATAATTGCACCCCGCGATTAATACATTACTATTTTGATTCAGAAAATGCAAAAAAGATTCTTATTATTTCAGAACAAACGTTAACATTTTTTTAATATCAGTGATTGAATAAACATGCTATAATAAACAGAGATTTGTATCAGACAAAGGGGTGTGTCTATGGACGCCGTTAACAGAATAAATATAAATTCATCAAACTATCTTACACAAGCCGCTCAGAACCGGCAGGCAGACGCTTCTTCGCCGTTGCCCTCAGATAAGGTTGATATTAAAGATGTTCCTGTTAAAGACCTTATGGATGAAAAATCCATGCGCAGCTTCCTCAAAGATATGCCCAAAGTTGACCTTCACAGACACCTCGAAGGCAGCATTCAGCCCAAAACCCTCATCTCCATCGCAAAAAGAAAAGGCATAGAGCTTCCCACATACGACGAAGCTGAACTTAAACCATACCTCCAGATCACCGACAAAGATAAAACCCTCCTCGATTTTATCAAGAAATTCGACACCATAGGAAAAGCCTTCACAGATAAAGAAGCTGTTGAAGAAGTTACCTATGAGGCAGTCAAAGACGCCAATGACGACAATGTGAAATATGCCGAATTCCGCTTCAGCCCCGTTTATATGGCATCCCAGTATGGAATGTCCGTTGAGGATGTTATGAAAGGCGTCCTCGACGGCGTAGCAAGAGCAAAGAAAGATTTCAATACCGAAACAGGCCTCATAATGATTGTGGAAAGACAGATGGGGCCCGAACACGCAGCTTTTGTTGAAAAACTTGCGGAACAATACAAAGATCAGGGCGTCGTAGCCCTCGATCTGGCAAACGACGAATTCAATTTCCCTCCGGGACCTTACGCACAGGTATTCCAGCAGGCAAAGGAAGCAGGACTTAAAGTTACTGTTCACGCCGGGGAAGCCGGAGGAGCGGAAAATGTGAGAGTCTCCATAGAAGACCTCAAAGCCGACCGCATAGGCCATGGAGTCCGCACTTTCGAAGATCCCGCCGTTGAAAAAATGGTGCGGGAAAGAGGCATTCCCCTCGAAATGTGCCCAACAAGCAATGTGCAGACAGGGGCAACCAAAAGCCTGGATTCACATCCCTTCAAAAAATACTATGACGAAGGAATCCCTGTTACTATCAATTCGGACGATCCCAGCGTAAGCAACATTACACTCACCGATGATTATGTCAAAATAGTTGACAAATTCGGCTTCACCCTCAGAGATGTTGAAAAGTTCGTTATGAACGGTCTCGACGCGGCATTTCTGCCCAAAGACGAAAAAGAAGCCCTCAGGCAAAAGTATGGAGCCGAGATCGCTCAGGTAGAACAGGAATATGTAGTAGCCCATCCCTTCAATACGGGAGTCAGATAAAACAAAAACCCCGCTGATATGTTTCAGCCGGGGCTGTGTTTGAATTCTCTTCTGATTCGCTTATTCCGTTGCCTGTGTTTCGATTTCTGTTATATCAATGTTTTCGTTTCCAAAAAGATATGTCTTCATTTCCGCCGCAAATTCAGGATCCTGCCTGCGGATATATTCCATAAGCATCGCAGCATGCTCTTTCTCTTCATCCCTGTTATGGGCGAGAATTCTTGCCAGCGCTTCGTCAGTTGCCGTATCCACTCTCTGCTGATACCAGTCCACAGCTTCCAGCTCTTCAATTAATGAAACGATAGCTTTATGGAGATTTTTGGTTTTTTCGGTAAGTTTTTCAACCGGTTCGTGATAGCCTTCATGCGCCATAGGTTTAACCTGCCTTCATTTCAAATCTTCTGTTGATATAAGGAACAATAAAACAGCACACTATAGCGGTAGGCACTATAAACATACCATTATAGACGGCTGAATAAATCCAGGGATTTTGAATATTGCCGGGCATAAACGCTTTGAAAAATATGACGCCCGACATCAGATGACATATAAAACGCAGAGCCATTGTTAGAATGATTCCAGCCTGCATACTCCGGTGACTGTCTTTTCTGACCACAAAACCCGCAACCCCTGCCATGGAAAAAGCAAGGGGATAGTCAAGTATAAACTGAACAGGATGAATAAAAAAGGGATCAAGCTGATAATAAAGAAGCCCGAAAGCAGCTCCCGCCAGCATTCCTGCACGCCCACCCCATCTTATTGAAAATATAATCAGGGGAACCATCCCCAGGGAAACAAATTTGCCTCCCTGAGGAAGTTTTGGTAAAAACATAGTTATGTATTCAAGCACAAAAGCAAGAGCAAGCATAACCCCAGCTTCCGCCAGCATTTTCCTGCGAAGGGCTTTTACAGGAACATCCCTTATCATGGTTATTATGCTTCCAGAGTTACAACAGCGCCGGGTCTCTTGATTCTGAGAGCCAGACTTTCAAGGACTCTGAACTGATGATTCATTTCAATCGGTCCGAGATATGCGGTTGTAAGATCCTGGGCAATAACCAGATCGAAATTCTGAGGTCCCGTTGCCACTACGAGAGCTTTGTTTTCAGGAACGGCAGGAGTTCTGTAAACTCCAGCTTCAAAGAGTTCTTTTACATGCTCTATTTCAAGAACTCCGCTCTCATAAACTCTGTGCATTTTGGTGAAATTACGGGGATGAACCACCAGTGCGAGAGGTGTGTAATAACCTTTTTCCACCAGTGTTTCAACTGCCTTCAGTGCATCATTGAAAGCGCTTCCCACATTTGTCCAGTCGCCGAGGGGGAGCACATTTCTGCCCTGTGCATTCAGCAATCCCTCATAAGCCATACCCTCAATGTTGCCGCCCTGAAATACCAGTTCGTCTTCCTTAAATGCCACAAATGAAGCTGCTGCAGCGGCTACGCTTACATCTACCGGCATTCCGAATTTTTTGCTGCTTTCAAGATCTCTCCAGTAAAGATGGAAATCTTTATATATTATTGGCAGAGTAAGAAGTTTTCTTCCTTCCGGGCGGACAGGATGAGTGCTTTCTTCTGCAAGTATTCCGGTCTGTGCATAATCAGATCCTGCATAAACATCCACATTAACCGTCTGAACCCCGGGACCGAATGGTCCGAGGATATCAACAAATTTTCTTCCGGTCAGGATTTTACGGGCTGCACCGACAGTAACCTGATCCACCTTTTCCCAAATATCAGCCGATATTGGTGCTGATTGTCTGTCGAGGTATTCCATAATTTTCTCCTTTCGCTATATAAAAACATTTATTCTTCGCATTATTTATTCTAATCAGGCGCAATTGATCCTGTTTGCATTTCACTTTTCATATAACAATAAAATAAAACAGCAGGTTCCTCTGTCCGGAATCTGCTGTGCTAAGCAATTTTCAGAATAACGGTTTAATCTTTCAAATCGATATGAAACTCAGAACCTTTTCCCGCACCTTCACTTACTGCATAAAAAGTTCCATTGTGGGCTTCAACTATTTTACTAATAATCGACAGACCGAATCCATTGCCGGTTTTCTTGTTCGTTGTATATCCTGTTTCAAATATCCGGCTCATCTGTTTTGACTCAATGCCGATTCCATTATCTGAAAAAACAATGGAAGTGCCGGTTTCGGTTTTTATAGCCCTGAACTCAATAATCAGCTTTTCTTTAGAAGGATCCCTGTATCTGAATGCATTTTGCATAAGATTGTCAATAACCTGTGCAAAAGAATCCGGATCTACCTTTATCTGAACGCCTTCATTATCAAGGTGCAATTCTGCCTCTGTTCCGCTTGTATAATACTCTGCAAAGGATCTTTTTATAAAATCCCTGAGATCCACAGATACTTTTTCACCTATCACCCTGCCGGCTCTCGAAAGGGTCAGCAGGCTGTTGATGAGAGATAAAAGTTTATCCATCTGATTGTCAGCTTTGGCATAAAGTTCATTAAAATCTTCAGGCTGAATATTTATAAGACTCAGATACCCTTTGAGAATATAAAGGGGATTTTTCAGATCATGACTCACACGATATGTAAAATCGTTCAATTCCCTGTTTCTTGCCCTCAAGCCGTCTTCGTTGACTTTTCTTTCCGTAACATCAACACCCACAGCCCAGGAGCTCCATCCATTCACCGGACATTCTCCTGAAATGCTTGACCAGGCGATAGTCTTTCTGGATCCGTCTTTGCACCTGAGTTCCCATTCCTGATTTCTTACGGAATACTTATCATTTTTAAAAGATTCAATAACCATTGTTCTGTATTTATCATCAGGATAAAGCAATTTAAGGGCGTCAGGGTTGTTTTTCATTTCCTCTGCAGTATAGCCGGTAACAAGCTCGCACTCTTTGTTCCACACAATTATATTTAGTTCGTCATCAAAGGCATCAAGCATCACAGGCATATTCTGAAGAACATGTCTGAATTTTTCCTCATTTGCCTTAATTACACTTTCAGCCCTCTTCTTTTCCGTTATATCTTCAAAAACCACACAGATTCTGTCATTTTCAATTGGAACTATCTTGTATGAAATTTCCTTGTCTTCATTGAATTTTGTTCTTGTAATAAAACATCTGTTGCCAATACTCTTACCGCTTTTTTCACCCATATCTTTCTGCCAGTTCAATTCAATCATTTTGCGGTAATCATCATCGGGATAAGCCCTCACAAACCATTGTTCCACAGTTCTTACTTCATTATGTGAATAACCGAATGTTCTTATAAACTCAGGATTAAGATATTCGATATTTCCGTTTTGATTAACAAGAACAAGGGGGAAAGGCATTTCTTCCACAATGTTGGAAAAACGCATTTCAGCCTTCCGGACTTCAGTAACATCTTTGAAAATGCAATGGGTTCGAATAAAGTTACCCTCAGCATCAACACTGATTTTCCCCTCAAACTCAGCAGAAATGATACCTCCGTCTTTTTTGACCATATCAAATACTGCTGAATGAGCTATGCCGGTCTTTTTAAAATATTCGAATCTCTCAGGAAATAATGTTTTGTAGTCTTCAGTAAGAAACTCAGCAAAGTTCTTTCCAATAACTTCTTCTTTGGAATAACCGAGGGTTTTCAGCCAGGCGCTGTTGATACCCAGAATATTTCCTTTGCTGTCGAGAGATTGATAAGGCATGGGCGCATCTTCGTAAAGCAGCTTGAAATGAGCTTCCCTCTGTCTGAGTTCATTCTCAGTTTTCACCTGCTCGGATATATCTATTGAAGTTGCAATTATTGAGGTGACTTTTCCAAGATAGTTCTTTAATGGATAAATATTGGTTTTATATGTTCTTACCGCATTGCGAATCCATGTTTCGCTGAAAACAGAGAGAGGAAAACCCGTTTCTATTACCTTATGAATATCTGACATCTGCCTTTCTGCAAAAGGCTCCGGAAAAAGCTCCGACATTTTTTTTCCTACGAAGTCCTCGGGCACGCCTCCCAAATCATAAGCAGCTATTTCGTTCAGAAAAAGGAATACACCATTGGTATCAACCTTGAATACGGGATTGCCCGATGCTTCCAGCAATTTGCGGTAATTTTCTTCAATTTCAAGCTTCTCTATTTCCGCTCTGCTGGCTTCCACAGCTTTGATGATTGAATTGGCAAGTGTCTCCTTATGGGCAGGCTCAAACAGATTTTTTGTAAAGTAATCAGTGGCATCCATTCTGAAAACTTTACGGGCAAGTTCCTCACTCCCCTGCCCTGTGCAGAAAATTACTGGTACAAAGGGATCTTTCTCTTTGATCATTTCCAGAATTTGAAGCCCGTTGAAAACAGGCATATCATAATCTGTAACCACAGCATCATAATTTCCGTTTTCAAAAAAGCTTATTGCCTTTTCTGCACAATCAAAAGATTCCACTTCGAAATATCTGGAAAATTTCAGTTTGAAAAGATGCAGAAAATCAGTATCATCATCGATATGGCAGACCCTGTAGCTTTTGCTCCAGGATCTGTTGTTTTGATTTTTGCTGCCGTTCTGGGATGGAACTGTTTGCATTAAGATCATTCCTGCCGTTTAAACTCACCTTTTCCATTACGAACCTGAACATCCATTAACTTCAACTTTCTGTTATAAGTCAATAAGCCTTTGTGATAATAAAACTCATGTAAATGTTCACTGATATTTATCTTCCCAGAATTGCCTTAGTCGGACATTTTGAGAGACAAGGTTTTTCACAATCGGGAGGACATTTTTCGTGATGTACCACAGCTACCATTTCAATCATTTCGATAGCATCCCATGGGCAGTTTTTCAGACAGAGCGAACATCCGATACACGCTGAAGGGCAAATCTTCTTTCTTGTATTCGGTTTTTTCGTATTTCTGCAATAAACCTGAACCTTACCCGGAAAATCCACAAGGGTGAGAACATCACGGGGGCATGTTTTCACACACATACCGCAGGCAATGCATTTTTCGGGATTTATCTGAGGTCTGCCTTTATCCATAACAATTGCATCCACAGGACAGACAGCAGCACAGTTTCCCAGTCCGACGCAGGCAAAAGTGCAATTAAAAGCGCCTCTGTGGAGGGTTTCCACTGCTGCGCAATCTTCGAGACCGCTGTATTCATACTTCACCGAGGAGCCTTTGGATTTATCCTGAACACATTTCAGAATTGCCGTTTTTCTTGAAGTTTTCTCAGGAGTCTTCCCTGTAATAACCGCAAGCTTTTCTGCGACGGAAGCTCCCCCAGGGGAACATAATGAAATTTTCACATCTGCTTCTTCGATAACAGCCTGGGCGTATCCGCTGCATCCCGGATAACCGCAGGCGCCGCAGTTTATTCCCGGCAGAATTCCAAGAGCTTCTTCAATCCTCGGATCAATTTCCACTGCAAATTTCTGAGATGCCGCAGCAAGACCGGCTCCCATCACCGCTCCAATCCCGCCCAGTGTGGCGAGAACCTGACCTAATGCTGTTATGTCAATTGCCAATTCAGTCAACTCCTGCAAATTCTACTTAATAAGTCCTGAAAAACCTGTAAATGCTATAGCCATCAAACCTGTAACAATAAATGTAATAGGCATTCCCTGCAGCGCTTCAGGCACATCGGAAAGCTCAAGCCTTTCCCGGATGTGTGAGAGAACAACGATAGCAAGGGCAAAACCGATTCCGCCTGCAATGCCGTAGATAGTTCCTGTTAGTACATCATACCCTTCCTGAACATTATAGAGCACTACATACAAAACGGCACAGTTAGTGGTGATAAGAACAAGATAAACACCCAGAGCTTTATAAAGGGAAGGAACCATTTTTCTGGTATAAATTTCCACAAGCTGAACATAGGAAGCGATAACAATAATGAAAACAATGATTTTCAGATATTCAAGATGCAGAGGGACAAGTATATAATTGTAGATCACCGAGCATATAAGGGAAGAAAGTCCCATTACAAAGACAACGGCAAGCCCGAGGCCAATAGAGGGTTCAACTTTCTTGGATACCCCCACAAAGGAACACAATCCCAAAAACCTTGTCAGTACAAAGTTGTTTATTAAAATTGCACTCAGCATTATTGTCAGTATTTTAGCCATAAACTCCATTGAAGGCTCTCCATTCCCTTTTCGCTTAATTCTTTTCCGCTACGGAAGCATGTGTGATCTCATCAGGTATTTCAGGAGGAACCAGTTCTTCATCCTGAAGCCCGAATGCCTCTGCAACCCCTGAGTTTGAAGCCCGTTTATTGTACCATGCATATATTCCCATAAGAATTCCCATCACGATAAACCCACCGGCAGGCATAATCATCATCACAGCAGGCTTAAAAGAAGGAATAGCTGCAAGAACAGGTATTTTGAACAATGTGCCGTTGCCCAGCAATTCCCTGATTCCACCGATAACAGTAAGGGCAATGGTGAAACCTGCCCCCATGCCGAGGCCGTCAATCAGCGACTGCATCGGTCCGTTTTTTGTGGCATAAACTTCTGTTCTGCCAAGAGGAATGCAGTTCACAACAATAAGGGGAACATACAATCCAAGAGATTTGGCAAGGGCGGGCAGATATGCTTTCATAGACATGTCTGTAATTGTGGTAAAACCGGCTATAACAGCCATAAAAAACGGAACCCGGACTTTATCCGAGATAAAATTTCTACAAAGCGAAAGAATCAGAACTGACATTGATAGAACAAAAATCAGGGCGATCCCCATTCCAAATCCGTCAGATGCCGATGTTGTAACAGCCAGAGCAGGACAAAGCCCGAGAGCCAGCACAAATACGGCATTTTCTTTCCACAGACCGTTTTTAAATATTTCAAGATATGATTTCATCACTTACCCTCTTCCTGTTTCACGGCAGTTCTGAGTCTTTCCAGACTGCCCCGGACGCAGTTAATAACTGCCGTCGATGAAATTGTAGCGTGTGATATGGCACAAATATAATCATCCGACTGAGGCGCATTTTTTCTCACAACTATTTTTTCAGAACTTTTTCCTTTGAATTGACCAAGAAAATCACTCTTTTCTGTTTTATCGCCATAGCCCGGTGTTTCATTTTGCTGGAGAATCCTTACGGTTATCAGTCTGAAAGAAGTATCAGCAGAATACCCTACGATAATATCTCCGGCATAACCTTTTCCAACAGTTTTAACTACATAGCCCGTTGTTTTTCCATATTTATCCAGTCCCCTGAATCCTCCGGAAACAACCTGCTCATAGCCATAGGCAGGAAGAAGTTCTTTAAGCCTGGGATCAATCTGCACTCCTGCAGCATAAACATCGGAATGGAACATATTGAAATTAATCTGAACGGGAGCAGGTGCATCATGTTGTTTTACATTCCCTTCCTCCGGTCTGATTATCAAAGTATTGACGCTGGGTTTTCCATCGGATTTCGGCGCCACCATTTTCCGGGGTTCCTGTGCATGGGATACAGGTTTCGCCTTCAATCCATGGGGTTTACCGGCAGGTGCTTTTCCTGAAGATTTTCCCGGTTTTTTCCCGGGTTTCTTAACCGGACTTTTCCCCGGTTTCTTCCCTGTAGTATGTTTTACAGGCTCAGGCTTTACCGCAGGCTTTTTCACTTCCTGTGGTTTTACCGGAGTTTCATTCACAGCAGGTGTTTCCGCAGGGGCTGCCTTTTCCGGGCTTATCGCAGGCGCCGGAGTCTCAGTAGATGTGGCGGGAGCTGTCTCAGCGGCTGCCGCAGGTGTATTTTCCTGAACTGGAGAAGGTGTTTCCGTTGTTTCTCCCTGCTGGGTGGAAGTGCCCGCCTTTCTCGCTGCCTGCTCCTTTATTGCCCCAATCAGAGCCTCAAGGCTGTCATGAACCGATTCGGTCATTGCCCTCGAAGAAATCGTTGCCCCGGTAATCGCTTTTATGTTTTCATCTTCTGTTTTGGTCAGTATAAGCGAACTGACACTTTTATTCTTAAACCTTCCGATGAAAGGTTCCTTGGTTATCTTATCTCCCAGCCCCGGTGTTTCAGCCTGTTCCTTCACAAGGATTCCTGCTATCTGATATTTTGGATTGACGCTGTACATAGTTTTTATAAAACTTGAATACCCCGTCTTTCCGGTTTCAATTACAAATCCGCAGAAATTGCCGTTTTTAACTGCTTTTACAACACTGAGAACCTTTTTTTCCTTCAGTCCCGTTATTAAATCATCATCAAGCTTTCCTTTTTCATCGGTAAAAAGATCCACATATTCATCTGCCGGAAGAAGTTTCTGCCTGCTTTCAAGAGTAGCCTTCAGCTCCTGAGCTTTAATAGGTTCTCTTGTGATTTGATTTGCCAGAGCAAGCAGAGCACCTACACAAAGACAAACAATCAGCAGGTTTGAAGCGGTTTTGGCAATTTCCTTATAATTCATACTTACTTACTCCACACTTGTTCCATAAACTGTTGTTCTGATTTTGCTGTCAATCAGCGGCACAAAGGCATTCATAATAAGAATTGAATAGCAGACTCCTTCGGGAAGTCCGCCCCATCGCCTGATAACAGCTGTAAGAACGCCGCAGCCTAAAGCAAAAATTATTCTTCCCCTCAGCGTTATCGGACAGGTAACATAATCCGTAGCCATAAAGAATGCTCCAAGAACAAGGCCCCCGCTGAAAAGGCTGAAAAACAGGGTAGAAATCGGATCCATAGGGCTTTTCATACCGATATTGTAAAAGACCAGTGAAAGAATTCCCACTGTCCCCATAAAAACAGCCGGAATCTGCCAGTCGATGTATTTTTTGTAAATCAGAAAAATACCGCCAAGAATGAGAAAAACCGAGCAGGTTTCACCAAGACAACCTCCCCTGCTGCCCCATAACAGAGCGGAAAACATTTTTCCCACAGTGGGAAAGGAATCAAGAAACTCCTGCAAATGGCCGGATTTCATCATAGCCAGAGGCGTAGCGGTGGTTATGGCATCTGTCTGAAGTTTGTATTGAAACGGTTTCCACCAGGTAGTCATCGCATCAGGCCATGACATAAGCAAAAAACCTCTTGCGGCAAGAGCAGGATTAAAGATATTGTTACCCAGACCGCCAAACAAATGTTTGACAATAATTACAGCAAAAGCGCTTCCGAGAAAAGCCGCCCAGAGGGGAATCCCCGGAGGAAGGTTGTAAGCAAGAAGAAGACCTGTTAAAAATGCAGAACCGTCCCTTATCGTAACAGGCTTTTTATTAAGTTTCTGCCAGACATATTCCGAAAGCACAGCTCCCGCAAGACAAGACAGAATAACCCAGAATGCGCTGAATCCGAATATATAAATACCCGCAAGCCCTGCAGGAGCAAGACAGGCACTCACAGTCCACATTATTTTCGAAACAGTGTTATTTCCAAAAATATGCGGGGATGAAGTTACGGTATATTTTTCCTCACCTATCGGCTTGGGAGGCACAACTTTCTTCTTTGCCTCTCTCCGTTCGATCTTCAGTTCAGCTGAATCAGGAGAAGCATCCTTATCTTCCCCGTCTTTTTCCGAATCTGCCTTATCTGTTAAAACCTCAGCTGCGGAGGGATCTTTATCCGACCCTGCTCCGGAGATGCTTTCCGGTTCTTTTTCCGTTTCTGTTTCCGTTTTACGGACAAGCCCTTTGTTTTCATCATCATCAGCGGCGGAAGGATTATTCACCCCGGCAACCTCGCTTTGACCGCTCAAGCTTTTACCTTTTTCAGATACAGCTTCGTTTATATTATCCATCAATTTGTCCCTTATTATGCTTAATATCCTTCTTACGAAGGAGTATCCTGACTTTACGAGAAGTATGGGTTATAATTTTTTAATTTTCGCTAATTTCCTTTAAAAACACCTTTAATTTTGGAGTATTAAATGAAATTTATACACTGTTCAGACATCCACCTGGGAAAAACTTTTAATGACAGCAGGGAAAGATACAAAGACTATTTTACAGCCCTTTCCGCAGTGATAAACCTGACATTGGAAGAAAAAGCAGACTTTCTCCTTATCGCAGGAGATCTTTTTCACGAAGGAAGCATAGCCCCTTCGATTATGTCCGATGCAATGGACGCACTCCAGCCGTTAAAAGACAAAGGCATTCCCATAATTGCCATTGAAGGCAACCACGATATGTTCAGAAGGAGAAGGGATGAATCCTGGCTCCATTTTCTCAGCAGACAGGAATATATCAAACTACTTAGGCCCCAGATAGATCCTCAGGCAGGCAAAATTGAGTTTCCACCCTATGATGCCGAAAACGCCGTGGGCGGATGGATAAACCAGAATGATCACACAATATACGGCATAGGATATTATGGAGCCATCACAGGCAGAATGCTGGAATTAACCCTTGAATCCCTTCCCGGAAGAGCCGATATCGGCATTTTCCACGGAGGAGTTTGGGACAACAATATCATCACCATAGGCAGAGTAACCACAGAAGAAATCATGCCCCTGAAGGAAAGATTCGGATATGTAGCCCTTGGACACGGACACAGACCATATCAGGTAGAAAATTTTGCATTCAATCCCGGAGCACTCGAAATAGTCAACAGAGAAGAAGCCGGGGCAAAAGGTTCGGAAAACGGCACTGCCTGTTTAGTGGAAATCAAAGGTAAGGAAGTTATCACACAGACGCTGAAAATACCCAGAAGAAAATTTATCGATCTGAAGATAGATATTGACGACAGTCAGACAACAGATGAAGCAGTAATCAAAATAAAAGACGCTTTTATAAAAGAAGCGGCAAATCTTTCAAACGGATGCAGGCCTGTCCTTTTTGCAGACATAAGAGGCAGAACCGTCTTCGACGCCTTCGAAATCGATATAAAGCAGATTCAGGATGAAGCAGATCGCATTTTAAACCCCATTACCACCACCATCAGCAATCAAGCTTCAAAATTCCTGATAAGCGCCCAGTCAGGTTCAGGCAAAGATCTCGACACCCTTTTCAGAGAAACAATCCTTGATCTGGTTAAAACCGAAAATATCGGCAGACAGGATCCTGAAGCAGTTCTTAACCTTATTTTCGAACTGAAGAAGAGCGTAATAGATGATAAAGAAACCGATCCCGGCCAGTTAATGGATTTGATCCACGGAAGAATGGACTCTATACTTGGAAGGAAGAAAAATTTGAATGAGTAAAGCAGTTATTACATCCATTGAACTTACAAATGTAAAATCATACGAAAACGAAACGGTATGTTTCAGTCCGGGAATCAATGTCATAGGAGGCCTCAACGGAGCAGGAAAATCCACGATTTTTGAAAGCATAGGCCATTGCCTTTTCGGTGTTGATGCAGGAAAATTCATAGGCAATTCGGACAATTTCACACGCAAGGGTACCCAGTCCTATTCCATCAATGTTTTTTTCACCGGTACAGATGGACAAAATTACAAAATTTCAAGAGATAAAAAAGGCAACCGCACACTTTTTATCGACAGCCCAAAGGGATGGTTTCCTGCCGGCGACAGCAGCATCGATGAAACCATCAGAAGACTGACCGGAGTAACTGCAAGCCTCCCGCTGGATAAGATGTTCAATGAAATAATCGGACCCTTCCAGTCAGATTTTTTAACCCCCTTTACCTTAACACCGGCAAAGAGAAACACCCATTTTGATGAAATACTCGGCATAAACCAGTGGAAAGACCTTTCGTCAAAAATCGCACCGGTTGCAAAAATGTTTGAGATGAAGATCAAAAGTCTTCAGGATGAAATTGAAAGACTTGAACAGGAAACAGCAGAACTTCCCGAAAAAAGAACCATCTTAACAGACAAGATCAACAGCAAAACAGCTCTCGAACAGAAGTATAAATTGCTCCACGAAGAAGCGGAAAAACTTCAGACGAGAATAGACGAACTTGTTTCGACCGAAAAAAAACTAAACTCAAAAAACAGGGAAAAAAACGAAGCAAAAGCCAAATGCGACAAACTCATTGTTGAATTAGAAAAAGATACGGCGCTGCTGAACAATGCAAGGGAAAGCCTGAGCATAACAAATCAGAATGAAACAGGCTACCGCATTTATGAAGAACAATCCACTTTGCGTAAATCCGTGGAAAACAAAATCAGGGAAAAGAACGAATTGAACGCGCGGATTGCTAAACTCGAAGGCGATATTAAGTCCTCAGAAACAGCCATCAGTACAAAACGGACGGCAATAAGCACCAGCAAAGCCAAAAACCTTGCAGAAGAAGAAATGATAATCCGCTCTGTTGAACAGCTTGTAAAAGATCAGGAAGAAATAACAGGCAAAGTTAACCAATCAAAGGAAAACCTTGATAAAATTATCGGACAGCAAAAACAGATCCGCGATTTTGATTTCGGAATAATAATGAGAGCTTCCGAGTCCGCCATTTCTTTATACGAAAGAATCAGACAGTTTGAAAAATCAGTAAACACAAGACAAGCTAAATTGTCAGGTAAGGAAGAAACACGGAAGCAATCGGATAAACTTGATAAACTCAACAAAGATCATGAAGAAATCATCAGTGAGATTTCATCCTGCAAAGCCCAGCTGAAAAATGCAAAAAGCGGAAAAGAAACACTGAAAGAGGGACTCTGCCCCTATATGGGCGAAAAATGCCTCAACCTCGGAGTACGGAAACCCGGAGAGTTCTTTGATGAGGAAATATCAAAACTTACCACCCACATAAAAAAACTGGAAAAAACACAGAAGGAAATATCTCAACTAATCAATGCCGCTCTGGATTCCAGACAGCTTCTTTCCGCCCTTGAACAGGAAGAAAAGGAACTGGCAAAGGAAAATGCAGGCATTCAGGATCTGACAATACAGATACAAACTATCTTACCCCTGACAGAAATTATCGACCTTTGCAGCAGGTTTTCACATATAGTATCCTGCACAGACGATAAAAACTGTGGTGAAATTCTGAAAAACCTAAGCAAACAGGTATCAGAATTTGCATTTCCAGAAGATATCGCCGATTATCCCGAATCCCTTAAAAAACTGAATTCACTGTTTGCAAAAGCTCTTTCGGATGTTCTTTCCATAGTGGCAGAAAAGGAAAACTCCGCACGAAAGCTGCTGGATGAAAATAATGCAACTGCAAGCACAGTTAAAACCAGAATCAGCGAACAGGAAAACAGAAGAAAAACAGTCTCCACTGAGCTTACAAAAATGGAAAAAGATTTGAAAAAGCTCGACAAAGACGAATCAAAACTTGAAACCGAAAAGACCGTTCTTAAAAATGAGAAATCAAAACTCTCCGGTTTTGCAGATGTGGAAAATGAACTGCTGAAAACCGACCAGATACTTGAACAGCATAAATCCGCCCATACGCTATACAACCAGCACATTAAAAATGCCCAGAGCACAGCAGGTCTGGCGGAAAATGTCGTAAGAATCACTGAGGAATCAGAAAAGGCATCTGTGTTGTTCAACCGGATAAAGCAGGAAACTGATGAACTTGAAAAACTTTTCGACAGCAACGAACTTGATGAAAAAAGAACCCGTATAATAAGTGTTGTTGCAGAAAGAGAAGGAAGCAAAGTCGCCATCGAAGCTTTCGCAAAAGAAATTGATTCTGTCAGAAAAGAAATAGAAAAAATGGAAAATACCCTGAAAAAAGCAGCCGTCCGAAGACAGGAAGCTGCCGAATACGGGGAAAGCGCCCGATATACCGACATACTACGGCAATCCGTATTAACCAAAATAGCACCCAAAGTAGCATCATGCCTTCGTGCGGAAATTTCATCCATAGCAAAAGATATTTACCGGGAAATTTCAGGAATCGATGAGATCCTTAACTGGGGTGAGAACTATCAGGTTGAACTGATTGATTACTATCAGCATAAAAATGATCAGCCCGCATCAGGAAACACAAGAGTAAGAACAGACCGCCAGCTTTCCGGAGGCCAGCTTATGACCGCAGTCATCGCCCTTAGGCTTGCCCTCCTTATGAAAATCGGTTCAAGCATTGCCTTTTTCGACGAACCGACCAGTAATCTGGATGAAGAGAGAAGAAAAAAACTGGCGGAAACCTTCAGAAACCTGAAAACAAACTGGTATTCCCAGCTTTTCCTCGTAAGCCATGACGAAAGTTTTCAGGGTATAACCGGAAATTATATTGAATTACTTCTTGAAGAAGGCAAAACAACAGTGATTTCCGGTCCCGGTATAAAGAGCAGCTTCTATAATATCAAAGTAACTGTATAGAACAGAATCGCAAAGCAAAACCCCAGCTTTATTTTTGCGCGCCCGGCTCTGCCCAATACCAATAAATTGGTAAAATGTAATCAAATCCCCAAGCTCAAAACTCCTGTTTTTCAAGGAAGGAGGTTCGGAGGAGACCTCACTTTTCCAAAAAAGCATGGTCTCCTCTGACGGTCCCTTATTACTAAGCTTTTTGGGAAACCCGCTTTTTGAAAAAAGCCGGTTTCCCAAACCCTTCCGGCAAAAACTTTCATTGCACCATTTTTCTGCCCTCTTTAATTCCATCTTACAATTCTCAGCTATTTGCAGGTATGAACAAATTCCAACATATCTGTAAAAAAGCCTCAAATTCACATCCCAATACTCTTGTTTTTCAAGGAAGGAGGTTCGGAGGGCAACCTCGCTTTTTTAAAAAAGCGTGGTTCCCTCTGACGGTCCCCAAACCCCCGTCGGTCCAAATCCCCCCAGTCGGTCCCCCAATTCAAAAGTTTTGGGGTGGCGGGTGCCCGCCCGCAGGGTGGGCGCGAGGAAACTTTTTCCAAAAAAGTTTTCTCCGGGAGCTTGGTATGCGGTTATTAATCTCGTAGGAACCAGATTAATCCAGTTAGTCAGAATAATTCTTTTTTCCATTTAATCCTGATTTTAATACATTGGCATCAGAATTGAACCGACATGCCCACTGGAAACAAACTCAAAGCACCTGTAAACTTCATAACCGCAATAAAACGCAAATAAATGCCGGATCGCAGGCGTCCCGCCTGTCCCCCGGGTAAAACGAACTCGTTTTCTCTCCGCTAACTCAGGAAATAGAAAAACAATGCCAATCATAGGAATGGCAATAATAAGCCACCCGCAATCGAACTTGCCTTTACTGTCAATCTAATTATTGTAATATTGCGCCAATAACAGGATTTCTGCACCTTCAGGGGATTTGGGGTTCGGGTTTACGGTGTGGGCGGACCTGCGGGTCCGCGTCGCGGTTGGAAACCGCTCCTACGATCCTTTGCCAAGCTTGTGGTTGTGAGGTTTGCAGGCGGTTGGCGGTTGGTTTGGGGACCCGGGACAGGCGGGGACGCCTGCGATCCGGCATTTATTTGCGTTTTGTTGCCATGCTTGCGAAATATTTGCAGCCTAAATTTGCGGTGTGGGCGGACCTGCGGGTCCGCGTCGCGGTTGGAAACCGCTCCTACGATCCTTTGCCAAGCTTGTGGTTGTGAGGTTTACTGGCGGTTGTCGGTGGTTTTGGGGACCCGGGGGACAGGCGGGGACGCCTGCGATCCGGCATTTATTGGCGTTTTGTTGCCGCTCTTACGAAAGATTTGCAGTTTAAGTTTGCGCGTAGGCGGACCTGCGGGTCCGCGTCGGGGTTGGAAACCCCTCCTACGATCCTTTGCCAAGCTTGTGGTTATTGGGTTTACTGGCGGTTGGCGGGGTGGTTTGAGTGCGGGAAAGCACATAGACTCTCCCCTACATGATTTTCTATATTTACGGGAACTGGACATACGGATTTCTCAATTCAATATGTTATGTTATTTTTCTACCTGAACATTATTATTCATCCTGAAATAATGAACAGGAAATATTTTGTCTGGTGTCTAAATATTTCCGATCAGTATTATGGCAAAACGATCTGTTACAATCCTGATATTTTGAAAGATTAGTTGAGTATGCCATTTCTCAGAAATAATCACTATAATACTGCAGAAATCTTCCGCCAGAGCCGAATGGACTAAAGATAAACTGATTAATCCGCAATCCTGAAACAGGCAGTATTATAAAACCCCACACATTCACGCTGTGATATGGAAACCAAAGCAGCCTTCAGGTATTGATTTTTCAACTCAGACAGAATTTCATCTTACTTATCAGGCGCACTAATTCAGTCGATACATTGCCCTCCCAATTTATCAGGCGGAGTAATCCTGTCGGCGTATTGCGGATATCACGGCAAGTTGGTATAAATTGCTTATGTTGCTTATAAGCAGAGGTTAACTCAGGTAAACACCGTAAAAAAGACAGCAGCGCTGTCAAAATTAAGCATAGGGGGTATTTATGAGTTCTATTTGCAAATTTAAGGGCAAACATACGGGAGCTCTATTCTTATCACTTCTACTCATTATATCTATGTTCGTTTTTCAGGGATGTAATTCAGGCGGCAGTGAAGGAGGCAGTTCTGCAACAGGAGTGGTTTCAGGCATTGTAACCACTGGTTCTTCAGCAATTCCTCTTTCAAATGTGCTTGTGAGTATCGGCACTATCTCATCCGAATCAGATACCAACGGCAGTTATCAACTGACCGGAGTAACAGTGGGATCTCAGACTATTTCTGCCACAAGAGCCGGTTTTGATGCGTTTACAGCCACTGTTGAAGTAGTTGCAGACCAGACAACAGAGCTTAACATCACAATGACTCCGGATTCGAGTAAAGGCACTGTAGTAGGTACAGTTACCGATGCTTCCTCAGGCAGCCCCATTGAAGCTGCAACGGTAACAATCGGTTCAAACAGTACAACTACCAATGAAAAGGGCCATTTCCTTATTGGAAATCTGACTACCGGAACCTATTCCGTCTCTGTAATCAGAGAAGGCTACACCAACTATTCAGACACAATAAATGTTGTGGAAAAAGAACTGATTACCAAACCTATTAAGATGACGCCCCTCGGAGAGGTTGGTTCTGTCAGCGGAACCGTTCAGGATTCCCAGAGCGGCATTTCTCTTGAAGATGTAAATGTTGCGATCGGTGAAATTTCAACTCTCACCGATGCAGATGGTCACTACCTCCTGACTGGAATTGCCACAGGCTCCCAAACCCTGACGGCGAGCAGAATCGGTTACAATCTGTATTCTTCAGAAGTTACCGTTCAATCAGGGCAGACAACAACCCTTGATTTTACGATGACTCCCCTGTCGGAAACCGGAGCTGCAGCAGGTTTGGTTACGGACAGTTCCAGCGGTTTTGCCATAAGCGAAGCTGAAGTAACAGTAGGCGGCATAACCACTTTATCCAACGAAGAGGGTCTGTTCTTTATCGAAGGGGTACCATCGGGAGATCAGACAATAAGCGCTGTAAAATCAGGATTTATAAACTATTCCGGAACCATAGCGATTACAGCCGGACAGGTAACGGAACAGGCGGTAACCCTTGAGCCTTCATCAACAGGCGGAACCGTAATGGGCCTTGTAACAGATTCAGTAACCGGACTTCCCGTTGACGGAGTTCAGGTAACAATCGGCTCAGTTACGGATAAAACCAATGTTGACGGAAGTTATATTTTAAGCGGCGTTAATGCCGGAGTTCAGACAATTACAGGTGAAAAATTCGGTTACATTGCATACAACGGAGAAGTGGAAGTTCTGGCAAACGAGATTACTTTCCATGATTTTCAGATAACTCCGGAAGCTACATCAGGCACTGTCTCAGGATTTGTTACAGACAGCAGCACAGGTGCGGAGCTGGAAGATGTGGAAGTTTCGATCGGCGCTTCATCTGCAAAAACCGATGAAGAAGGTTATTATCAGCTCGAAGGAATCGAAGCCGGTTCACAAACAATAACTGCAAAGAAAAACGGATATCAGGACTATTCCGGCACAGTGGAAGTTGTAGCCGGCGATATCGTTTTCCACGACATATCAATGACATCCGACACCAATACAGGTTCAGTCACAGGTATAGCTTACGATCAGGATACCGGTGAAACAATTAAGGGAGTCTGGATCAGTACCGGATTCAATATTACAAGAACCCATTCGGATGGAACATACAGAATCGACGGCATTCTTGCCGGAACAAGAAAAGTCTATGCAATAAAACACGCATACAATGTTTACAGCGGAAGCGTGGAAATAAAGGCAGGACAGACTGTTGTAAATGACATTCCCCTCAAGAGATTCAGTATCAGGGGCAATGTTACAGGACAGGTAACAGACGCCGAAACAGGAGCAGATCTCGAAAACGCCTTTGTAACAGTGGGCTTTGAAGATACTCTCACAAACAATGCCGGCAGATACTATATCAGTGGCTTAGTGGCTGGATTGAAAATAGTAACCTGTCTGAAACCCGGATATTATCCTTTCCTGGGAGCAGTTTATGTCAATGCCGGTTCCACAGTAACTTATGACATAAGCTTGACACCTTTCGTAACAACAGGTACAGTTCAGGGAACCGTAACAGACTCGGTAAACCTTGAACCCCTTGAAGATGTAAGGGTGGAAATCGCAGGCATATCAACGGAAACAGATAACTGCGGCAACTATGACATTGATGGAATTGAAGCGGGTATTCATCATATAACCGCTGTCAAAAATGGTTACAACGGATACAGCAGCACAGTTTCGGTAACAGCAGGCGAAACAACCATCAGGGACATCAGCCTCGTCGCAAAGGCAGAAAAAGGCATGGTTGCAGGTATTGTTACCAACAGCGTCACAGGACTGCCCATCCATAATGTTACCGTATCAATAGATGCAGCCGAGACTCAGACCGATATATTCGGCTACTATATGCTCACAGGTATCAAAGCCGGAGCAAGAAGCATAACCGCCCATAAGCATGGTTTCCTTACATATTCTTCGACAGTGCAGGTTGTCGCCGGAAGAATCGTTATAAACAGCTTCCAGATGACAAGAAGACCTACAACAGGAGATCTTGCAGGTATCGTAATTTCGTCGGCAACAGGATTACCCATTGAAGGCGCCCGTATTTCCTGCAACGACAATACAACATTCACAGATCAGAACGGCAGCTATTACTTACAGGGAATTGAAGCCGGAGACAGATATGTAACTGCAGAAAAAAGCGGATACCAGTTCTACTCCGTAACAGTAAGCATAACAGCCGGACTGACCACAACCCAGAATATGTCCCTTAATCCCATAGACACTAAGGGATCAGTTGAAGGAACCGTAACTGATACGGTTTTCAACGAACCGATAGAAGGTGTTTATGTTGAAGTGGAAGGAAAAGGCGGAGGCCACGATCATACAAATGAAAGCGGCTTCTACAGAATATCGGGAATTGAAGCCGGAGATTGGAAAATCCGCGCCACAGTTACAGCTTATCAGGTTTATAACAACACTGTAACCGTCACTGCAAGCCAGAAAACAACCTTCAGCTTCCAGATGACTCCCCTCCCCGGTTCAGGAACACTAACCGGCACAGTTACCGATGCAACATCAGGCTCACCGGTTTCCGGAGCCCTTGTGTCAATCGGCGACAGGATTACAACAACAAACTCAAACGGCGTTTACAGATTCAGACATGTAACACCTGCTTCCTATGATCTTACAGCCATAAAAAGAGGCTACAAAGGTTATCTGGCAGCGGTCAGTGTAATCGCCGGAACTACAACCACATACAACTTCCAGATGACTCAGGGCAACTGATTCGATTATCGAACCGGAAGCACGCTGAAATAATAAAAACCCGGACCTCCAGCCGTCAGGCAAAGAGTCCGGGTTTTTCATTTCTCATACCGCAGAAAATCCGTCAGAATTTATTCTCAACCTGAAAATAAAAATACTGAGCCGGATCAGTTCTGCCTTTATTGCTATTCTTAATAAACTCACCGGGATTCATAACACAGTATCCCACATAAATATCCCAGATTTTCTTCTTATATCTGATGTATGTATCAAGCTCCCTGCCCATATCAATACCGGATCTGCCCTTCGGGTCCCAGAATATGGGCCTTCCGCTTATTCCGTACCAGGCATCCTGCGGCTTATCCAGAGTAAAGAAATGATAATTTGCACTGGCAAACCAATCCGGATGAGGCTGCACCGTGGCAAGAATTCCAAAATCCTTTACATTTTTTGGACCGATAAGTCCGATATTACCCAAAAAGTTCTGATTTCTCTGGTAGAAATCATCAAATGTATGCATTACACCGTCATTAGGGTTGGAATCTCCGGAAAAATAATCAAAATTGAAACCGACAGTAGGTTTCCAGGGGGTTCTGTTAAAAGTGTAATTTCCGTAAGTAACAAAAGCCCAGGCATCCCTCTGCCTTGCACCTTCAACACCAAACTGATGAATACCCTCAAACCCATAAACGACATCTTTCTTTTCCTGTTTAAAACGAACGCCTGCAGCTCTGATTTGCCTCAAACCTCCGTCATAGGCTCCATGATCCATCTCTTTTGTCAGAAAATAACCGTCAGCTTCTGTTTTATCTTTTCTCCACATAGAGTAAAAACCATAGAGTCTTTCCTGCCCCGGAGCCTGCCAGTGATACTGTGATCTGTTAAGTGCGAGAAGTTCTGTGCTGAAATATTTTTCAGATGCAGTCATTCTCAATCCGTCAAAAACCACTCCCGTATCGCTGAGAGGCCTTGTGGATATAACCCTGCCGTCGCCAAACATCATCATCTGTCTGCCGATTCTGAACCTGAAATCTTTGCCTATATCCATGTACAACTGCTGGAGTTCAAGCGAGTTGAATGCTTCCGGAAACTGCCTGACAAATCTGACTTCAGAAAACAAAGGCACTTCCCCCGCCTTGTAGTTAAAAAACATACAGTATCTCTGCCTCAGATAGCAGTAACTGTCGTCAATCGAGGAATTAAAATCTCTGTTAACCAGCGAATCAAGCCGGTTGCGGATGCTGAATTCAACTTTGAAATTATTGGATTCCTGTTTAGCGGCTACCGCATTTCCATCTTTACCATTACTATTACCATTTTTATCCTGCTGATTTTCAGCAGCTCCTGCCCATCCAAAGCAAAGCAGACAAATAATAACTATGCCCAGAACCCTGAACTGCGCCAAATGCCTCATTGATATATCCTTTCGTTATGCTTTCTCCCCTGAATATTAAGGCTGCATTATTTAGCAATCTCTATTTCCGGTTATGCGTCAGCTTTTCAATCTGTTTATATATATAAACCAACTGATTCAATTTTCATAAAAAACAGCCATCGTGGTGGGATTTCTTCACCTGCTCAGAGATGATTTATAATGGCTGAATTCACAATTCTTCAGAAACGCTGGTAGCAGAAAAAACTGAATGCGAACCGGTTTTCTTTTACACATATAATATAGACAGCCTGAATACCGTTCATAAAATGACACATAGAATTCTGCATAAAAAAATACGATTCCTTTACATATTCCTGCAAATTCATCGTATTTTTTGGAATTTACCAATTCCGTGATTATGTATATGCCATCAACCTTGCCTGCTAATCAAATTTAAAGAATGAAATGGTGTCCTGAAGCTCCAGAGCTTTTTCGTGAAGCATAGTTGCCGTTGAAGAGACTTCATCCGACAATACTCCGTTATGGTGAGTAACTTCGTTCAACTGATGTATTGCCTGATTAATCTGACCAACTCCCGTTGATTGTTCATTACTGGCATAAGAGATCTCCTTAACCAGATCCGATGTTTTCTGGATTTCAGGGATCATCTTACTCAGTGTTTCATATGCTGCACCCGCTACCTTTACGCTTTCCGAGGAAAAAGTATTGATTTCCTGAGCGGCTGTCCGGCTCTTTTCAGCAAGCCTTCTGACTTCAGCGGCTACAACAGCAAAGCCTTTGCCATGCTCGCCTGCACGGGCTGCTTCAATAGCTGCATTTAATGCAAGCATATTTGTCTGACGGGCTATGTCTTCGATGATTGACACCTTATCCGCAATAAGCTTCATAGAATCAACAGTTTCCTTTACCGAGGAACCGCTCATCTCAGCATTTTTTGAAGCCTGAGAAGCTATAGCTTCAGTTTGTGCGGCATTCTGGGTATTATGCTGAATGTTGGCAACAATTTCTTCCATGGATGAAACCGTTTCTTCTGCAGAAGCTCCCTGTACACTGACGCCGTCTGAAATCTTCTTTGAGTTTTCAGTAAGCTGTTCACTTACTTTTCCAAGGGCGTCTGCGATATCTCTCACAAGAGTAAAGCTTTCCCTGAGTTTTCCGGCTGTATTATTAAGCCTTTCAACCACTATACCCGTTTCATCTTTACTCTTTACCTCAACTTCAATATTCAGGTCGCCTTCCGACATTCCGTCAAGAGCATTGACAACATCTTTCAGAGGCCTTGTTATATAATTGGCAATTGTATAAGCCAGGAAGAGAATAACAAGGGCGACTATCAGAGATACAAACAGAATCTGCCTTGACAACGCAGCTATCTCATTCTGAACATCATCAATAAAGAGACCGGTACCTACGATCCATCCCCAGGGTTCGTAAAAGTACACATAACCAATTTTCGGATAAGGTTTTTGCGAACTATCCTTAGGCCAGGAATATTCAATAAAACCTTTTCCTTTTTCCTTAACGATTTTGACTGATTCGGCAAATATCGGTTTTCCCTTGAGGTCTTTGAAATCACCGACATTTTTATCATTCAAATCTTCCCTGATAGGATGTATTTTCATAACCGGGGTTGTATCAGTAACCCAGAAATAGTTACCACCCTGATATCTCAGATTTGAGAGATTCTTGCCTGCTCTTTTCTGGGCTTCTTCCCGTGTAAATTCCCCTTTTTCCACCCTTTTTTCATAGGCATTAAGCGTTGAAATCATCAGATCCACATTACCTTCAAGCGCTTTCTTCTTTTCTGCCAGAATCCTGTCCCCTATCATATCCACAAGAACAAACTGGATACCGCACAGGACTATCAAAAGGGTGAAAACGGAAATACTGAGAATTTTAGCTTTAATGGACCAATCCTTAAAATTAAAAACCTTCATTACGCCTGCTCCCCCTTCCTGATGTCTCTATCGCTTTTAAAACTTGTTTTCTATCTGAAGATAGAAGAAGTCAGCCGGATCTGCTTTGCCTCCGTATATGTTCTTAACAAAAGCTCCGGGCCAGAATCTTGAATAACCGACGTTAATGTCCCAGATTTTCTTTGTGTAGCGAACATTGAAGTCAAATTCAGTACCCATATCAGTTCCGGATCGACCGGTAGGATCCTGAAGGAAAGGTTTTCCGTTTGTGCCGTACCAGGCATCACGGGCTTTATCAAGATTGAAGATATGATAAGCCATGTAAGTTTTCCAGAATTTGTTAGGCTGTGAAGTGGTAACAAATCCAAGATCCCTTACATTTTTACATCCGATCAAATCCATATGTCCTAAAAAAGAATGGTTTTTCTGGTAGAAATCATCATAGGTATGAATGACATTATCATCAGGATTGCTGTCTCCTGAGAAGTAGTCATAGTTGAATCCGAGTGACGGTTTCCAGGGATGTTTGTTGAATGTATAGGATCCGTATGTTACCAGAGCGTACGCATCTCTCTGCTTGTCGCTGTCACATCCGAATTGCCTCATTCCTTCAAAACCGTATGTCCAGTTTCCACTTTCCTGTTTAAACCTGAGTCCGGTAACTCTTATTTGTTTCAAACCGTCATCATAGGCTCCCTGATCAATTTCCTTTGTGAGAAAATAACCGTCTATTTCAGTCTGGTCTTTTTTCCATGCGGCATACATTCCATATAGTCTTTCCTGACCTACTCCCGGTTTGTGGTATTGAAATCTGTTCAAAGCCAGCATGTCGGCAGTAAAATATTTCTCTTTGGCAGTCAGTCTGACTCCGTCGAATACTATCTGTGTATCTCCCCAGGGTCTGTTTGATATTACGCGTCCATCTCCAAAGCTCATCATCTGGCGTCCCAGCCTCATTCTTAAATCTTTACCCACATCCATATAGAGCTGTTGAAGTTCAAGAGATGTAAAAGGTGATAAATCCGTTCTGACAAATCTTAACTCCCCAAAAAACGGAACTTCGCCCGCTTTGTAAGTAGCCATCATGCTATAACGCTGCCTTACCAGGGAATATGCATCATCCTTTGATGAATCAAAATCTTTGTTATTCCAGGACTCAAGCCTGTTTCTGATGTTGAATTCCAGTTTAAAATTCTTATCTTCCTGTTTGGCAGTCGTTCCCTCCTGAACACTTCCCGGTTCAGCAGGCTTGCTGGCATCTGCTGCAGTATCCCCTTCAGCAGCAAAGACTGGAAATACCATTGTCATAATAACCAGCAGTAACATAACCACTTTTTTCATCGCAATTCTCCTTTTCTTTTATATTTTTTCAGCCAGTGGTATAATAACACCATTCTGTCTGTCAGAAATAAGTGTATGTTTATGCCTATAGGTTATACCCATTTTTTTTTCCGGATACCAGAAAAAAAATGCGGGGAAGGGATTGGGTTTGAATCCCTCCCCGCCATCGTGAAGGGTTGGGCATAAACGACTGTCAAACTTTAATACTCAACAAATTGTTCATCATTAGCGTCGTCAAGCTCAACTACCACACCGGATTTCCTGTCATTATCCTTCCTGTTTTCATAGCCGCAGCTTGCATCTTTTGATGCAGGGGCATACTCCTTATTATACTTTTTGCCATTCCCGCTTATGTCAGTGGCCGATTTTTTTGAATCAGCAACATTCATTTTGCCAATCTTTCTTGAAGATATTCCTCTTCCTGTATATTTATCAACTTTGGAACACTTGTCTGAGATATACTTGTTTTCTTCCAGTTTGAAGAAGTTCACTATTTCAAGCAACTGCACAGCCTGAGCTGATAATTCCTCAGAAGTAGCAGCCAATTCTTCTGAAGCTCCTGCATTCTGTTGAATCACCTGATCTAACTGCTGAATTGCCTTATTGATCTGTGAAGCCCCAATGCTCTGCTCTTTGGTCGCAGTATTGATTTCCTGAACAAGTTCTGCTGTCTTCTGAATATCAGGCACAACGCTTTTCAGATTACTGCCGGCAATTTCCGCCACTTTAAGGCTTTTTACCGACAACTCATTAATCTCTTCCGCTGCATACTGACTTTTTTCAGCAAGCTTACGCACTTCGGAAGCTACAACAGCAAAACCTTTTCCGTGTTCTCCGGCTCTGGCAGCTTCAATTGCGGCATTAAGAGCCAGCATATTCGTCTGCCTGGCGATTTCACCGATAATGGTAATTTTTTCTGCAATATCTTTCATAGCAGTAACCATTTCAGCAACAGATTCACCTGTTTTGCTTATTTCGCTCGAAGCTTTCGTTGCAATAGCTTCTGTCTGTTGACAGTTATCTGCATTCAGTTTGATATTGGAAGCCATTTGCTCCATAGATGATGAAGCTTCTTCTGCTGCAGCAGCCTGCTCTGTTGCACCCTGAGAGATCTGTTCCGAGCTGGAGCTTAGCTCCTGACTACCTGCAGAGACATTACTTGCTGCTGTTTTAATGTTCCTTACTGTGCATCTTAGATTATCCACCATCTTCGCCAGTGCAGCCACCATTTGCCCTACTTCGTCATTTTGTTTGACAACCACATCAACATTAAGATTGCCCACTGCGATTTCTTCAGCCATTGAAACAGTTTCCTTAACGGGTCTGACAATAGCTTTTGTTATCAGTAATGCCATCAACGCACCAACAACAATTGCGATCAGTGAAATTACAATCATAAATGTAGTGGAGGCAGCTACTTTCTGATCCATCTGGGTTTTCAGAAAATCCTTCGAATCGCTGCATGCTTTTTCAACTTCCTGGGCAGCTTCAACCATTGTCTTTTCAAGACCGGCCTGTTGATCAGTAGCCACCACATAATTGGCAAAAGCTTCTTTGTATTTTTTATTGCTATCAAGAACCTCGCTGGCAAGCTGCTTATTTTCAGCTTTCCTAAACCTTGCCATAAGACTCGAAGCAAGCTCATCTATCTTTTTGGTTTCCTTGTCAACTTTTTCGATATATTCCTTGCCGCCGCGTATGATATAGTTTTTCTCGTGTCTTCTTGCCTGAAGGTGGGCAGTCAGAATTTCATCCGAATCCTGAGCTTTTTCTATTCTGTCTGCTACAGCAGTTTTATCTGCACTGTTTACCAGAGTCCTTGCTTCCTTTACCTGGTCATCTTTCATTTGTTTGGCGGTTTTCTCCATTGCTCTGCCGCTTGCCACAATCTCTTTATCATTCTTATCTTTCTGATCCTGTGCTTTCAGAAACTGATTAAAAGCTTCTTCATATTTGCCAGTTGCCATAATGACCTGATCCATCAGATCCCTATTCTTTTTAGTCTTGAACTTTGATTTTAATGTAGTAGCTTCACTTTTAAGTTCCCCGGCAATCTTCAGAACTTCATCTGCATATTTCTTGTCATTTCTGAGTATGAAATTCTTCTCGTTTTGTCTGATTAGTCTTACCTGCTGGGCGAGTGTGCTTGTGTCATTGGATTTCTGAGCTCTGTCGGTAACATCTGTCAGGCTTCCAAGTCCTACAAAGGCAATAAACGCTGTAAGGATAAGAATTATGACAAATCCACCGCCAATCTTAACGCCGATTTTCAGATTCTTAAACATATTATGCCCTCCCTACCTTTAATTTTTTGCTGCATTACCCCATAAAATCGTGCCTTTTTCTGTGTATTACCTTTTTTAAAGCTCTCCGGCTATATTTCTGTTTTCTCTTTTTTTATGATTTCGACCCCTTGCACATTATCACACTGATTAGCTGCACAATCCCAATAAATTACTAAATGCCTATCCCCATCGACATTTTTATTTTATCACTATAAACTGATTTCAATAAATCACAAGTTTTAACTATTTTCGGACATGAATAATAAGTATTTTTATCTCTTTTTTTATGTTCACTACAGAAGCAAATATTCAAACAAAAACAAAAAGCAGATGATGTAAAAGCTGTAAACCGATTCGACCTGTTTATCCCGGAAAGTCTGGTATGCAAACCGTCCGGACAACTCTTACAGCACCTGCCTGATAACAAATATCAAAACAGTAAAAAGACTGTTACAAACTGATTATTTCAATCAGCTTTCACTGCTGCAGGTTCTCTTTGAGACACATTCATTCTGAGTCATCTCATTTTTAGAGAACAGACCGCTCTGAGAAATAAGTATGCCTGCAAAAATCAGTATCCCGCCGATAAGGGACATAGTTGTGCAGGTTTCACCGCCCACAGTCCATGCAAAAGCAGCAGCAAATACAGGTTCGAGGGCAAAAATCAGAGATACCTTGATAGGAGGCACAGTCCTCTGGGCATACATCTGAACCGTATATGCAGAAACCGAAGGAAATATTACCAGAAAACCTATGTACCAGAAAGAATTCATTGATGGCGGAACCAGATTTATGCCCATAAAATGACTGGCAACAAGCCCGATTATTCCGGCGGTCATAAACTGCTGAAAGTTCATAACATAAGGGTCCAGACCCATTTTCATATAATGGTCCGACATCAGTATGTTAACAGCGCAGACTACGGCGCAAACCAGAGTGTACAAGTCTCCGGAATTTACATCCCTTAACCCACCGGTCATAATCCACAATCCGCACAGTGAAATAACAACACCGAATATATCAGACAGACTGGGAATCTTTCTGAAGAAAATAAACATAATCAGCGGAACAAAAAAGACGAAAAGCCCTGTAATAAAACCGGATTTTGAAGCAGTTGTGGTAACAAGCCCCACTGTCTGGCTTGTATAGAGACACCACAAAACCACACCCATCAACACTCCCTGGGGCCAGTTCGCCAAAGGCTTCTTTTTCCACATCACCGGCAAAGCCAGCAAGACGAGGGCTGCGATAAAAAATCTGTAACCCACCAGAAGAATCGGGCTTATATTTGCAAGGCTGTCCTTAACTACAAAAAAAGTGGAGCCCCATACCGCAGTGGCATAGAACAGACTTACATCAGTAAGGATAGCTTTTGATCTGTTTGTGTTTTTCATACTGTTTCCTTAAATAACCTAACGGGTTTTTACCGGAGTAGGGATAACTCCGTTTATTTTATGATAATCAACCAATTCGACACCCTTATAGTATTTTTTCAGAATCTGATCATAACGATAACCTTTTTTAGCAAGGCCAAGAGCGCCAAATTGACACATTCCCGCACCATGCCCCCATCCTGAACCTTTAAAAACCCAGGTGGTTTCACCGTTCTGCACGGATTTTGAAATATTGAATCTGGAGCTGTAAAGATTTCTCATAGCTCCGTTTTGCGCCTTAAATTTGAAAGTAGGCCTGATCTCATCACCTCTGACCCTGAATTCTCCCTTATCGGTAACGATCTTGAGAATTGAGACTCTTCCATCAGGTCCCCTCTTCTCAACAACCAGATCCTTAATCGTTCCGGTGTCGTCTTCAATATAGGCTTTGTCAATTATCTGGGAAAGCTCTTCGTTGGACCATCTTACTTCCCACCTGTAATATGATGACATACTGCAGTTGGCTGGAGGCACATCAAAATTGATTGTATTTCCCTGAACAAATACCGGAACCTTGCCGCTTCCCAGAACAACACGGGGCGCAGCCGCCGGAGCAGGTGAAGGTGAAGGCGAAACCGAAGGTGTTGCTGAAGGCGTCGCTGTTGCCTGTGGTGAAGGAGTCGGGGCATCATCATTCAAAAATCCCGGTCCTCTGTATGTCGAAGGCGACGGCGAAACTGACGGTGAAGGCGAAGGTGATGGTGAAGGAGGAGTCTGATCTCCATTGATTTTTGATGGAGCGCCGTCAAGTTTATCATCACAAACCACACTGCGAAGATATGGTATAGGATTTGTCAGAAATACCGTTTCATTATCAGTTGTGGTTCCACCGCAAGTTGAATGATAAAGGGGATATTTGACAGGTTTTCCCCCTGATGCAAGAACTATTCCCTTTGTATCATCCACTGCTTTGTTGCAAAGGGGCTGTTCCTGATCCAGGCCGCCATAAACCTGATAACTTGTTCCTGATGAAAAGTCATATCCGTATTTCTCACATATTCCAAGATGTCCAAGGGCAAAAGTCCTTGCCACCACAGCCTGAGCTTTATTTGCTTCTATACTTGAGCTGCCAAGTTCCTCAGGAACAACGCCGTAAAGGTACTGTTCCAGCGGAAGAATGTTTATTACAAGAATATTCTTTTTTGAAACCGACAGTTTAATTTTCCCTCTGTATCTGTTTTTGCCGACTTTAAGGGGAGTATCCGCCTGTGAAGGTGATATGGTTACCTCCTGCCAGCTTCCTGTCTGTTCGTTTTTATCTTTTGTTTTCAGACTGATGGCATCATCCTTTAGTTTAAAAACATGATCATCTGAAGAAAACAACGAAACTCCCACCTGTTTTTCACCAGGAGAGAATTTAATTCCGCCGGGAGCGGAAATACTGACTTCATCAGCAGATTTGGCAATAAGAATCCGAACCGTTACGTCGTCATTGCCATTGCTACCGCTGCTGCTGTCTTTACCCTGCAAAGTCTGGGCAAAAATCAGACTTCTGCCCTCAATATTACTGCCAGATACTATGGACAAAAAAAATAAACCCATTGCTATCATAACAATTGCCGTTACAAATACGGCGTTTTTTCTGTTTTTGTGTTTCATATCCATCCTCTGAAATATCCGTTGAAATATCCGTTGAAATATCCATTTACTATCTAATTGTTATTCGGAAGCCTTTTTGCTTCTCACAATAGTGGAGGAATTGATTATTCTTTCGTGGAAAATTCACTGAGAACAAAAAAAGGGGAGAACACCGCGCCTTTATGGAATCAAATACCTTCGATATATCAGGAAGAGTTGACATCCATGATGTTCACCAGTTTGAGGTTAAACTTGAGTACAACCTCGAAGAACTACAGGAAGTCAATAATTATGGGATCGAATCATATTTTTTTATTCCACGCGCTCTTAATATTAACAGATATACATACCAAAAAGAACAGTTTTACAGAGATCTGAATAATTATATCAGATTCAAAACCCCAAGTTACAGTTTCAAGCTGATTCTTGATCCTGATTTTGAACGCTCACCCCTTTTTGTCCTTGAAAAATTATCCGAAGAACTCGAAGCAGCAAAATTAACTCCCGATAAAGAAAACCTGTTTCTTCCCAAAAAGGAAAAATATCAGAAAACCATCAAGGAACTCAAACTCCTTGGCTGCATGGTTCTTGCAAGGTTAAGGGATTACGAGGGCTTCATTGACCGCAAACTCGTAAAACTTACGGAAAGAGACACCGATTATCTTCTTACCAGGCTTGATAATTCGGTTATGAACGGCATAAGAATTCTCAACGAGCTTCGCAGACTGAAAACCAAATTTGAATCCCTCCTCGATGAAAATAATGATATAAGAAAATATTTCCGTATTGTTGAGGAATTCCTCAGTTATCTCCTTGAAGAGGAAATGATTCCAATAATCAAAAAAGTGAAATCAGCCATGCCTGACTGCCCGGGACTCCTTGATATAGAAATGTTTTTCAGGACTTTTCTTACTTCAGAACAGGAAACAAGGCGGGAAAATGGTTTTCACCTGATTTTTGCAAGAGATGACAGGGGCAAGGAAAACTATATTTATCAGTTGAGCCAGTATAAAAAAGTCATTTCTTCGATTCTGTTTCTCGGAACAAACCGGGAAACCCAGGATCTGGCATTCATTCATCTTATAGGTTCAATAGCTGCCTTTCTTGCATCAATGCTCTATTTTTACATTACCTATCTTGTTTCAAGCAAAGTCAGCATCGACAGTTTTATGTTTGTATTCCTCATTTCCATCGGTTATGTTTTTAAAGACAGAATCAAAGAAATAATAAAGGCAATCCTCAGCCCCAACCAGTCTCTTGCACTTCCCGACAACACCACGGAAATTCTGGATGTGGGAGAAAACGATCACTGCAAACTGGGAAAAATCAAGGAAACTGTTATATTTGCAGACAGAAATAAAATTGATCCCGTTGTTCTGGATTTGCGAAACCGCCATTTCAAAGAAGTTCTCCCTGAGGAATCACCTGAAGAGATTATGGTATTCCACAAGGACATATATATTGATACCGAAGCTGTAATCAACAATCATTCCCGGACGGTTAATTTCACCGATATTATGAGATTTAACATCCAGCAGTATCTTCAGAGAATGGATGATCCGGAACAGTCGGTTTATTATTATGATCCTGATTTGGAAAAAGAAGCAAAAACTATTGGGAGGAAAATCTATTATATACATCTGGTTCTGAAATTTTCCGAGGTCAAGGAAGAAATGCTGATGACCAGATACGAAATCTATCGTATTGCAGCTAATAAATACGGCATTCAGAGAATAGAATCCCTGGAGATGAAATAATTATTCTCCGGGGTTTCTGCCTGTATGATTTCTGTAATCTGAAGGCGTATCCACATCTTTGAGAATTGCCGGATCATCCACATCAACAACAATCAGCCTGTCCCTGTTTTTATTGACTGCATGCCTTGCTCCCTCTTCAAGGGGCGATTCCAGTAAATCTTCGAATATTTCCGATGGAAAAAACACAGGATGCCCTTTTCTCCCGCTGTATTTTGGTATTACAACCATTCCGGGGTTTTCTGCAGCAGTTTCGGCTATTTTCTGAAATGTGGAAACATCAACAAAAGGATGATCCACAAGACACATCATAATGCCTGCAGTTACTCTTTTCTCACTTTTTATATATTTCAAAGCTTCAATCAGCGATGAGAGCTGTCCCCTCTCAGGGTCAGGGTTAAACACAATCCTGCATGATTCGGGAATCTCTGCTTCCGACAAAATCCTCTCCCTGTGAAATCCAAGGACAGCTATTATTTCCGAGGGTTCAGGCACTATTCCACTGAGTGATAGGAAAATATTTTCAATGAATTTTCTCCCCTCCCCTGCTTCAAGGAGGGCTTTTGGAAAGCCCATTCTCCGGGATTCCCCGGCGGTCAGGATTACTGCTGTATATAAAAATTCCGAACTGTTCATTTTTTTAACACCTATATAAAAAATTTTAACACCTGATGGATTAGTGTTAAAAAATTTAACACCTTCTTTCATTTTAACGATTGAATCAGAAATACCCTGCACAGGGAGTACAGGCAGGGTTTTTCAGGGAAAAACAGAAAATTAAATTCAATGGAAGAGTAAAAGCCTGATAATATATACCGGTTATGCACGATATCGTATCGGAAACCGGAAGCTGGGTTATACGGGGTTCGATATAAGATAAGATGGTATGAAAAATAAAGGAGTGAAATTATGCATTTCAGAAAAGACGGAAATGTTTATTGCCTCAGACTTCAAAAGGGTCAGGAAATAGTCGAATCACTCACACAGTTCCTGAAGGAAGAATACATCAGAGCAGGATTTATCACGGGAATCGGAGCCACTGATGATGTGACCATCGGATATTATGATGCATCTCACAGAACATATGTTAAGGAAGATTTGAAGGAAGCGTTTGAAATTCTCGGTTTAAACGGTAACATAACAATAGTTGACGACGCACCTTTCACCCATCTCCACATAATGCTTGGCAACGAAGAGTTTAAGGTAATGGGCGGACATCTTTTCAGAGCAGTGGTAAGCCTGACTGCGGAAATATTCATTACAGCCGTTGATATGAATATCGAACGGAAATTCGATTCGGAAACAGGCTTAAAAACCATGAATATCTGAGCTATTTTTCTTCCGGGAAGTAGCACCATTCCTTACAATCGGCACCATATACTTCCCGGTAGTGTTTTTTAGCTTCTTTTTTATATTCTTCCGAGGAAAGTTTTTCATTATTCAGAATATTAATCATGGTGTTAAGATATTTAACATCTCTGATTTTCTTATATGTGGGGTTTTCTCTGCCCACTATTTTCAGGCTTACGATTCCCGCTTCCTTCATAGCAGGGAGAGCGCAGGCTCCGCAGGGGTCAAGGCCTGAATACAGACTGAATGTGGACTCCATCCATTCCCTGGCTTTTTTCGCCTGATTTTCACTCCAGCTTCCTACTATCTCCGGTTTTACATTCCAGCTTAAAAGGCAGGCTGAGTCGGTTTTAAAATTGCAGGCTCTTGCCAGTTTACATGATGCGGCATGAGGAAGTGTCCGCAGCATTTTAAGAAAAGCATAGTCGAGCCCCAGCTTTTTGGGTAGTTTATACGAATCCTTATGCAGAATTTCATTCACACCGTGATGGTATGTGCAGAATCCATCGATATTTTTGCAGCCTGAGTTAAAGATAAAGCATTCTTTTTCCATAAAATCTATTTTTTCCGCCATTGCTGCAATTTCTTTGAGATTATTATGGCGGGGAATAACAACTCTTGTCGCTCCCAAATCATGATAAAATCTGGCGCTTCTGTGGTTAAAAATTGTTGCGCCGGTACTCATGTGGATTTCCTTATCCCAGTTCATTTCTTTCAATGTAAGAAGCAAACCCGGATCTGCAACTATGACCGCATCCACAGGGATTTTCATAATCTGTTCGAGATTCTTTTTCAGAGCTTCGTACTGATGTGCGGTATAAAGGGCATTAAGGGTCAGAAAGAGTTTCGCTCCTGCCTTGTGGGCATCTTTTACCGCTCTATCAAGATCATCATAACTGGTAAGGTTTGAAGTGGACCACTCCCTGCGGTTGATTGATCCTACATTGGTATATTTCTGACGCCATGCAGTATCAAGAACCCCTGCATAGAACTCCAGCGCTCCGGCTTCTGCCAGGGGTGTTACTTCATCTGGATTATTTATGGGAGACAGTATTTTCATGTTATTTCACGCCTCCGGATTCTGACATTTTCTTGTTCTGCCAGTATTTTTCCCTTTCCACATTGGCATCGGCGCCTGATTCGTGCAAACCTATGTCTGTGGCGAGTTCGCCCTTTCCGCAGTATTTTGCAACCTGTTTATCATAAATAAATGGATCACAGGCGGTTATGTAGCCCAGTATTAGTGTCTGCCCCGTTAGCTTGGAAAGATCGAAGCCTGACCAGAGGTGGAGCTTCATTTTGAGGACATCCCAGGCGACCTTGATAGTATTGAGGCTCAGCATTTTAAACCCAAGCCCGATGAACCAGAAGAATCTGCCAGGAACATTGCTGCGGGGTATTTTCGCAAGTTTGTCAAGATGTTTTTCAGTTTTGTCCCAGTTACAGAGATCTTTGGCATGTATCAGATTATTTTTACCATCCCGGAAAAGCAGATAATGCTGAATATAAAGGCACTTACGGATTCCCATCAGAGATAGCATTGCAAAATAGAGCTTCTGAAACTGCATTACGGATTTTCTGTCGATTTCGCCATTGGTAGCCTGTTCAACAATATCGATGGTGTCATCGGGAAGATAGCATTTATCATGTTCGGCATCCCTTGCTTTACCGAGGGATCTGAATCCGAGGAAGAAGAGTTCCCTTACAAAGGAATGTGTTTTGGCATACTCCATCATTGCAGGGACTTCATGTTCATTGAGTCCGGGCATAATTACCATAACAAGATCAGTGGCTATATTGAATTCCTCAAGATTTTTCAGCGCCTGCATTTTGATATCGGCAAGAGGTTCACCACGAAGGGCGATATGGGTTTTATCTTCAAAACCGTCCATCTGGAGATGAACTTCATCCATTCCGGCATCAACAAGAGTTTTTACATAATCCCGATCTTTGAGTCTGATTCCGTTAGTATGCAGGGCGACAATATGCCCTTGTGCTTTCAGTTTTCTGATCATTTCCGGCAGATCTTTGCGCAGGGTTGGTTCAGCGCTTATCAGGTCGATTTTGGCTTTTTTCTTACCTGATGAAAAATCAAGAAGTTTTTCAATTTTCAGATCGTCTTCCTCGTTGTCGTTGGCTGAAGCGAGGCAGATGGGGCAGTTCAGGTTGCACCTTTCTGTAAGCCTGATGAGATAATCTCTCTGGGCAAAATCTCCATCCATAACGGAAAAGAAATATCTGTCAAGTTCTTCAAAATACCAGGGGTGCTTTGAGAGCCTGACTTCAAATTTTCCGCAGTCGGGGCATTCTTTACACAGAAAAACTCCGGATTCCCTTGATTCGAGGGTTGCCGGAAGATCTTTCAGGCAGGAAGGGCACATGCTTTCTGTTTTTCTGTAAATTCTTGAAGATTCTCTGACTTCAGCCATCAGGATTTCTTTCCTTTCTTTTTATTCCTGAATGCTGTCGCCCATTCAAAAATCACGTCAAAATTCAATGAAAACAACATGTTATACTCGCTGTAACATGTTGCCATACACTGCTGGCAGGGTAATTCCGAAATGCTTTTATATGCTTCTTCGAAGCCTACTTCGAGGAAATTCTTTGCAGGCACATGATCCACAAGCAGGGAGCAGGGATAGACTTTGCCATCGGCATCAACATTGGCGTAAAACTTACCGGCCCAGCATTTCCAGTCGCTGCGCTGCTTTGGGAGCATATAATGTTTGTGGTCGGACCATTCAAGCAGATGTTTGAATAATTTGAAAGATGTTCCGATTCTTCTGCCCTGCCTTTTCTTTTCCATAAGGCGTTTTATGCAATCCCTGTATTCTTCGTCGGTCGGGCGCATAGATGTGCTGTCGCCGAAGTTTTCCTGATGATGCAGAAGCTGATATGTGGTGGTGAAATTATATTCATCAGCCAGATCAAGAAGGTGATCTATTGATTTGTCATTGATGTTATTTTTTGTAAGAACAGTTATTGTCCACAGGTTCATTTTGCGCGCAGATGCAGTTTTTATTGCAGCTAAAACCTTCTGATAGCTTCCCTTTTCGCGATTTGCATCGTGTGAGGTTTCATCACCATCAATAGAAAGAAGAAGATGTGGCAGGTTTTTTAACAGGTCTATTCTTTCCGGCAGAAGATAGCCGTTGGAATCAAGAGTAACATAGAGTCCCCTGCCCACTGCATAATCAATGATTTCCCCTATATCATCACGGACAAGAGGTTCTCCGCCCCAAATGCCGATTCTCTGAGTGCCTGCGGCAACAACCTGATCTATAAGCGATTTAAGCTCGTCAGTAGTCATTTCCCGCTGTTCCCTGCAGGGTATGCGGCAATAATTGCACCTTGACGGGCATCTGTTTGTAACAGAAATAATTACAAACATAGGTTTGGGTTTGCCGGTTATTCGTCCTTCAAAGACTCCGAGACCGGCTCTCGCCATTCTGCCGAATTCCATTTGACCACCTTATAAAAATTGTTGACTTATCATTCTTATTATCCATCATTTTTACCTTTTTTTCAAATTGCAAGATTATACATTTGGGTTATTGATCAAATTTTATTTTTATGGTAAAAGAGTAATGCAAACGTACGAATAATTCAATAAACAAGTTTTTACTGCTAAAGCTAATCACAAAAGTCAAATACATCAACAATTCGTTGAAGTTAATCAGGCTACACCCGGTACAGGTTTAGTTAACAGAAACATATACGCAGCGGCAACAAACCTCAAGGAGTAACAATGATTAAATATCCCGCAAAATACATATATGACAAAGGGATTTTTTCTCTTAGATTTATTGATTTTCCAACCTCAATTGTCAGAGGAATCAATATGAGAGAGATGCAGGAAAATGCGAAATTAAGCTTGTCAACCAACATCAGGCATCGTCTTGACAATAATCTTGAAATTCCGTTTCCAAGCTCGTACAGAGATGATTTCACCATTATGATTGAACCTGATAATGAGATAGAAATCCCTCTTATCATCAAACTCCTTCGCATTTCCACAGGACAGAGCCAGAGACAGGTGGCAGATATAATTGAAGTGCCTTACCACAATTACCAGCAGCTCGAACAGGTGGACGGTTTTAACCCCACATTTGAAGTTCTTAAAAAAGTTGCGAGCACTTTCAACAAAGAATTATATATCGAATTCCGCTAATAAAAACTACAGGATAAAAATTCCGGATGTGAAATAAGGAACCCCCGGGAAAATTCATTTGTTAATATATTTAAGGTAGTGCGGCATAATTAAGATGCCCTGATAAAGGTCAGAACATGCCCATACCCAACGAGTAAAGGAAGGGATTTTATGGCGTTTCCATATAGCGAAAAAGTAATGGATCATTTTATGAATCCACGCAACATGGGTGAGATTGCAGATGCTGACGGAGTCGGCACTGTCGGCAATCCTTCCTGCGGCGATGTTATGAGGCTTTACATCAAAGTCAGCGACGGTCTTATCACCGATGCTAAATTTAAAACATTCGGATGTGGTGCAGCTATTGCGACATCCAGCATGACCACTGAAATGGTAAAAGGCAAAAGTGTTGAAGAAGCACTCCAGTTATCAAATCAGGCAGTAGCAGAAGCCCTCGACGGACTTCCGTCAGCCAAAATGCACTGCTCGGTTCTTGCGGAAGAAGCCCTCAGAGCAGCTATTGATGATTTTAAGGGAAAAAACAAGGAAGCAGGCAAACCTGATGTGGTTATGGATTGCTGCATCCGCTGCGAAAGAGAAGAACCAAAGTGCGATAAAGGTAAAAACGAATAAGTTTTATTCTTGATATTAAAAAGGCTGTCTCAAAACTTTTTGGACAGTCTTTTTTGTTTTGGTCCCTGTCTGGGGAGAATTTTTATAAAGTGAAGCAGAACCTGAGAGGAATCGGAAACCAACGGGGAGTTGGGGACCGTCAGAGGGAACCACGCTTTTTTGGGAAAACGGGTTTCCCACCGAACCTCCCTCCTTGAAAAACAGGAGTATTCGGGCTGGGAATTGGAGTGGTTTTTGCTGAAAAGATGGTAGTTAAACATAACACAGGAGCAGGCGGAGCCTGCGATTCGGTAAATTTGCGGTTAATATTTATACCGAGGGGGTTTGGGGGATTCTTCCCCCGTTTGCCAACCTTTTTGAAAACTGCGAAGCAGATTTCAAAAAAGTGACAATAAGCAAACTGCAATAAAAGTCGGTATGCAGAAAGCCAAATTAAAGAGAACGGAAAAATGATGCACTGAAAGTTTTTGCCGGAAGGGTTTGGGAAACGAGCTTTTTTCAAAAAGCGGGTTTCCCAAAAAATGAATCTCAGATAATACCCCTCGTTGGAAAACACAATTCAACCAAATAAAGGCATAGATTTGTTCGAACGCTCACGAGAATTATAACCACATGCCCAGCTTCCAGAGAAAACTTTTTGAAAAAAGTTTCCTCCGGACCTCCTTCCCAAAACTTTTAAATCGGGGGACCGACCGGGGGGTTTTGAATACCATGGGGACCGGGGGGATTTAGGACTCTCAGATGGAACCACGCTTTTTTGGGAAAGCGAGGTTTCCCACCGAGCCTCCCTCCTTGAAAAACAAGAGTATTGGGCTGGGAATTGGAGTAAATTTCTAATTCGGCAGAATTGGGACATCCCCTACAATTGACGGGGGATTGACGCATTTTTTCGGGGGGGGGGGGTGTTGTGATTTTTGTTTGCGGCGTGGGCGGACCTGCGGGTCCGCGTCGGGGTTGCAAACCCCTCATACGGTCGTTGGCGAAGCTTGTGGTTATTGGGTTTGCTGGCGTTTGGCGGTTGCGGGAGAGCACATTGGCTCTCCCATAATGCAATTCCATCCGGCGGGAGAGTGTTTCCCCTACTGGTATGTTATTACTCCTTAACGGGACCTGAGATTATTACAAACATTTTATCAGGATAGAGATAGGTTTTTGCCGTATCCTGAATATCCTTGCGGGTAATGCTGTTGTAGGCTTCATAATACTTTTTGAAGTAATCGTCGCCTAGTTTGTAATATTCTATGCTGGCAAGTTCCCTTGCGATATTCTCGTTGTTTTCGAGGAACACCGGAAGGCCTCCCATAAGGGAATATTTGGCATCGAGGAATTCATCCTCGCCTACGGGCTGAGTCTGGAGTGATTTCATCTGTTCAACGACTTTGCCAAGGGCTTTGTCCACATTTTTCGGTTCGACAGACATCTGAACCGCCCAGGGACCTTCTCCTACAGAAACATTGAGTCTGCTGAATACTCTGTAAGCCATTCCTGCGCCTCTCAATGCTCTTTCGAGCCTGTTAACGGAAGGAGCGCTGCCAAGTATATGGTTCATAAGCTCAAATTTATAGAAATGGGGATGATTTCTGGGAATGCCTCTATGCCCCATTACAATATCCACCTGCTGTTTATCAGGTATATTATTCACTTTTTTAACCGTAGAATCAGGAAGAGCAGCCTGAGGGAGCAATGTGGCGGTTTTTTCGCCATCTGCTTTCCAGGTTCCCAGTTCTTTATTAAAGAGCTGAATTACCTTTTCGGAGTCCACATCACCTGAAACTGCTATGATTGTGGAATCGGGCCTGTAGTATGTTTTATGGAATTCAACCAGATCATTACGGGTTATTGAAGCTATACTTTCCTTTGTGCCCCATCTGAAATGGTGGAAAGGATGGTCTGCAGGAAAAACTTCCCCGAAGAAGTCTTTCATAGAAATAATCGAAGGCCTGTCCTTAATGGCGTTAAGCCTTGCCTGCATAAGAGTCTTCAGGGCGGAAAGCTGATCTTCCGGGAACACCGGTTTTCTGATAACTGAAGCAATCAGCGGCACAACTCTGTCAAGCTGTTCAGGCACTGTTTTCACAATCAGTTCGGTATTCTGAAGACTTGAATTGGTGGTCATATCTGCACCGATATAATCAAGTTCATCGGAGAGTCTGGCGCCAGTGAGGTTTTCACTGCCTCTCTGAATCATGTAAGCGGTAATTTTGGAAAGCCCTTCTTTTCCGGCAGGTTCGAACATACCGCCGGCTCCTATTTCAACACGGATCACAACGGAAGGGTTAACCTTGTTTTCATAAACCTGAAGGGCAACACCGTTATCAAGAGTTTTTTTCTTTGTTACAAGGCTGAACTCCTGAGGCGCGGGAATGGAAGGCACTTTTGAACCTGTATATGAAGCAGGTTTTTTTACAGTCGGCGAAGACACATTTTTGGGTGCCGGAGCCGTATAGGTTTTTGCTGCAGGTTTCTTTGCAACCGGTTTCTTTTTCTGCGTTGCGGGTTTCTTACTTACCGGTTTCTTTTTGGGTACAGGTTTTTTCTTAGCCTGAGGTTTCTTCTTTGCAGCCTGCGGTTTTGCCGGTTTTTTGGGCTTAGGCTTAGGTTTGGACGCAGGTTTAGCCTTGGCTTTTGAAGCTGACTTCGGTTTAGGCTTAGGCTTGGGTTTCGGTTTAGCTTTGGATTTGCCTGAAGACTTGGATGATTTTGCAGTAGTCTTCTTTTTGGGTTTTGGTTTTGAAGCCGGTTTTGCCTTTGCTTTAGCTTTACCCTGAGCCATAGCCAGCATTGGGTTATAATCAGAAACCGATGACAGATCTTCTTCTGAAAGATCGACAGTATTCTGAGTAAACAAGCCAACCGCCTGTTTCAGATTGGCTATTCCGTATTTAAAAACAGGCGTAATGCCTGATAGATATTTTGAAGGAGTGAAATTGAAAGATTCGTCGCCGGGAGCTGTCTTATCATCATCAGGAACCACGAAGGGCTGGTTTGCTGATTTTGAATAGAGCCTGCCGATTGTTCTGTTTTCTTTTACAAAAAATCTGGAAGCTGCGTTTTTAATGTCCGCAGCGGTAATTCCATCAATATTTGACGGAAAACTATCCACATAATTGTATGTGTAAATGCCTTCATACCAGCCAAGATTTCTCGCCTGACGGGTTACGCCGTCTCCGGCGTTGATGAACTGGGCTTTCAACTGATTCTTAGCCTTCTGAAGTTCGGCAGCGGGTACTTCTTCAGTGGTAAGGCGGGCAATTTCCCTGTTTAATACTTCCTCTGCCTTCTGATGGGTTACTCCGGGTCTGAGGGCAAAACGGAGGTAATAGAGTCCCGGTTCGGATCCTGTGTCAAGCCAGGCAGCGGAGGAGGCGGTTATTCCGGTTTCCACAAGCGCCCTTCTGAGCCTTGAGGATCTTCCGCCTGTGAGAATCGAATCGATCAGGGCTATGGTATAAAGGTCCTTATCCTTAATCGAAGGTGTATGATAAGCAACATGGAGAAGGGAAGTCAAACCCATATCTCTGACTTCAACTATCTTTTCCTCTTTTTGCTGATTTTCCGTTACATCCCTGAAAACAATGGGAGTTTTGCCATTTTCCCTTTCGTTGAAATACTTTGAAATCAGCTTTTCAACATCAGCCTGATTGAATCTGCCTACTACGGAAATGACAGCATTTTTGGGCATATAGTGGGATTTATAGAAATCCTCAATATTCTGTTTGGTTAATTTGCCTATTTCATCAGGATTTCCATAGGGAGTTCTTCCGTAAGGCTGTCCTTCGAGAGCTGATGCCAGGACTTTCTCCCACAAAATAAACGAAGGATCATTTTTGGCACCGTTTGCTTCCGAGAAGAGAACTCTTTTTTCAACATCAATGTCTTTGGCGGCAAATTCGGCATTGCTCATTCTGTCAGCTTCCATATCAAACACCAGTTCGAGATACTGGGGGGATATGGTTGTGTAGTATCCCGTAACATCGTTTGAAGTGAACGCGTTGAAGTCAGCGCCGAGGCGGTTGAGGGTTCTTGCCATTTTGGTACCGGGATAGTGTTTGGTTCCCCTGTACAAAAGATGTTCAAGAATATGGCTTATGCCTGATTCTCCGGGCTTTTCCCATACGGTTCCCGCTCTGTAAACCACACAGACGCTCACAGCAGGAGAGTCAGGGATCGGTTTCAGAATCACAGTAAGACCATTATCAAGTTTATACTGTTTGACAGGATATTCTCTTGCTTCACATATTCCGCAAATCCGGATTGCGAAGAAAAGAACCAGAAGAATTGTTAAGAATTTCCCGATTCCTGTGATCCGGGATGGCATCAAACCATTAGTTTTCATTAATCCTCACCATAGCTTTATTGATTGCTTATACCATTTTGAAAAAATATCTGCTATTACTACGAAAGTTTCTCACCCTGTAAATGCATCCTGCGGATTAGCAGGTGAATCAACAGGTCCACAAGATAGCAAACTCCTGTAATTAATTAGCTTTCAACAGAAAAAACCCCTTTAAGACAGACGCATTTTTATAATTGCATGCAAAAAAGCGCCCCAATTTACAGGACGCTTTTTTTAAACCAAATATTTTCTTCCTTCTTACTATTAACCCGATTAATAAATCATCAGGCAACCATATCGAAGGGAACGGAATTCTGCTGCATCGGATCCTCGGTGAAGAGCTTGAGGTTGTGTCTGGCTTTAACCTCATAGTTCTTGTTGTATGACTTGACACCGGCAACATTGGTGCTTCTGTCTTTACGATCCTTGACAGCTTTGTTGTCAAATGCTTTTGTTTCGTATCCGAGAGCGCTGAGAATCTCTCTGAGGTTGCGTCTTGAATAGAGTGAGTTTTCTGTGGTGCCGTACTGTTTGTATTCAAGGGCAACATATTCCTTCAGGTTGCTCAGGAATGAACGCAGCTGTTTCTGCTGGGGCTGGTTGTTGTTGTCATTCTGAACTTTACCTTCGGATCTCTGAGTCTGCTGGCGCTGCTGTGATTTGTACATCAGGCCGATGCGGGAAGCGTTGTCGAGGGGAACCTTAGCCTGAGGATTTTCAGCATCCCTTGCGTGTTCCTGCTTTTTAGCTTCTTCCGTATCTTTGCTCTGTGCTTTCTGAGCGTCAGTATTTTTTCCGGTTTCGGAGATGAACCGGGTCATAACCTGATTAACTTTACGCTGGTGAGTCTTAGGCTGCTCCTGTCCGGTGTCTTTGGTGAAAGTATCACGTGGTGTTTGCTGAGATTCCTGTTGTTTTTCCGGCTCCCTTGACACCTGAGTTTCCTGCTGCTGCTCAGCGCGTCTGGTAGCGGTCTGCTGCTGTGGAAGCCCCATCATTTGGGCTTGATTGAGCATATTTCCACCGGTTATGTTCATTGCCATGGGCAGAACCTCCCTCAATATTCCTTTACATGTTTATCACTTAAACATGATTTTGAGTAAAGACACAGTTGTTAACAAATTGTTACAATACCTTTAAATATTTGTTAAATCAACCTGATTTCACTTTATGATTTGTTAATTTTTAACTTAACTCCTCCGATAATAACCTCAGATTCCTTCTTTTCCACTGTTTTGGCAGGTCCCTCAGGTTCTATATCGGTGGCATCAGTAAGAGTAACCTTGTATGAATAATCCATACTATGATCAGTAAGAGATGTTAGGGAATCTGTTGACGGATCCCAGCGATAAAGGCTGTTTTCTTTGTTAAGAAGAATTTTTCCGTCTTTTTCAAATCCCCTGACAAACATGCCGGCTTTATTGCCTTCCATTGAATATGTGTTCACAACATTGCCGTTGAGATCAAGCTCTCTTAGTTTATCTCCCTGACTGGCAAAAACATGGCTGTCGCTTTCCCTGAAGCGTAGTTCGTCAATATTGCCGCCCTCTACCGTAGCAAAAAGCCCGATGGTTCCATCAGCATTGATCTGACGAATATCAGCTTTTTTCTCGCTATAGTTGTAAGTGCCTTTAATTAAGGTTCTGTTATCAGGCAACGGCAGGGGAGTTCCGCTTACGCCTATGTCGCCGGTCTGCCACTGGAGATTGCCCGTCTGATCATATTTGAAAATATAGTCGGTATTATATGAAGATGATCTGTAATCATCAATGGGAGGCATATGATGGTGCCAGCGTCTGAATCCCATTCCGCTGAGGCCCATATGCAAATCTCCGTCAAATTCATGTGAGTTATTTACATAGGTGGTCTGTCTTGCAACCACCAGCATTCCTCCGTCGGCTGAGGGCATAAAATCTTCAGGGGAGCGGTTCAGCTTGGGATCCGTTTCCTGAAATTCGAATGACTGTTTAACTTCACCGCTGGAAGGATCGACTCTGGAGATCTTTTTTCCGTCTTTCATCAGGAAAGTGCCGTCAGGCTGCGCTTTGATTTCGCCGGGGGCAGCTCCTCTGAGTTTAAGGGGGAGTTTGGCATGGCTTCCTTCATTGCTGACCACATAAAGTTCATTGCCGCTGGATTTTCTGAAATAACTGTTGCCGTTCGAATCCTGAACGAACTTATTGCCGACGACAGGTTCGTCAAATTCATGCAGAAATTTATGTTTGCCGTCGGGATTGAATGCTACAAGGCCTGTTTGGGTTTTTGCATACAAAACGCCGTCGTTTCCCGCTTTGATACATTCGAGGCCGTTTTCGCCGGCGCTGACTTCCCATTTAACCTTGCCATCTGTTCCAATGGCTGAAATGTAGTTGCCTTCCTTGCTGTTGTAGTCAGAATAAGCTACAAAAAGGGTTCCGTCAGGACCGGAGGTCTGATCCTGAATATGATACTTAAAATTGCTCTTATCAAGGTTTTTTGAATTAAAAACCTTATCCGCCATTCCGGTGAGCGCAGATGAAGCATTTTTGAAGCTTTTCTTCGTGGAACCGGAAGAGGTTGATTTCGAAAATGAATCGTCGGTGTTTATCCGGGCATCTTTACTCTTCTCAGTATGCGGAGCTTCAGGCTTATGGGAAATCTGATTTATATGGGATAATGAAGCGGAATGGATTCTGTTGATACTCACTGTGTTATGCCTCCGTTTTGCTGCCGGCTCCGAGTGCGCTGCGGACTATATCGCCTGCGGCGGTGTAAGCGGAATAGGGTTTGCCGACATTTTCAAGATTTTTCATTACATTTTCTTTTTTCTCAGGATTATTGATTAAATCCCCAATCAGAACAGCTGCATCATCGGGACCTTTAACCCGGAATGCAGCGCCGGTTGCTTCAATGCTTGGAATCAGCATTTCTTCGAGGCCCGGCATTGGATCAAGAATGATCATCGGGATTTTTTTCGCAAAAATCTCTGATGTTGTTAAGCCGCCCGGTTTCGATATAATCATATCGCAGGCTTCCATCCAGTCGCTGACATTGGGTGTGAATCCAACGGTTTTGAGGGGCATTTTCAACTGCCCTGCGAGTTCATCCAGTTCCTGTTTTTTCGTTTCATTCTTTGCGGTTATACAAACCATCTGGACTGGAGCGCCGCTGTTATCAAGAGCTTTTGCCACATCTGCATATCTGCCGATTCCAAGAGAACCACCCATCATAAGAACCATGGGGAGTTTTGGATCAATGCCGAGTTTTTCCTTCATCTGAGCTTTTGATAAGCCTGAAGTTTTTGCGAAATCGGGTTTTATGGGAATACCGGTAATTTCGATTTTTTCCTTGTCGATACCGTATTTTTCCAGATCTTCCTTAGCGCCTTCGGAAGCTACATAGTAGCGGTCGATGTTGTCCTGCGCCCACATTCTGTGGACTTTAAAATCGGTAACAACGGAATGGACGGGTACATCAATTTCGCCTTTACCCTTCCAGTAGCTGAGCATAGCATTCATAGGAGAATGGGTTGCCACAATTATGTCCGGTTTTTCCTGCTGGATTTTATTGAGAAATGACTTACTCATCCAGGCTTTAAGCTGCATTCCGGTTTTTCCGAGCCAGTAAATGACAGGGTTGCCTTCAAATGATTTTTTGAAGAACCAGCCCCTTAATTTGCCTGCTTTTTTGATAAGGAAATCAGTTGCTGCCACCTGCGTATTTTTCACTGCCTCTCCCCCACCGAAATCGAGGGCGTTTATAACTTCCGATTTGACATTGGGCAGTTCGTCAAGGGCTTTTTTCAGTGATTCTGCTGCAGATCTATGGCCTCCGGTATGAGATCCGTGGACAAGGAAAACCTTAACCTCTTTCCATGGGGGAATCTGTTTCATCAGATCTATGAATTCCTGGGGTGCAGGGCTTGTATCAGCTTTGGCGGTTTCTGCGGTGAGGTTTGGTTTTATTACCTGTTCTTCCTGATTTTTGCCGCCAATGGAAACGGAATCCCCTTTCATTTCAGGAGTTTTAACATCCCCGGATCCCTGAGAAACAGCAATGCCTTTGCCCACAGGCGCGGCATAACCGGGAGCATTATTGTCAATTCTCATAGTATTTATCATCTCAGAAAATATTTTTCAGTTTATTATACCACATTCATGCAGAAAGAATATTAAAACTGAATGTTAAAATTTTGTTAAAGGATAATCAGCTACTGTTTTCCCACTTTGATAAGCAGAACCATACCGGCAACGGCAAAAACCATATTCGGCATCCATGCCGCCCAGAATGTAGGCATAAGGCCGTTTCTGCCCATCGCCATTCCAATGCTCATAAGAACATAGTAAAGGAAGATGAATATAATACTGATACCAAGGCCTACGGCTCTGTTTGTTCTGTTGGGTCTTACCCCAAGGGGGATTCCGAACATGCCGAAAACAAAGCAGGTGAATGGTATAGCTATTTTCTGATGGTAATAGACTTCGTATTCACGATATTTTTTGTGCTCGTTTTCGTTTTCGAATCCTTCTGTTTCCATCTGATCAAGACGGGCAGCGAGCTGTTCCCTGTTCATCTCCTCGGGCCTTCGCTCTCTGGCTGCAAGTTGATCCGGCGACTTTTTCAGAGGGAGGTAAACTTCCCTTGCAACGGAAAAATAACCCGGTTCAGGACCTTTGGCATAATCTTCGATATAGGCAAGTTTAAGGAACCATTTGCCTTCGGAGGGCTTGTAATAAACATCCTTTGCCCTTACCTGACGGACCATAACCCTGCCTTTGTAATATTGTATGGTTGCATCTTCCATACGGTTTTCACGGGGCAGAAGTTTGCGGGAAAACACAACGCGCTCCATGCCTTCCTCGTCGTTTTCCTTGATGACAAGGTTTTCCCTGATCATATCCTGATTTTTCATCAGTTGTTCAAAAAGGATATTTTGAGCGATATATGTTGCATTTGGTGCAAAAAGATTATTGATGACAAGTGCAATAAAAGTAATAAAAAGAGTAAGCATCAGCCCCGGGAACGCCGTTCGTAGAAAACTGATGCCTCCGGCTTTTAGTGCGGTTAGTTCGCTTTCACCGGATAATCGTCCGAAGGCGAGCAGTGCGCCGAGAAGGACAGCCATAGGGAATGTAAACACAAGAATGGCGGGCATTGAATTTGCCAGATAATACAGGGCAAGGGAAACAGGTGTATTATCTTCCGTAATCATTCTGGTAACCACAAAAAGCTGGCCGCCGGCGATAAAAAGAATGGTAAATATGGCCACTCCGCCTACAAAGGGCCAGAACATTTCCATTATTACATATCTGTCTAAAATCTTCACTTTGAATCAGTTCGAAGGGATCATTGCATCCGTACCTGCAGGCGGATTATCATCAGGTCCGCCGCTGCTGTCAAAGACCGAGCCTTCGTATTTGAACCTTTCTCCGAGATAGTATTTCCTCGCAACGGGATCATTGGCGATTTCTTCTGAAGTGCCTTTAACCAGAATGGTTCCGTTGCGTATTATATATGCTCTGTCGGTAATGCTGAGAGTTTCTCTCACATTATGATCGGTTATCAGAATTCCAAGGCCCTTATCGGTTCTCAGTCTTCCTATAATTTCCTGAATTTCGGATATTGCAATGGGGTCAATACCTGTAAAGGGTTCATCAAGAAGGAGAAAATGTGGTTCTGTGGCGAGTGCTCTGGCAATTTCCACCCTTCGCCTTTCTCCGCCTGATAAAGCCATGGCGTTGGATTTACGGACCTTTTCGAGTCCAAATTCACCAAGTAGTTTTTCAAGCCTTTGTTTTTGCTCTTTTGAAGGAAGCTTCATCTCCTGAAATATGAGTCTGAGATTCTCTTCAACACTTAATTTTCTGAAAATGGATTGTTCCTGAGCGAGGTATCCAATGCCCATCTTTGCTCTTTTATACATAGGAGCAGTTGAAATGTCATTATTCTCAAGATAGACTTTTCCTGCTGCAGGTTTAACAAGACCCACAACCATATAAAAAGTGGTGGTTTTTCCTGCGCCGTTTGGTCCCAGAAGCCCGACGATTTCGCCTTTTGTCATTTCAAAGGATACATCATCCACTACTTTTCTGGCGCCATATATTTTTGATAGGTTTTTTACATCAATGTTCATTGTTTAGAAACTTTATTTCGTCGGGATAGATAACCTTGACATTTCCTGTCATTATTACCTTTTTGAGCTGGGGATCCGCTTCCATATTATCTGAGGTCATTATGGAATTTTTCCGGGTGATTTTAACATGTCCGCTGCCGTACAGCAATTTTTTCTTATTATCCCATCTGAGTTTCCGTACGACAAGTTTTTCACCCTGAACCGATGTAGCTTCAACTTCACCTTTGAATTTGAGGGAATTGGTTTTGATATCAAGGTCTGCACCTTTGGCTACCACTTTAAGTGCATCCTTGCCTTTCTGATCAAAAAACTTTACTTCGATTTCCTTAGCTTCCGCTGCATCCCTGCCTTTGTCGTAAACTACTTCTTTTGCATTGAGTTCCCAGTTTTTCACCCCTTTGTCCCTTGACTGCAGAGTTGTACCTTTGAGAAAAACAGGCATACTCACTTCTTTTGAAGGTGTCGGGGAAGGCGTTGAAGTTTTAATTTTCTGCGGAGAGCCTCCCTTTCTTGTTCCACATCCGGGCACAAAAAAGAAAAAAAAGAATACTGCCATTATAAGGCAGCAGATTCTGTATTTTGATAGACAAGGATTCAACTGATTAACACTCCGGATTTTCTGAAAACCGAATCATTGGAAATTATCATTTCAGTCCTTTGAATCTGACATAATCTCCGGTTGATTCAAATTCACATTTCAATTTCTGGCCTGCATTAGTATTGTTAAAGACATCATCGGTAACAACAGCCTTCACAGTTTTACCGTTGGATTCCAGCAATAAATATTTCAGTCCGCTTTTATCAAGGGTTTTGTCCTTAACAACGCCGTCTGCTTCAAAGGTTTCCTGTGGATTTGCTTTTTTGGCCATATCATAATTATCGTACACATTTTCTATTCCCCAGGATGTCTTTTCGAACTTTCTTGTTTTCTTGCCAAAAAGCCAATATTCATGTCCGGTTTTATAAACATCATAGTTGCCGAGAAGGACGCCTATATCCTCTCCCACCCTGTGTTTGTCATAAAAAGCGGGATCAACAGGGACCCACATAACTTCCTGAGGAGCATCGAGGCGAGGGACTTCAACCCGGATATATCTGCCTTCCTCATCATTTTTTTCAGCAATTTTTGCAGATTCAACAGTAAGGGAGTTAAGGTAAATGGCTCTGGGGCTTTCTGATTCTACTATCAGCATAATTATAAAAATAATGAAAACCAGACTAAGAAAGGAAAAAATCATACAACCGGCGAAACCGCAGCCTTTTTTACCGGTAGTCGCAGACTGAGGCTGATAAGGCGTCAGGTCCTCTCCATATTTCTGAGGTTCAGAAAATGAATCCGCAGCAGGCTGATTTCCATATGACAATGTATTGGGATCAGCTCCGCCATATCCCTGACTGTAAGGGCTGTTCACACCAAAAGCCGGTTCTTCCTGACCATAGGGCTGATGGCTTCCATAGGCTCCGCCCTGATTATGATTAGCCCCATAGCCGCCTGGATGCTGGCTGTGTCCATAATTATCTGTTTCGCCGTATCCCTGATTATGACCATGGGATTCATTTCCACCATAAGGATGATGAGATCCGCCATGAGGATCCCCTCCGCTTTGTCCCTGATTGTTCGGATCAGAGTTATGCATTCCGGAATTGCCAGACCATCCGTTATCCATAGTTCAACCCCCCTCAGACTTTCAAGAATGAAGGCAGAAACACCGACCATTTATCTGTAATTCTGCCGCCGGCTCTGGTAAAAATACCTGCAGGTTTATCGCCTGTAATGTACATTCCTATAACAGGAAAAGCTGATTCCGTTGTTTTTCCTGTAGTTGTTCTTATCGGGAGCCTGAGCTGCTGGACATCAATACGCTCCTGATAAATATAGTCACAATTTTCCGCAGGTTCCGAACATTGGTAATTCATCAGAATACCCTGCCCTTCCCTGCCAAAATATGGTTTTAAAATAAAATCATCAGTTCCGGTTTTTTCCGGACTAAGGCCTGTAACGGGGATATATCTGCGGATGATATTATTCTCTTCTTCACTGAAAAATCCCTGTTCGGCAAGTTCCCACAGAAGTGCAAAAAATGTTTTACCCTGACTGATGAAAGTTGAAGGCGGATTAATACTCAGAGTTCCCGACTTCATTGCGTCGGTTACACCTTCGAAATATTTGTCGTTCTCAAACCAGTCTAATGGATAATACCTGTAAAATGCATCCACAGGTTCGCCATAAAGATATATTTTGCCGTTTTTCGGTTCAAGGGCTGATATTTCAGCCTGAATAAACCGATAAGGTTTCCCTGCCAGAGCTTTTCCTATGATTTCCGTATTATACAGATCTTCATAATAAATACCTGAAACCATACCTATAGTTTTGATTTCCCCATTTTCTTCAAAATCGGACATAATTTTATCAAAAACCGAAGAAATTTTGCTCATAAGTCCGCTGTTGGGGTTAGCATATCCTCTGCCAAGTTTTTTATGAATCAGTGAATTGAGTGCAATACTCTCCATAATACCGGCAGGGGTTTCGGAGTTGAATTCAAGAAGTTTCAGGTTTCCTGCGGTATCATAAACCCAATCGAGCCTGCCGATAAATGTGAACTCATCGGTTATTATTCTGCATACCAGATCCTGAAGACCCGGAGAAATTCCAAGAACCGGGCATAATAATCCGGATTTTTCAGCAACAAGCCGGGATGTTTTTTTAAAAATTGCGATAACTTTTGAAGAAGCTTCTTCAAGCTCGGCATACTGCTGTTTATCCAAAATAAGGGCATGGAGGAGAAAATGCTCCCATTTGCCGGTGAAACCTCCGGTGTAGCCCCATTCAAAAGCAGCTTCTTCATTGATATCTTCCCATATACGATTCCGTTCGGATTCATCATCAGGTTCAAGACTGACAGCTTCAAGGCTTTTTTCCCTGAGACCCACAGTTGAAAGCCATACTGTTTCGTCTGCAGTCAGATCATCGTCACTGAGGCGGGCGCAAACCCCTCCGTAATTTCCGCATGTCAGATAGAGGCCATAATTCACATCAGAGGGAGTATCTATATATCTGCCGTTGTAAAAAGCAAGATTAAGTTCGTTTCTTTTGCGGCAGTATTCCTGAATAATATGAAGCTTCGGGCTTTCCTCCACATATTTTATGGTTTCGAGCCATTCTTCAGGTGTATGGTGCCATCCGATGTAAACTTCCTCACTATATCTTCCGAACACAGCTTTAATTACATATTTATCCTTTGATTCAATGAGTTCGGGGTTTTTCTCAGGTGAATACATTTCCGTCCGGGGAATGACGGTTTTTATCACATGTTTTTCTTTTTGGGTAAGAAAGGGATCGTTTTCATCTGCAAGTTTCCACAGATATGCAAAAAGGCTTTTCGCCTGCCCGACAATAGCTCTGGGATCGTTGATAAACAGTATTTTATCCTGATCATACAAGTCGAGTATCTTCTCTATATCATTGACTTCCTGAAGGAATTCCGTTGGATACTGCCTTAAAATCACATCAATTTTTCTGTCAAATGCATAAACAATATCATTTTCAACATGAAAATTTTTTGCACCGGATACAATGAATTCATACCGGGGATCTTTGAGAATATCAAAATAAATGAATGCAAGATGATGTTCTTCGTAGTGATTCGGATCAACAAGAACCGCTATGGAAAGTTTTTCATCTTCCCGGATTCTTTGAGCCACAATCTGATCGAATCCGGCTTTGAAGGTTTCCCTGAAGCCTCTGTTGGGGTTGCCCGGAGGGTTGAAATCTTCTGAGAAGAGGATTTCACGCTGGGCGCAGGGTTTGTCATAATTGAATTCTGTGTAGAAAATCCCGTTGCCGCCGCGAAGATAAATATCGTATCTTGTCCAGAAAAATCCGGGGAAAGGCTTTTTCAGGGCAAATACATTTTTTGTCAACGGAAAATCACCAATAGGAAAGAGAGGCTTATCAGGATTTTCAAGATATTTTTCGGTAATCCGTCTGACGATGCCGTCTATGACAAGACCGGAATCAGTCATCTGCTCAAATTCTTTTCTGTCGAGAAAACAGGGGAAACGGGAAAAAACATCATCTTCCCTGCATGAGCTTATAAGATAATAATCAAAAAGAAGTTTTTCCGTAAGAATTCGTTGTTGTTTATACATATCAAAACCAGTGCAGCAGGATTAACCTGCTCCGCCGCCTCTGATCACTCCATATCCGCCAACGGAAAAATGTCCCGGTCCGGCACCCCAGCTGCTTACATGGCCGTTTGAGACTTCAGGTTTGCCACTGTATCTGAAATACCCGTCACCGCCGCCGCCTATGAAATCAGTGTCCCATTCATCTTTTTCCTTTTCCTTGAGTTTCTGCATATACATTGAGTTTGAAGCGGGGTTCAACTGTCTTGTTTCGCATCCGGTAAAGACCACATTGGTGGTGGCAAGAAGTACGGCAAGACCCAGTGCTGCTGTTTTGTTGCGCTGGATGACTTTCTTTATATCAAACAGTTCTTTTTTCTCTTTTTCTCCGGAAGTAAGTTCAATATTATCAAACTCATTCCCCATAGGTCAATCCTTCCTCAGACTTTCCCTTTCCACAGGGAAATTCTGTTCTTCGAGATATTTCAGATATGCTTCGCAGTCTTCTTTCATATTGTTGACACATACAGCTACGACCTTATTATACCCCAATTCCTTCAGCATTTCCACCGAAGGCAGATCTTCATCTATAAGTTCATACTGGTTATTGAAGAATTTCTTATAGTCATCATCGCTGTAATCCCCATAACGATTCCAGTCCATTATGAATGCATACCCCTGCCCTTCCGTATTATCAAGCAGTTTTCCATAACCCAGAAGAGCTGAGATATATTTTTTTCCACCAATCAAACCAAAGGGATGGAGCGGATTTCCAAAAACAGGAACAGGTTTGATTTTGAGAATTTTCCGGAGAAAATATGCGGTAATGATGGATTCTGTACCGGGAAGATCTATAAAAAACAGAGTAGTGGTTCTGTCATATTTTTCAACAACAGACAGAACGGATTTTACCAAATCCGCGATGCCGGCAGAGGCAGATTCATCCTTCCCGTCCTGAACGGAACGGAGATCTGCCATTTCTGAAACCGGTTCATCAAGTATAAAATCCGGGTAGTGTTTCAGGGAAATAAAATTGGACGCACGGAAGAAACACCTGAACGGACCCGCACCGTAACGCCATTTTCTGTATATTCCCCTGATATCTGTTTCCGAAAGTTTCAAAGCTTTTCTTCCACTCTATTGATAAACTATGGCAAATACTTTATCGAGAACGATAATCTGCCTCCAGCCGTTTTCATCCACAATTTCAATAAATGTGTCGTGCTTTTCGACAATCTGTCCCTTGAGGACTCCATCGGGTTTTTCCTTTTCCCAGGAACCTATATTGGAATAAATGTAGATTTCACGCATTGGCTAAACCTCCCGATTATTCGATTTCATCAATGAGGAGCTTAATGATTTCCAGTTCCTCAATACGCTCGATAATTTTGAAGTATCTGTCCTTCTGGCGGGGAAGTTCCAGTTCCCTGGCAATTTTGAATGCTTCCCTGAATTTGGACAATGCGCCTTCTTTATCATGAATGCCGAGGCACATAAGGCCATATTCGTAATATGCTTCCGAAAGTTTATGACTCTTGCCGAGGGCTTTCATCATATCAACACTGTCATTAAACAGTTTGCTGGACTGCGCCCAGTTTTTACGGTATCTTTCGATTATTCCCTGAAGCATTATGAGATTGGCTGCATCCTGAGATTTTTCCCTTGAAGGAATCAACTCTTTCAGAGTGGCTGCGGTTTTCTCCGATTCTTCGAGGTTTCCCTCGTTGATGTATGCGGAGCAGAGGTTGAGCATTACTTTCTTTTCGCTGACCTGATCACCTATTTTACGGAAAAGATCAGCACTGTGACGGAGGCTTTCGATGGCGTCCTTGCTGTTGCCGAGGTAAATGTTACACTCGCCGATATTTCTGTAGGCAAATGCCAGCGCCCTTGTGTTGTCGAATTTTTTGCTGAGTTCTATATCTTTGGTAAAAAGTGATTTGGCTTTGTCATATTCTTCCTTGAGCATAAACACATTGCCGAGTTTGCCGTAAATGCTTGCTGCTTCTGCATCGGCTGCCAGTTCCCGGCAGATTGCTTCTGCTTTTTCCAGATAATGGACTGCCACATCAAGCTTGCTTATGTCAGCGCAGGTCTGGCCGATGCTGTTATACACCTTTGCCTGTCCAAGTCTGTAACGAAGCTGTTTGTATATCCAGAGAGCCTGATAATGATATTCCATTGAAGTTTTATATTCCCGTCTGGCGCTGTCGGTAATGCCCATATAACGGAGAGCTTCAGCTCTTTCTGATGTAAAGGGGGCATCTTCCAGAAGTTCGAGGGTTTTGTTGAAGCAGTTCTGTGCTTCCTCAAGATTTCTATTTCTGAAATGGGCAAGGCCCATCTGATTGTTGATGGAAGCAAGAACCTTTTTCATTCCGGGTTCTTCAGGGTTAGCTTCCGCAATACGCTGGGATCTTTCGATCAATTTTTTGCCGGTAACCGCTTCGCCGATACGGGAATAGAATGTGCCGAGCATCTGGCAGCAGTTGGCAGTTTCAGTGAGGTCTCCGAGGGAATCGGCTATGGAAAGGCCCTCTTTCAGAAGGTCCACAGCTTCCGTATAATGGCCTCTGGCTCCCATAATTTCGCCTTTGTGGATAAAAGCTTTGATTATGAGCTTCTTATGGGGTGCAGCTTCTTTCTTTTCAATAATATTATTAAGATAAGTCAGAGCCTCTTCCCATCTTCCGAGGAGCCATTCGATGGTGGAGCGCAGCGATGCGATTTCAAGTTCGAGTTTGGTCTGCTCTGCTTCGCCTTCCAGCTTATATAGAGCACTGGATGCAGCTTCAAGACTTTTCTGTGCATCTTCATATTCAAAAAATCTGACTGATTCTCTGGCTGATTCTATATTTTTCTGAACTTCAGCGCGGATATCCTCGCTTTTCTCTTTAACAGCGATGTTTTCTTCCATTTTTTGCCTCCCGTTATACTGTTGCTTCCCTATTTTTTGACAAACATCGCCGGAACCCTTCAATGGAACATTTTAACAAAAAAGCAATTTCGGAAGATTATTCGAGTATGAAATCCATAACTCCGTCGGAGCCCCTTTTTCTTTCAATTTCGAGAAGTTTCCTCAATCCTTCGCCGTATATGTCTTTTTTATGCTTCAGACTCTCTGCGAGATAATTCATTCCATGATCTTTTAAAATATGGTAAGAAACCCACTCGGCAAAACCTTCATCGATAACAGGACCCCTTGAGGTGACAACCCGTTCTTCATACCAGGCGTGAGCGTATTCGTGGGTGATCACATAAAAAGCAAGCTCTCTGGGAAGCCGGCTTACAACATAAATATCAGATGTTTTGAGAAATATACTTCTGTCAGCGCCGGTTCCGGTAATCACTTTAGTACATTTGTAAAGCCCCCATTTATCGCCGGTGGAATAAGTGACGCTTTCACCGAGCTGTTTGAGCTTCTTAAACCCAACAACGCTGAGGGTGGGAGTGTTGTTAACTTTAAGCCCCATTTTCAGAAAGCTCCGTTTTACACTGTCGAAAACAGGATAATAATCGTAAGATTTTTCAATAAGATTTTTGCTGCAGCCGTCGCAAATGAATCTGCCTTCGAAATCAGGCTTTGCATACGGCGAAACAAGCAGACCGCAGAAAAAACATTTTTTTCCTTTGCTTTTGCACTGCTCGCAATATTTCCGGGGTCCTTCAACGATTGTGCTGTTTATCACCCAGTAACGGCCTATTAACGCCGTGCCGCAAAGAGAACATTTATCGGAAAATTTCTCAAGACAATTACGGCAATATCGGGAGATTTTTCCGTTTTTATCTTTTTTTATCCAGCACTTATGGACGGGAATACCGCAGCCATCGCATTTGGGAAGTTTGAACGAATAGCAGTTCTGACAGAAATGTTCGCCGTCGAGAATAATGGGATCTTTTACAGGAATACCGCATGAATAACAATGAGGATAGTTTTTATAGCATTCGTCGCAATAAGTGGCATTATCATAAGTCCAGTATTTGCCCCAGGATGTTTTTCCGCATAATTCGCACTTGAGCTTATCCTGAGCAAAAACAGTATTTGTATGCAAAAAATTAAAAATAAGAATAAAAAGGAAGGTAAAGATTATTACCTTACCCGGATTTATCCGCCATTTTCGCAGTTTTTTATTTATTTCTGACAAATTATCACACCTTGCGGTTTATCACAAGAAGGGCATTCCCGGATTTGAAGCTTATTTTTCCGGGAGGATCGGTAAGAACATTACTCAGCCCTCTTGTGGACCCCATAAACAAATTCTCCCCGTTCAGCGGGTATCTGAAACCTTCTATGGTTACATCCTCAAGAACCGGAGTAAGAGGGATAATAGATACAGTAGCATCTTTATGCCCTGTTATTTCCATTTTCATTTTAGCCGGAATCATCTCTTCGAAACCGTCAACAAACCTGATGTTCATATCTGCATAATTGAGATAAACCATTATATTAAACAGAAAATGATCCGTTCTTGCTCCCGCATATCCTATCACAATCACTTCATCAGGTTCCATCGATTGTGCCTCGTCAAAGGCAAGTTCGAGATCGCTTTTGTCTTTATGAACCGGAAAACGTTTGACTACAGTCCCTCTGCTCTCAAAATAGTTGAGAATTTCAGGCTTAACCGAGTCCATATCGCCGATTATCAAATCGGGCATAATATCCATTATGACAGCATTTTCGGCACCGCGATCAGCTGCTATCACATACAAATCATCGTTTAAAAAGACCTTCAGATCAGTTTTATCTGAGATAAGGCCCCCTGCTATAATCAAAACTCTTTTCATGATAATGCCGCCGGTTCCTTTGATTTAGATTTGCCGCCTGTGCCTGAGACAGATGCTGCAATTTCCTCTGCCAGTTTCAAAACGGCATCGGACAGAACAGCTTCATCACGCCAGTAAATTACCGATCCATCAGGCTTACTCTTATGGGTGTAGTTTGTATGAAGATGAAGTTTATTTCCGCTGAGGTCAATTCTGATTATATTCCCCGGAAGTCTGTGCCAGTGAGGGATATTATTTACTTTTCTGCAAAGAATATGATTGGGTGTGAACTGTTTGCACACATCGGGTTTATAGCTGTGGACGCTGCAATAGTAATATCCGTTGTCTCGTTTTTCAAGAAGAACGCATTTGAGCTGATCCTCGCCCGGAAGTTTATGCTTCTTCATGCATCCGTCAGCTCTGTTCCAGGAATAGCGATGCTGTTCGAGATATTTTTCCTTTACCTCGCCGATGGGCAAATTCATATTATCCGCAAACTGACGGATATCGGAAGGCTGAATTTCCACCCCGAATTGGGCGCAGCAGTCGCCGCAAAGATAACAGATGGGGTCGGTTTCCGTCAGCGTAAGCTGATGCTGATCTCCTTCAAGCATAACAAGGCTTTTTACAAAATCCCTTACCCTGCCCATTATTCCTGAACTGGACGACAAATGAATGGGATAAGGGGTTAAAAAACCGTTAAGTCTGAAATTCACCGTTATGATTTCCGGATAAACCGTAATCGAATTTATTTCCAGATTCTCCTTCAGATAAAGCGGAATTTCTTCATCACCGGACTTTACACCGTTTGCACTATGACTGTTTTCACCCTTTGCCAGAGCTTCTATGGTGCGCATTTTCTTCCAGACTTCATCCAGAGGCGGGCAGTCGTCAGGCTCTCTGGATGTTATTTCATCAAGATCTTTTACAATATCACGGAGCATCGACATACGCTCTGCAAATTTTTCGCCTTTTGCTTCTCTGGCGAAGTTTTCAATAAATCTCCCAAGGATCTCTTCAGCTTTTTTCACTGCGCCGGCAATAAGATCAATACTTTCACCTTCCACAGATTCGGCATTTTTAGAAATTTCAGCCAGAATCCGCCTGAGGTTTTCATCTTCCAGTTTATAATTGAACACATGAGTTTTCATAATTCCCGGATTGTCAGAGGAAGGGGAAATGATGGAAATCCGCATGTCATCGCCCTGCATAACTATTTCATCAAGATACTGAATCATAAAGCCCGGATCTTTTCTGCAGTGCTGGCTCATTGACTGGAACATTCTGCACGACTGCGGCCTGTATTTATATATGGTGCAGGAATAACAACCTGATGGGTTCTGTTTCAGAAAAGGACATTTGCCTTTTTTCAGTTTCAGATATCCATCGTATTCATTCCAGGTTCCCGCAGGTTTAAGGTATCTTTTTCTGAACTTTTCAATTGAAACACCCAATTCATGAGCTATTCTGAATATATCCGCACCCTGAACAAGTATGTTTTCCTGACGGCAGCAATTGCCGCATTGGGTGCACAAATGACCGAACGCGGACAGCGAATACTTTTCTGCAATCATCTCCGTAAAGCATGCTGTGGATTCCTGAATGGCAGGGTAATAGTTATAAAGTATCTTTGCCTCCCTGACCTCCCTGATTCCATTCTCCAGAGGAGTGGAAACCAGAAGATAGTTTCTTCTGAATACGAAAACGGTTTGGGGAGTTATCAGCATGGCGTAGTCCTTTCAGAAAAGAAAATGCACTTTATACTGCAGAAAATTTATAATTTCAGCTATATCAGGGTTTTACTCCTATACGACATATTGTTTTATACCCCGTGAATTCTATTATTACCCTGTTTTTCCTTGTAATAAAAAAGAGGCTGTTAAATTACACAGCCTCTGTTAATATACTATTTTCCTTTTTGTTTAGCGGTCTTTGCAGTAAAGAGCTTTCTACGGGCAAGAACCAGCAAATAGATAAGACCTGCAAACAGAATTATTGCATGCAGCGGATAAGCTACTGCGTAAACCAAAGGTGTGAGGATCATTCTTGCACCAAAACGAAGAGTTTCGTTTCCTGCTATCACTTCAGCAAATGGAGGCGATGTTCTGTAATAAAAGTCAACAAATGCTCTTCCCGGTGCTGTTTTCAGCAGAACATTATCCCTGAAACTGCGAAGATGCATAACATGTTCATCCATATATGAGCCGTATGCTGCTGTGGCGATGAAGCATCCCCCTCCGCCGCCGCCTCCACCACCACCGCTGCCACCTGTTTCAGTGGGAGTGGGAGTTGGTTCTTCGGTTTGAGTGGGCGTAGGTGTAGGTGTTTCAGTAGTTGTAGGTTCAGGAGATGAAGTTCCGTAAAGATACCTGATACCATTGATATCGTCAGATCCAAGTTCTCTCTGCCCCGTATAAGTGGCATACATTATCGAACTTGTATTATCAGGATGATCGAGCCAGAGCCAGTGGCCTGCTTCGTGGGTTGATACGGACTGAACATCATAAGGGTCGCTGTTAGTCTGCTGCCACACCCAGTTGTGGGTTCCATTGAATTCCACATCACAGGCTACCATTTCCAGAGTGTCCTGATAATATAAGAACTGGGTTACCGCAAGTGTGTTACTGCTCATTCCCGATCCGGTGGAATTCCACAGCCAGACATTATTTCCATCATAAAGATCAAGACCGAGATCTGTTTGACCCTGATATGAGAATGAAAAATTTATGCCGGATACATCATTCCATTTCTGTTTTCCTGCAATTATTGCATTAATAAAGTCTGATGAAGAGAGTGAGCTGCCGGAGGGATTGATGTAATATTTTACCGGTATATTTGATGAGCTCCATTTTTTTCCATCTGCCACAAAACTATTGGAAATACTAATAGCAGTGAAGATAAATACAGCTGCCGTAAGACAGAAAACAAGAAGTCTCTTTAGTCTGTATCTTTGTTTCATGTTATCCCTCCTTATTTAAGCTTGCTTTCAACCAGCGTTTTGAAATACTCGTAGTTTACAGCATCAGTGTTGTTCTTTGATGAATTCTTCGTCAGTCTGAACTCAGTAACAGGAGCTCCCCTGTCGGTATAAATTTTCCTGATACCGGAGGAGGGATCAATTTCGATGTTAAATTTACCCTGATAGAAGCCAACTACAGGAGAGTATAGGTTTTTGTCGTTGTGCAGAAAAAGAAAAGTTTCTCTGCCATTTTTAAAAGCAGGCATTTCCACCACACCCTGAGCAATTCTTTCACCAGGAATTGCCCCGCCCAGAACTCTGAATGTATATGTATTTCCTTTAACCTTACCTTTGACTACATCTATTAGTTCCAATGTTACATAAGTGTAAATGTTTTTTTTGCCTGTCTGGGGATTGACTTCCCATTTGGCAGTAGTATCAATAACCTTGCCTGACAGAATAATATCAGCATTCTTTGCCAGTTCATCAACATCCATAACTTTTGCCTCCAGTGCCAGAACCGTAACCGGCACAAAGAGAATGGCGATTACCGCAGCCATTGTGATAATTATCCGGGATTTTAACGACATATACTTCCTCCTTTCATAAATGGGGGTTAATTCCAACGCCACTGAATCAGTAAAAATCCACTCAAATCCCAATCCCCAATCCTCCTGTTTTTCAAGGAAGGAGGTTCGGGGGGTAACCTCGCTTTTCCAAAAAAGCGTAGTTCCCTCTGGCGGTCCAAAATCCCCACGGTCCCCGGTCGGTCCCCCGGTTAAAAAGTTTTGGGATGGCGGGTGCCTGCCCGCAGGGTGGGCGCGAGGAAACTTTTTTCAAAAAGTTTTCTCCGGGAGCCGGGCAAACCGTTCAAATACTCGTGAGCGATCAGACCAATCCATGCCTTAATTCATTGGCATTGGGGTTAATCTTGTTTCCGCAATATTGTTTTAACAAAAAAAAAAGCATTAAAATTCCCCTGAAAATAAAGAACCGGAAGCATTTTTCAGATTCCGGTTCTTCCATATAAAATCTAAATTCAGTTTTTCACCATAACTTCCGGATTGTCAACCCACATCATATAATACGGGTTTTTGCCTTTTTTCTCTTTCATATAGAGAAGGAAAGGTTTGTTGAAGATAAGTTTCTTTGATTCGAAGTTTGCCATTCCCTTAACCATTAGTATTTCAGCTTTCGATTTCAGGAATGCCCCTGTTTTATCCAGTTTGAATTTGGTAACCTGCTGGGCTTTTGCTATCTGATACTGGCCAAATCCTTTGTTTTTTACTCTTTTGCCAATCAGTTCCTTATAGGAATGGTCGATAAAGAGATCGATTTCCGGAATCTGAAGAATATCATCGGGGCCAAGTTTCGCAGGAGCTACAGATGCTGCGGTTTTTTCCGCTTTTTTCCATGTCTGATAGATGTTTCCATCAGGTTCAATAGCTGCAAGAATCAGCTCTTCATTCTGATTTTCAGTAATCAGGCGGACGATGAATTCTTTCTTTTCCTTATTGTAATAAAGAATATCGACCTGTTTTGACAATTCGGCCATTTTTTCGCTTCTGCCCTGAAATTTGAGGATCCCAAAAGCTTTAACCACATCGGAACCGCTGTTGAAGCGCATTCCTGTAGGGTTATCGTCAAACTGGGTTTTGAAAGCGAGATTTTTCATAAGGAATGAAAAAGCTAAAATATCATCGGGATTGAGCTTTTCTTTCACAGTCCAGGCTTCCTTGCCAAACTTTTTGGAAAGCTGGGCGTTGATCCTGTTTACTATTTTATCTTTGCCATAACCGGCCATAGCCACATAATCTTTTGAACTCAAATCATTTTTGGTGATTATGCTTCTGAACTTATTGAGAACACCGGAGAGCAGAGTTTCACCCACAAGGTGAATGTCGCCTTTGATAATACTGCCCGCAAGCTCATTCCATGCAAGCTGGAATGTAGAGCAGTAAACAATATTCTTACCTGACGAAATCTTCTCATCAGGATTGGTCGTTACCACAGTCTGCTTCATCTTTGCAGAGTCAACAGCCTTATCCATGGCGTAACCGTAAGGCACACCCGCAAGAAACAGAAACGATATCAGAATCGCAGTTGAAAGAAACGGTATAAAATTCTTCATAACATTTGCCTCCTGTAAATTAGCATTTATGAAATAACATAAATGAACATTCAACCCTTTATAAACTTTTATACAAACAAACCACTGAATTATTCCCGGAATTTTTTGTGAGGTTTCCGGAAGACGGAGGAACCGGGAGACGGCTGGCCGGGAGGGTGACCGGGTGAGAGCCTGTGGGAAACCCGCTTTTTGAAAAAAGCCGGTTTTCCAGACCTTTCCGGCAAAAACTTTTACAGACATAGTTTTCAGAAGATTTATGCATGATTCCTGCATGATGATTTTGTTTGGCAAGACTGAATCGTCGGCTTTTACACAAATTTCCAAAGCCGCGGCTATAATCGCTGTGAAAAGTCTCTGGCTGGGTTTAGGAGTTCTCTTTTCCATATACCCCAGTGTTTCACTCATGCCCCCCATGTTTTCGCAGAAGTTTTGCCGTGGCGGTATGATCATTTATTGCTGCCCAATTCAGTGGTGTTCTCCCTAAATTATCTTTCGCATTAACATCAGCGCCTTTAGATATAAGCAGTTGTGCCATATCTGTATGACCATTTTCAGCAGCAATATGCAACGGTGTTATATTACTCTTACTTTTCTCATCTATATTAGCACCTTTGGATATAAGTAGCTTTGCTATAGCAGTATGACCATATTCAGAAGCACTATGTAATGGAGTAAAACCAATACTATCTTTCTCATTTACACCAGCTCCCCTGGATATAAGCAGTTTTGCCATATCTGTTTGGCCTCTGTTAGAGGCATAGTGTAATGGCATATTACCATTATTATCTCTTACATTCACTTTAAGGCCTTGAGATATCATAATTTCTGCTATGCCGGTATTTCCTACAAAGGCGGCTGAGTGTAATAAAGTAAAACCATCTTTACTTTTATAGTTCACATCCGCACCTTTTGATATAAGCAGTTTCACCGTATCAATTTTTTTTCCACCAACAGCAAATAACAATGGTGGCCTTCCGTCAATAGTTTTTTCATTTACATCAGCACCTTTGGATATAAGCATTGCTACAGTATCGGTATTACCCTGTTCAGCAGTCAGACACAATAACGTCTCTCCATTATTAGTTTTTCCATTAATATCAGCGCCTTTGGTTATTAGAAATTCTGCTGTAACTGTTTGCCCATTTAAAGAAGCATCAAATAGCGGCGTCAATCCGCCATTATCCTTTGAATTGATATCAGCGCCTCTGGAGATAAGCAATGCCGCTATTGCTGTATAGCCTTTTTCTGCTGCAGCGTGTAATGGAGTTCTACCATCATTATCCCTGACATTAACATTGGCACCCAAAGCAATGAGCTTCTTTACCTGCTTGAGATACCCATCTGTTACAGCTTTAAAAAAATCTTCTTTATTAACTGGATAATTTGCGCCTTTATCTCTTAAAACCTTGGCTGCATCCAATTGCTCCAGCTCCGCAGCATATTCCAGAGGTGTTTTTCCCTGCTTGTTTTTTCCTTTTTTAATAAAATCCGGGTTTTGATTGGCTAACCTTGAAATGGTGTAAGTATCACCTTTTTCTATTGCTTCAAATATTTTTTCTTCATTTGAAAAACCACATATAAAAAAGCAACACAGAAGAGAGCCTGCCCATATGAATATCAACATATAGTGCACCAAACCCGGACGAAAAGCGGATTTTTTTACGGTTGTTTCCTTGTTATCCCCATAGGAATGGGTATTACCCGATTTTTTTTCATCCCCCATTGCTTCCCTGCTGCTGCCGTTTTTCTCGTTTTTTGCTTCCTGACCGTCGCGCCCATTGGTTTTCTGTTTGTAATTTCCGTCATATTCTGCTCTTTTTGCCGGATCGCTTAATACGCCGTAGGCTATGTTAATACGCTTCATTATTGCTTCAGCTTCAGGATACTTATTTACATCAGGATGGTATTTCGCAGCCAGCCTTTTGTATGCAGCCTTTATTATCTCAGGCTCAGCCAGAAAGTGAACCTGAAGTATCTCGTAATAATCCGGTGTTTTGTCTTCTCTCATTTTAATACCCCTATATGAAATAATCATATCACAAGTAATGCCTACAACTCTTCTTTGCACCAAACAACTCCGAATAGACTTTAATAATCAGACTGTTTGTTCTTCAGACACTCCATACTGCTTTATTCTTGTGCCCCATACCTTCGCAACAGTTCTGCAGTGTTTGTATGTCTCATAAATATGGTCTCACTTAATGGTGTCACTCCTCCATAAGTTTGTGAATTTATATATGCTCCCTTAGATATAAGTAGTTCCACCGTGGCTGTATGCCCTTGTGAAGCAGCTCGATGTAATGGTGTAAACCCTTGATTATTTTTTACATTCACGTCAGCTCCCTTTGATAATATCAGCTTTATTGTAGTGGTATGTCCAAAAAAAGCTGCTTCGTGCAAAGGTGTTTCTCCATTGCTGGCTTTTGCATTAGTATAAGCACCTCTATCTATTAGGATTTCTGCTATTCTGGTATGACCTTTACAAGCTGCCCAGTACAATGGTGTCCATCCATCTTTGGTTCTTAAATTAACATTCATCCCCTGAGTCAGAGCTTTTTCTACTTTATCTATATCCCCATTTTTGACAGCTTTAAGGAACTCATCTTCGCTTATTTTTGTCGGCTGAGGGGGTGCTGGTGGAGGTGTTTTCTTTGTTGTTTTTTTTGCTTTTTTTGGAGTTGGTTTTGCATTCAGCCTATCCCTCACCTCGCCGATGGATCCCAGCCTATCTGTTATTCTCATTTCTACCATTGAAGCGATTAGGGTTTCGATATGTTCGGGGATTTGGGGGTTTATTTTTCTTACCGGTTCGAAGGTGAACAGATTGTTTGTCTGGCGTTCAGGGTCTCTTCCGGTCAGGAGGTAGTGAAAGAGGGCGCCGAGGGAGTAGATGTCGTTGGAAATATGGTCATTGCCGCGGCACTGGTCGGGTGAAGCGTAGCCGGGAGTGCCTATCATTGTGCCGGTTCTGTTGCCTTCGAGAGCTTTGGCGATTCCAAAATCAACCAGAAAGAAGCTTTCGTTTGAAAGCATTATGCTGGACGGCTTCAAATCCCTGTGGATGACCGGAGGGGTTTGGGAATGGAGGTATTGGAGGATGTCCGACACTTTTAAAATATAATCCGTTGCTTTTTCCAGAGGGAGTGGCGGTTTATTTTTGCCAAGGTATGTTTCCAGATCTTCCCCCTGAATCAGGCTCATAACAATAAAGTTGGAATTTCTGCCTTTTTCGTCGGATGCTGAGAAATAATCGTTTACTTTTGGAAGGCATGAATGATGGAGTGATGACAGAATGGCAGCCTCCCGTTTGAACATTTCCTGAGATTTGAGGATTTCGTCGGGATTTCCGCCATTATTGAACAGCTTTTTAACAGCTACCTTAATACCAAGACGCTGATCCAAAGCCTGATATACAGCTCCCATTGCCCCGGATTTGATTTCACCCAGAATTTCATAACGATTGTCCAGAATCCATTCTTTTGCTTTACCGGTAATAAGATTGGTTCCGCAAGAATTGCAGAATTTGGCGGTAGCCTTGTTGTAGAGGCCGCAGTCGGGGCAGCAGAGGGTTTTGGGAACAAGTTTATCCCCGCAATTTTCACAAAAATCCGCAGAATCTTCATTTTCAGTTTTACATTTATCACAATTTATCATGGCAATAACCACCCACTGATTGTAAAAAGATATAAATTAAGAAACTCACTCCACCCAAAAGAAATTAACACTGTTTTTGATATTTTCGATTTTGGTTATCTTTTCCCTTTGTATATCATAGTAGCAGAAGTTCCCTTCGTTGTTGACGGAGCCGAGTATGCTGCCGTCGGGGGACCATTTTATATCCTGGTTTTTCATGTCTGTCAACCTTCTGAAAATGGTTCCGGTGGAGGTATCGATTAGTATTGTCTGATAACCTGCAGCGAGGGCGAGGCAGTTGTTTTCACTGCCGGGACGCCATTTCAGTGAATTGGGGTAAGTTGGTATAAATTCTTCAAGTCCGGTTATCACTTCTGCTTTGTTTGTTTTCAGATTCCATTGACAAAGACAGAATTCAGGTTTCTTATCGGCAAAATTTTCTTTGTTCACCCGGGAGACAGCTTCCTCACCGGCGCTTGTATTGTTTTGTTCGAAACTAACCGGCACCTTGGCAAAAAAAGCTACTTTATCCATTTTCTCAGAAACAGCTATCGGATAATAGAAACTCCAGTCATGTTCAATCAAAGGATCATAGCCGAATTTAACGGTTTTAAGAATTTTACCCTGCAGGTCCTGTTGCTCAAGATAGTTTTCCCCATTAATGACTTTCTGAAGAAAAATTGCATTGTCGGTAAGGCATAAACTTCTTAAATCCGAGTTTCTGACTATTGGAAATATTTCTTTATTTCTATAATTAACACACATTCCGGAGTTATTGGTATAACAGCTTTTTTCGGAATTCACCGACAACAGATATTCATCATGTGGCAAATTAATCTGATAAACGCCGGAATTGAATACCTGATTGCTTCTGTTATCAAAAAGAAATTCGGTAAGTATTGTTCCCTCTGATTCCATTCCCCAGATGAGAAAATATCTGTCTGAGTTTTTCAGACAATAATTATTGAAAGATGTGTTCGCCTGTTCATTCCAGATAAAAGGAACATAAAACTGAGAAAGGTATTTCTGACTTGATACATGCCGGTTTGTAAAACTCACAAGATAAAATCTGAAAAAAGTCCCGGGAGCCTCATTGTAGTTCAGTTGTGTTGGGGTTTCAGTTTTTCCCTTGTCCTGAGGCTTTATTATTTCATTTGTAATAAGAATTATTTTGTGCGATTTTTCCCCAACCTGCTTTTTAAGCTGTATCAGCCGGAAAGATAAAATAATCGTGCATACGGATAGAAGAATTATAATTACAAAAACAGATTTTTTACCCAGTGATTCCTTTAATCCTGAAAACCATCTGTTCATATCGGTTTCCTTTCAGTTTGCTCCGGTTATTTCACCCAGAAGCAATCGTAGCCTTCATTGTCATTGTTTTCATTGCTGACAGTTATAAGCTGCTTATTATCCAAATCATAGCAGTAAATTTCACCCCTTGATGAGACCGCAAGTTTACTTCCATCGGGGGACCAGCAGACTTTTACGGGCAAACCGATCTTTAATTTTGCAATTCTTGTGTGTTTTAAGGTATCAATTATATCAACATAATCTTCAGCACACAGGGCAACGCAATCCTGCCTTTTTCCTTTTCCCCATTTCAGCGAACCGGGTCTGAAGATGAGTCTGGGGCGGTAAGGCATTATTTTTTCGGCTTTATTTGTTTTCAAATCCCATGTGCACAACCAGGCATTTATGGAATCCTGTGTAGTTTCATCCTGAAAAAAGTATGAGTAAAAAGCAACTTTATCCTCATCGGCATTAAAATCCGAGGGGTGATAAAGAATATTGTGTTCAGGATACAGAGCTTTTCCGAATTTGATTTCACGGGTGAGTTGGGATGATGGATTTTTATAATACGAGAGCAGGCTCATATCATTTGAATCGGACTGAATAAAGATTTTGTCGTGGTCTGTTACACTGATGCTCCCTATAGAGTGATATTTGCGGTTAAACCCTGAGTAAGGGGTGTTGTCCAGATAAGTACTAAATACAAAAGGTTCTATCTGTGCTATTCCGAATTCGGTATCGAAAATATATTTCTGCTTAGGATCAAACCCATACAAATAATTATAATCAAGAGTTAATATATTTACTGGAAATTGTCTGATATTACCACAGTAGATCTTTTCTTTTGCTGAATCATAAATAATCTCAAACATCATAACACCTTTGTCAGTGTGATTGACAAAGAATATTCTCCCGGCACTGTGCATAAGCTTGCTTTCCACTGCATAGGAAACCCGTGCACAATCACCGTTGGATGAGAAAAACGGAAAAAACTGTTCGCCTATCAGTTTGTTTTGATTTTTACCTGCTAAATCAGCCAGCC
>JAJTBE010000112.1 GCA_021287065.1 Bacillota bacterium
GATTTGAGTGGATTTTACTCACTCAGCGGCATTGGACCTGAGAGGCTGGTAAACCCAATAACGGCAAGTGTTCGCCAGCGATCGTAGGAGGGGTTTGCAACCCCGACGCGAACCCGCAGGTTCGCCCCAAAACAAACCAAAACGGCAAACAACCTAAACAACGGTAAGCCCAGCTCCCAGAGAAAACTTTTTGAAAAAAGTTTCCTCCGGACCTCCATCCCAAAACTTTTGAATTAGGGGACCGACCGGGGACCGGGGGGATTTGGGACCCTCAGAGGTAACCACGCTTTTTTGGAAAAGCGGGTTTCCCTCCGAACCTCCTTCTTTGAAAAACAAGAGTATGGGAGTGGAGATTTGAGTGGATTTTACTCACTCAGCGGCATTGGACCTGAGAGACTGGTAAACCCAATAACGGCAAGTGTTCGCCAGCGATCGTAGGAGGGGTTTGCAACCCCGACGCGAACCCGCAGGTTCGCCCCAAAACAAACCAAAACGGCAAACAACCTAAACAACGGTAAGCCAAGCTCCCAGAGAAAACTTTTTGAAAAAAGTTTCCTCCGGACCTCCATCCCAAAACTTTTAAATTGGGGGACCGACCCGTGGAGTTAGGACCGACCGGATGATTTGGAACCCTCAGAGGTAACCACGCTTTTTTGGAAAAGCGGGTTACCCTCCGAACCTCTCTCTTTGAAAAACAGGAGTATTGGGCTGGAAATTGGAGTAAATTTTGCTAATTCAGTAGCATTGCGAGGGGCAGCGCTTATTTAAAACTTTGCAGAAAATGCTTTTCAGGAATTCACATAAACGGAGGATGCTATGCTTAAAGATAAAGTTGCCATAATCACAGGCGGATCTTCAGGAGTGGGGTTTTCCACTGCAAAACTGTTTCTGGAAAACGGAGCAAAAGTAGTCATAACAGGCAGAAATAGGGAAAAACTGGACAAAGCCGTTGAAGAGTTGTCAAAATCCGGCGATGTTACCGGAATTGCAGGGGATGTATCAAAAGAGAATGATGTAATCGACACAGTAAAAAAGACTATAGAAAAGTATTCGCGCATTGACATCCTTGTAAACAACGCAGGAACACCTCTCGTAAAGCGGATGATTGACACTAACCTTGACGAATGGAACGAAATCTTTGCAATCCACTCCACAGGCACATTCCTGATGAGCAAGGAGACCGTAAAATGGATGATTGCCAACAAAGTTCAGGGAAGCATTGTTAATGTTTCATCGGTTTCCGGAGTTTCAGGCAACGCCATGGCCACAGCCTACAGCGGCGCAAAAGCTGCAATGATCGGCTTCTCAAAAGCCCTCGCCAAGGAAGTGGCTCCATACAGAATCACTGTAAACTGCGTTCTTCCCGGCGGCATAGACACCGAGATGTTCCACGAAGGCTCCATCAGAACTGTAGCCCGGATGTTCAACAAACCGGAAGAATACCTGATGAAAAGCACACTGTCGGTAATCCCCCTCGGCAGACTCCTCAACCCCGAAGAAGTGGGAGATCTCATTATGTTCATTGCCTCAGATAAAGGAAAAGGCATGACCGGGGAAGCTTATACAATTTCCTGCGGCTATTATATTTAGGAAAAGCCGGGGTGGAGAGATTGTGTAAAAACCTTTTTCGAAGATTATCCTTTCAGGATAAAAAATATAATTATCCGAACTAACGGTTACAGTTCAGGGGGAAATTCCATACAAGGGAAACCATTAAAATTGTTAAAAGCTTGTGGTTATGGGGTTTCTCTTGCCGGTAGGTTAAAACCTGGTTCCAGAGGCTTCAGGTTTAACGAAAGACTATCAAATCAGCTGTCAAAATGGGTTTGGAGTTGTGGTAAGAGTTGTTTTTCGATAATCTCTGAAAACCACCCCAAAGGGTAACCTGCCCAAGAATTTAAGCATGGATTAGTCTGATCGCTCACGAGTATCGGAGCGGTTTGCCGAGTTCCCGGAGAAAACTTTTTGGAAAAAGTTTCCTCCGGACCTCCATCCCAAAACTTTGGAATCGGGGGACAGACCGGGGGGGTTGGGACCGACCGGGAACCGTGTGGATTTGGGACCGTCAGAGGGAACCACGCTTTTTTGGAAAAGCGAGGTTACCATCCGAACCTCCCTCCTTGAAAAACAAGAGTATAGGGGGAGTGAATTTTTGCTAATTCAGAGGCATTGGTTCTGTTCTTTCATGAAGAAACCTTACACAGAAGGGATAATATAACGGGACAATGGATGAAATCACTTATGGCATAGGCAAACTCAGGGGTCATGAGAAAAACCGGGAATCGCTCAGAAAGCTTTTTGAAGAGAAAGCTTCCTCCGGTTCCTATTTATTTTCGGGAATGCCTGCGATCGGCAAGTTTAAAACGGCGCTCTGGTTCGCCCAGCTCGTGAACTGCCCTTCCTTTGATGCACCATGCGGTTTATGCGTTTCGTGCAGAAAAATTGACAAGGGAGTTCATCCTGATGTAAAAATAATAAAAAAGCTGGAAGACAAAACGGTAATCACCATTGATCAGGTAAGAGATCAAGTGGTTAACGAAGCTAATTTCAAGCCTCTGGAAGGCAGATTCAGGGTGTTTATCATAGACGACGCCCATCTGCTCAATGATCAGTCTCAGAATTCCCTTCTCAAGGTGATGGAAGAACCGGGCGCTCAGGTTATAATTATTCTTGTTACATCAAGGCCCTCGGATCTTCTGGATACAATCCGATCCCGCTGCCGGGCAATCCGTTTTTTTCCTTTATCGGATAAAGATATGGAATATATACTCAGGGATTTGCCCGATGTTGATTATGAAAAGCTCGGGATTGTAACATCCATCTCCGCAGGTTCACCGGGAAAAGCTATAAAGCAGGCTCAGGATGAAGTGTTCTGGAAAATCAGACATGATCTGTTTACGGTTCTGGAAAAACTTCCTGACGGGCAACTTGGGGACATACTTAAATACAGTGAATCGGTAAGTATTCAGAGAGCTGATGTGGAAAGGCTCGAAGCTTTTTTCGAAATGCTCCTGTCGTGGTTCAGGGACATTGAATTCATTCAGGCGGGACTACCTGAGGATACCCTGCTTAACAGGGATTTTAAGGAATCCCTTGAAAAAGTGTATTTCTGTTACTCTGCTGAAGATATTACGGTTTTGCAGAGTCTGATTCTTGAAATACGAAAACTCACATTTGAGAATAACCTGAATCTGAAAATGGGCATACAAAGACTTCTTATCAAAATCAAACAGACTGGCTCTGTTCAGATTGGCTGATAAATAATCCGGAAAGTGGATAATTTAATATATGGGAAAACTCGTTGGAATATCGTTCAGAAGATGCGGCAAAGTCTATCGATTTGATGCCGGCGATCTTGAAATATACAAAGGCGACTGGGTCGTGGTGGAAACTGTCCGGGGCGTTGAGCTGGGACAGGTAATGCACGACAAAATGGCGCCTCCGGAGGATGAAACGGTAGTAGTAAAACCTATCCTCAGAAAAGCGGAACCCGGTGATTTTAAATCGGTTGAGGACAATAAATACAAGTCTGCCGAGGCGTTCAGGATCGGGCTGGAAAAGATCCGGGAACATGGCCTGCCTATGAAACTTGTTGATGTGGAATACACCCTTGATGAAAGCAAGATTGTATTCTACTTCAGTTCGGACGGCAGAGTGGATTTCCGCGCTCTGGTCAGGGATTTGGCGGCTATTTTCCGCAAAAGAATTGAACTCCACCAGATAGGAGTTCGGGATGTGGCCAAGATTCTCGGCGGCATAGGTCCATGCGGGCTTACAGTCTGCTGCGCCACATTTCTGACAGGTTTTGATCCTGTATCCATCAGAATGGCAAAAGATCAGAATCTTTCCCTTAATCCGGTTAAAATTTCAGGCTCCTGCGGCAGGCTTATGTGCTGTCTCAAATACGAATTTGATCAATATACCGAACTTATGGAAGGTCTGCCCGAACAGGGTTCAAGAGTGATTTTCCCTGATGGTGAGGGAACTGTTATCGAACTTAACATTCCCAAGCAGACGGTTATTGTTGAAATGCCGAGCAATGCAAGGGTGGAATTCGACGGACACCGCTTCAGCAAAGTCGGCGAAGGCGCATACGAAATCCGGAAGCAGAAAAGACACGAAGACGAACATAAGAAGGGTGAGGAATAGGAATATGATAGTAAAAACACAGACTGCATCAAGAATTGATTTTGCCGGCGGCACGCTGGATCTTTATCCCCTCTATCTGTTTATGGGAGGCGGACTGACTGTCAATGCAGGGCTGAACCTCTATTCCCATGTTGAAATCGAAACAAGGGAAGACAACCATATTACTATTATTTCGGAAGATCTGGATAAAAAAGTGAGCTACGAGAACATTGATCAGATGACTCTCGAAGGTCCCACTGCATTTATAGAAAGCGCTATCAAATCCTACAATCCGGGAGTTGGCATAAATGTAAAAACCCGGAACACAGCCCCCAAAGGCTCAGGCCTCGGCGCTTCATCATCTCTGCTGATGGCTTTGTCGGCAGCTCTGCTGAAGGTAAAGGGTGAAGACATAAACACTGTGGCGATGATTGACAGAGGAGCAGCTATCGAAGCGGGACATCTGGGAATTCCCACAGGAAAGCAGGACTATTACGGCGCTGTTCTCGGCGGAATACATGCCCTTCATTTCGATGAAAAGGGATGCAATGCAGAGGAGATACCGGCTCCCACCGTATTCAGACAGGAACTTCAGGAAAGCCTGATTGTTTCGTTTACGGGAATTTCACATTTTTCAGGAACCAATAACTGGGATATGCTCAAAAAGGCAATCGACAGAGTGGGTTCAACATACGACGGACTTCTGGAAATCAAAAAAATAGCCCGGCAGACAAGAGAAGTTCTGCTTGAAAAAGATCTGGAAAAGCTCGGAAGCTGTATCAGTCTTGAGTGGGAGCAGAGAAAGCTTCTGGCTCCCGGCATAACCAACCGTTTCATCAATGAAGCTATTGATGCGGCAAAACAGGCGGGCGCCTGGGGTTCAAAACTCTGCGGAGCCGGCGGCGGCGGCTGTATGATTACTCTGGCTCCTTCCGACAAGAGGGACGAAGTGGTAAAAGCCCTTGTTAACGCAGGTGTTGAAATTCTCAGCGCAAACCTCGACTTCAAGGGACTTACGGTAAAAGTTGACGACTAAATATTATCTTTTGGCAAAAGCCTGAGGTGATTTATGGAAGATCAACGGACAACAGGTAACGAACAAACAAAGGAAAAATCGACTCACAGAATTCTGCTCCTGTTTTCCGTTGTTCTTTTTTTAATAGCGGTTTCAATGTATGTTTCGGTCTTTTTAAAGCCTGCAAAACTGACAGTGATGGAAGAAAACTACGATCCAAACATTTCGTCGGCAGGAACCCTTACACCGGTTTTAACATCCCCTGCGGCAACAGAAGGCGGAAACAGAATCACACCGGATACTTCATCGGAAATCAGCGCTGTTATTGTTACACCCTCGGTTCCTGCGCCATCACGGGAAACACCGGAAGCTGTCCTGCACCAGCCGTCGCCTGCTCCCACGGCATTTCATGCAAACGGAAATCCTGCTGCTGTGCCCACATCATCCCCTGCCGGGAAGAAACAAAGTTCCGCCCGGAATGAATCCCCTGCTCCTCCCCCATCAGTTGTGGTTTCCCCTTCATATCCGGTAAGAACTCCATCAGCAGCCCATACGGAGAAGCTGGAAGTGATAAATATAAATACAGCATCTGTTGATGATCTGGATAAGCTTCCGTACGTAGGAAAAAAGAAGGCTCAGAAAATCATTGAATACAGGGAAAAGAACGGAAAATTCACTTGTCCCGAAGATATTATGAATGTTAACGGAATCGGCAAAGGTATCTTTGAAAGTATAAAAGACCGTATAAAGACTGAATAAATCGGATAAAATTCCGTACAAAATAAAAACTGCGCTGATAGGATTCGAACCTATAACCTACCGGTTAACAGCCGGTTGCTCTACCGTTGAGCTACAGCGCAATGTTGCAGAACTCAGGTTTGCCAGCGTTTCCACCGCTCCCGTCGTTTGCAGGCAGATTATATCACACATTTTTTTCCTTGGCAATAGCTTTTTAAAAAAATTTTAAAAAAGTAGTAGTTCTTAAAACAGGTTGATTTTATAAAGGTATTTCACAAACAGGGGCAAAGATCTTAAATACTTCTTTTCAGGAGGTAAGCCAATGGAAAATAAAAAAACAACCGATGATCAGGTAAAAAAGGATCCGCCTGCCGAAAAAGCTGCCGCTCCGGATAAGAAAACCGGCAAAACCAAAGCAGCCAGTGAGAAAGACAAAACCCACAGCCTCCCTCCAAGGCAGGAAATCTGCCCCCAATGCAAGACAGACCTCGGAGAAAATGCTTTTGAAAGAAATCTCAAAGTATGTCCGTCCTGCAACAACCATCTCAGACTGTCAGCCAAAGAAAGAATAAAATTACTAATTGATCCGGGTACTTTCAGAGAATGGGAAAAAGGAATGACTTCAGTCGATCCGCTCCGTTTTGTTGATAAAAAAACATATATGGAGAGACTCCGGGAAGCTCAGGAAGCAACTGGAATGATTGACGCCGTTATTATCGGCCTTGGCGAAATTGACGGAAACGAAGCGGTTTTCTGCTTCCTCGATTTCGAATTTATGGGCGGCACGATGGGTTCAGTGGTCGGAGAAAAGATTTCCGCCGCATTCAACAAAGCCCTGAAGAAAAAACTGCCCGTAATCAGTGTTGTTTCCAGCGGTGGAGCCAGAATGCAGGAAGGCATACTCTCGCTAATGCAGATGGCTAAAACTTCCGCTGCGGTCGCAAGGTTCCATAAAGCAGGACTGCCTTATATTTCTGTTCAGACCAACCCCACCACCGGAGGAATCAGTGCAAGCTTCTCATCACTGGGTGATGTTGTAATTGCCGAACCCAAAGCCCTTATTGGATTTGTTGGTCCGAGAGTGGTTGAACAGACTATAGGCGAAAAACTTCCGCCGGAAGCAAGCAAAGCTGAATTTCTCCTTGAACATGGCATGCTTGATAAAATAGTAGAGCGAAAAGACCTTAAAACAAAAATAGCCCACCTTGTGGCTCATTTTACACGAAAACCCCCGTCAAAGTTCCCGAGACTGTCGGTTCCCCACCACAAACCCCTCAAACATATTGAAGCGTGGGATGCGGTGGAAGCTGCCCGTAATCCGGGAAGACCCACATCACTGGATTATATTGAAAGAATCTTTACTAACTTTATAGAACTCAAGGGAGACCGTCACTTCGGCGATGATCCCGCAGTTATTACAGGACTTGGCGATCTTGAAGGTCAGACCGTAGCCGTTATTGCCATGGAAAGAGGCAGAAACGACGATGAACGCAAGATGAGAAACCGGGGAATGGCAAGGCCCGAAGGATACAGAAAAGCCCAGAGGATGATGGATTTTGCAGAGAAATTCAAATTCCCGCTTATCACCTTTGTGGACACCCCCGGAGCCTATCCCGGTTACGAATCCCTCCAGAGAGGTATGGCAAGCGCACTGGCACACTGCTTCAGAAGAATGGTAAGCCTTCAGATACCCACCCTCACATTTGTTGTTGGTGAAGGTGGTTCAGGAGGCGCTCTGGCTCTGGCAGTGGCAGACAGAGTTTTTATGCAGGAAAGAGCCATATTCTCAGTTATTTCCCCTGAAGGCGCAGCTTCAATCCTTTACGGCGACGCCGGAAAAGCCAAGGAGCTTGCTCCCTTCATGAAACTGACTGCATTTGACCTCTACAACCTTGAAATAACCGACAAAATCGTGCCTGAATCCCAGGGAGGCGCACATACTGACATTCTCACATCCTCACAGCTTATCAAAATCGAAATGCTGAAAAATCTGGATGTACTCAGAAAAGTCAATATCAACCAGCTTCTGGACGAAAGGTACGAAAAATACGAAAAAATGGGCAAAACCGGAGTATATTGGCAGGAACTCCTCAAACACGAACTAAAGGAAGGCATTGCCAATATTCAGAAGAGCGTAACCCAGTTCCTCAAGGAAAGCAGAGAAGGCAAAGAAAAAAAGGATCTGCCTGAAGCACAACAACCTTAAGCTTCAGAAAGGTTTAAACCATAAGAGGCTGCCCTGAAAGCTGTTATTCTGAAAAGACAACAACTTTCAGGCAGCCTCGTTTTATTTGGGTGATGGCTGATGTCGTAAATTCAGTTTCTTATTTTCCGGTTTTACCTGCAAGTTAAGCCTAACTTAATCTTGTGAACCCAACACTTCCCATAAAACCTCGCTTGGCGATTTTTGTTGGTAACTACATTTGATCTTTAGCCCATGGGGATTGGGATTCCGAGGGTGGTGAGCCAGTTGGCGAGGGTTGTGGTGAAGCTGG
>JAJTBE010000122.1 GCA_021287065.1 Bacillota bacterium
TTATAAATGCGCTGCTTTCAGCTGTCAGTTGTTCCATTGCTTCATTATTTTTATTTGAGATAATTTTCAGAAAATCGCCATTTTTCAGCAGAAAACTGAATTCCCTGACAAAAATTACATTTGTATAATCGTGATGCCTTCCATAGGTAACTTGTTCTTCTGAAAGGCGTGACTGTATAGCTGAAATATCTGAAATTTTACATAAAGATCTGAATACATGTCCGAAATATGTGATACATATCTGTCCTGAAAGCTTATCAACCGTTACATCCGGTGTAAAAGCAAAAGCCAGAAAGAATAAGCCGACTGATGAAAACAGGCAAATCATTCCGATGATACTTATTACATCCAGTGAAATGTGCAATGCGGGCTGAAGTAATGATAGAAACGGAAGCATGATAAGGCACAAAACCGCCAGACCGACAATTACTTTTCCAACCCTATTGTCAACAAGATTAGCTCTGTAAATTACAGCTTTGTTGTCTTTTATAATCATTCCCGCCATTTTTGTTGCTCCTGTGATTTTTAAAAATAATTTTATTTAAAGACAGAAACTCCAAACCGGGATTTTGTCAACCCAAATCAGGGGCTGCATAGCAATCCACCCCAAGGAATTCCTTCATAGCTCCGGTTATTTCGTCCATTTCAGTCATAGGCAATTTTTCCACTATTTTAACATATTTGCCGTTTTTCAGCAGAATTCCCGTTTCCCTTTTCCAGCTCACCCCGGCGTATGTCTTAAAGTTAATAGCCGTAATATCTTCAATAGGGCATATATAGTATGCTTTGAATCCAAAATATGAAGCTTTAACCATACCTGTTTCCCTGTCGAAGATAACATCGGGTATGAAGACAAAGGAAAGTCCGACAAGAAGTATTCCTATGGGAATCAGTAAAACAGGCTCCATTCCCATAAACAGACAGCTTACCATTTGTTCAAGAAAGGAAATATCATCGGCGATTTCGTGCAACAGAATCAGAATAGCTCCGGTTGTGGCAAGGGTAATCTGAACCGGGTTTCTTACTGCATTTGTTCTGTGGATGAATGCCTTTGTGGGGGTGATTGTCATTTTCTGCATTATTTATCCTTTCCCCGTAGTCTTTTTGCTGCTTTGAATATTTCGGTGTAAAGGTATTCCAGTGTGAAAATTGACAGGGAATTTGACACTGTAATGGTCTGATCCCCTGACCTCATGTTCATTACCGCCATCTGTTCCTTTGTAAGTTCAGCTTTTATATCTTCTATGGTATCGATAGGAATTGCGATGGTGTCTTTGCTTTTAATATCAATCGTAAGGTTTTGTCCGTCAATAACAACGGACATTGGTCTTCCCATTATTTTAATCAGTGATTTGAAGGTAAGAAAAGCTACAGCGAAGCCTGAGATGAGAAAAGCCAGAAATGCGGGATTAGTGAAAGCTTCAGCCAGAGAGTGCTTTTCGTCTGTAGAAGCTGCGTATAGGGCGACTATTACTGCGGGGATATAAAAACTGCTGATGATTGTATAAAGTTTTGCGGGACCTGTAATGCTTCTGAAGCTTCTTACAGGCTTGATATTTATCCGGTATGAGTCATCCTGTTCTTCCGTATCTGTGAAATCATTTGGGAAATTGGCATTTTCCCTGAAATACCTGGTTTCGTGCATAGGTTTTTCATAAAAGGGAGCTTCGTATTTTACTATACTGTCGTCCATTACTGAGGTTGCCTTTCATTTTTCAGTTCGTTTGCCATTCTGTGGAGTTCCCTGTAAATCTGCTCTGCAGTGGAAACTGTAAGTGAATTGCTTATTGAGGTGCTTTTGCTGCCTTGCCTTATTACAAGAAAAGCTTCCATCTCTGCTGATGATTCCGCGCTCATATCGTTGATGGAATCGAGTTCCATTACAACAGGAGCGCTTCCTTCGGTTTCTATAATCAGGTTTTTGCTGTCAATCTGAAAGGAAATTGGTTTTCCCATTTTTTTGATTATTGATTTGAATGTGAAAAAAACTATAGCAGCTCCAATAGCAAAAAAGATAATAAAACCCGGCTCTTTAAAGGTTTCAACAGGGGGATGCCTCTTGTCCGTCAGAATTGCCCAGACCGCAAGAATCATAATAGGCACATAAAGACAACTGCAGCCTGTGAGGTATTTGGCTCCGCCGGTAATTGAACGGAAACGGTTTCCCGGGGTAACATATATTCCGTAGCTGTCATTTTCTTTTGTGATATTGATGCTGTCGCTGGAACTGCCTGCATAATCGGTGCTGTGCCTGTTTTCATATATGGGTTTCTGATAGAATGGAGTTTCGTATGTAATGGTTCTGTTTTCTGTTATTGCTGATGGGACGATTATGATTTCCGTATCCATCTGAGGCTGGAAACTGATTTTGTCTTCTGACATACTGGAAATGTCTTCACCGGGAACTCCGAGAAATCTGCTTAATTCTGCTATAACATAGTTTATTTCCGAAAAATCATTGCCGGTTGCCACCGGAATATAGCTTCCGTTTTTCAGGAATAGTCCTATTTCCCGCGACCAGTATTTGCCTCTTGTATATTCACCGTGATAAATTTTCTCATCGGATTTGGCTGTGATTTTTTCAATATCATCTATACTGCAATTATTAGCAAGAGTGAATCCCCAAAGGGTAACTTTTACCTGTCTGTTCTGTTTGTCGAAAATGATGTCCGGCATTGCAAAAACAGGAACCATCATAATAAATATGGCAAAACCCGTAACCATCTGGGAGATGCTCCATAAAACATTACGGATTTCACCCTTCTGGCCAAACTGATAAAGTGCCAGGGCAACAACTACTGCAAGTGAAATAATGCCAAGAACGACGCAGATGTTTACAACTGGATTTTTCTTCGCGTTTGCCCCTTTGATGATTAATTTGTTTTCTGAAACATTTATTCTGCTCATTCGGTCCCCAAAAATTTTCTGTATATTTATATTTCCTGATACTTCAACAATGCAAAGCTTTGCCCTTCTGTTGCCAGTGCTGCCGAACGCAAAATAAAAATCCCCTGTGGTGCACAGGGGATTCCATATAGATATCTTGTATCTCCGGATTTTCCGGAATAAGGCTCCTCAGAGGAATCCACACTATTTTAAAAACGGGATTTCCTCTGAACTTTCTTCCCTGAAAAACCGTATTAGTCTTCCGGTGATTCCGTTGATGTGGGGAATGGAAATGGTGTCCAGTTTGTGGGAAACGGAGTCGGGATCCATGTCATTGTAGGTGAGGGATGGGGCGACCAGGTGTGGGTGGGGAAAGGTGTCGGGATTATTGACCCGGCAAGGGTAAAGTCCTGAGTCGTCTGTCCTGCCACCACCGGTCCGAATGTTGCAGGGGTTGTGCTGTAGATATTCATATATCCGTTGTGAGGTCCGTGTTCTCTGGATTTCTTATGTTTTGACTGATCCTCGGAAGTGGGAAGAATGGTTATTGTCGGTGTGGGTTCCGGATCGTCACCGCTGCCGACCATTGCTTTTACTGTGTATGTCTGTCCTGACATAAGTTCTGCGGTAAACTGTCCCTGTGCATCGGTCCAGGCGGGGTAAGCCATGAAGAAGCTCTCGTCGGATTTTGAGCCGCCTGCAACCTGTGCTGAGTGGAATACAAGCCTTGCATTGGGGACAGGCTGGCCGCTCTGATCAAGAAGCGTACCTGTTACTGTGGCGTCTTTTTCGGGAACTTTAATTACTCCCACCATTGCTGTGTCGGTAAGAACCGCTTTATTACTTTCCGGAGTTTCGGGAGTTTCCGTTGCTTCCGGTGTTTCGCTGGGTTCAATTGTGGCTGTGGATGTGGGAAGAACTCCATCGTTGTAGTTTGCTACAAGATCAGCAAATGCCACTGAGGGGAATGCTCCGCCGCTGACTCCCTGAACCACGCACACTGAGTCTTCGTCTGTGGTTTCCTTGATTTTGATTATTGATTCGTCGCTGACTGACCAGGTTATGTTTTTCAGTTTTACAACATAACCCATGCTTGTGATACCGAGGCAGAAGAAAGCGTGGTCAGCGCCTTCCTTAATCATCGAAGCGCCGGGAACAATTTTAATAGCGATTACTTCACCCGGATCTGAGGGGACTTCTCCGTCAAAAACAGGGATGGGGATGTTTGTTTCATCTTCGCCATCAAAGCTGATATCAACAAGAGAGATATCATTTACATCAGAAGAGCCGCTGATTCCCGGAATTCCGAGTTTCTGCGCATTGAATCTTCCGTTTGCATCAGCCTGGGTTGTTACCTGAACTCCCTTGCTGTTGGTAAATGTGATATAGGCTCCGCCTGCAGGTGAATATCCACTGGGGTTGTTGGCAGATATGGGCAGTACGATGATGATGCCAGTAGAAGCTTTTGTTCCTTTGGCTGCTGCCAGAACCTTATAGTCGTTTGAATAAGGTGCTGAAGTTGATGTGGGGTTGTTGGTCGGTGATGTTCCGCCTCCTGAACCTCCGCTGCTGCCTCCTCCGCAGCCGATAAATACCAGCAGAGTCAGAGCTATCACCGCAAGACTCAGGATGAAGAAATGCCGCTTTTTCATTATTCCTCCTTTTATATTTCAGGGGCTGGCCCCCCTATATTAAACACAGTCGGTAAGTCTGCGCCCTTATTGCAGGAACCGGTAATACACAAATTGAAAATTATAGAGATGAACGATTCTGAAAAACCATTAGTAAAAAATACATCTAAATCAAAAACAGGCATGTTATTGAACATTCTGTTGCTGGTTATTGTTCCCGTAATAATATTGTGTGTGCTTTATTATCTGGGCACTCTCACTTATACTTCAAAACCACTGTATCGGCAATATCTGACCTGGCCCCCTGACGGTTCCGAGGAAATCGCCTGCACAGGTATAATCATGCTCGTGGTTTACATCGTTCTCCTGAATATATTTATCGTCAGTAAGCTTCGTGGCGTAAAGGCTTTTTTAGTAAATTTAATAATTATTTTATTTTTTTTCGGTGCTCTTGAATTTGCAGTGCGGAATTATTCTTCCCGCCATTATTCCCAATACCGCCCGGATCCTGAGCTGATATGGAAACTGACGCCCGGTGGCAGAAACAATTCGGAAGGATTCAGAACAGGAGAAATTCCCGGAAACAAAGAACCCAATGAATTCAGAATAATCATTGCCGGTGATTCTTCCGCCTATGGTCTGGGTATAGAAAACGGAAACAGGTTCGGGGATATTCTTGAAACAATCCTGCAGCAGAAACATCCGGATAAAAAAATCCGGGTAATAAACACAGCTTGTCCCGGTTATACAATTTTTCAGGTGGAGAGGCTGGCGCGGCAGAAACTTTATGCTATGAAGCCTGATTGTATAATCATTTCGCTTAATAATGACCCCAATTTTGATTTTGAAGCTGACCGCCGGAGAGTTCCTCCGCCTTCTCTCACTCCTGTGTTTGATGTTCTTTATAATAGTCAGGTTTATCTGCTTCTTCGTAAAAATATGATAAACCACCGGGCGAAAAAACTGGATACTCATATGGCGGATACAAAACCCGTGAGAAGGCTTGAGAATGACGAAATCAAAAATCTTTACAACAGTATTATCTCAAAAATCAAACAGTCAGGCGGCAGTGTGATTGTGGCAGTGATGCCCAACCGGCCGGAAGTTTTGAGGCCTTCGCAGGAAAAGATTCCTGAGTTTAAGAAGTTTCAGAGAGAATTTTCCGAAGAAGCTGGGGCAGTAACTATCGACTTTTTCAGCGAATGGCTCAAAAGTTACGAACCGGATAAAGTATTCCTTCCCGGGGATGTTGTTCATCCTAATAATGAAGGCAACAGGATTATTGCCGAAAAGCTGGCTGAGGTTATTGAAAACAATAAGCTTATAACCCATTAAACAGGGGGGACTGATTATGGCTGAAACGGATAAACAGGTTTGCAGCATCCCAAATGATGAAAATATTATTGCGCTTTTATTTGAATCTGCTGCAGAAGCTATTGTTATTGTGGATGGAAACGGCAAAATCCTGAATATAAACGGAACCTGCGAATCATTATTCGGATGGGGCAGAGAGGAACTGGAGGGAAAATCCGTAGAAGTTCTTATGCCTCTGAGGTTTCACGAAAAACATGTTCAGCACCGCAGCGGTTATATGGAAAACCCATTGCAAAGGGTTATGGGCAAAGGGCTGATTCTCTCTGCAATAAAAAAAGATGGCAGTGAGTTTCCTGTTGAAATAAGCCTCAGTTATACGGACACCTCAACAGGTCCCCTGGTAATGGCCCATGTTTTTGATATTAGTGAAAGAGTTAAACAGGAAGAAAAACTAAAAGAACAGTCTCAGATAATTGATCAGATCCATGACGGAATAATAGGCTTTAATACTAACAAAATCATTACAAGCTGGAACAAGGGAGCGGAACGGCTTTTTGAATTCAGCAGTGAAGAAATGATTGGCAAAGATATTTCAACTCTGTTTGCAGAATGGGGAACCGCATATCTTGATCAGAATATACTTAACACAACCCTGAATGAGAGTTCTCTTGTTGTTGAAACACTGATGATGAAAAAAAGCGGAAATTCTTTCCCTGCTCAGCTGAATATTTCTGTTACCCACGACAGGCTCGATTTTATAAACGGATTTATAGTTTATGTTACCGACATTACAAGAACAGTTGCTTCTGAAGATTCCCTCAGAAAAAACGAAGCGATTCTGAACGACTTTCTTGATAATGTTTCTGAAATGATTCAGATTGTTGGGGCGGATGGAAAAATTATATATGTCAATAAATACTGGCGTGAAAAAATGGGATATTCTCTTGATGAAATTCAGGATTTAAGTTTTACAAAAATAATCAGACAGGATTATATAGATCATTGCAACGACATTTTTTCAAGACTTTCTAAGGGTGAAAATTTTATTGGTGTGGAGATTATCTTTATTACAAAAGATGGACAGGAAATTATTGCAGAAGGCAACATTAACGGAAGATTTGACTCGGATGGCTTTGTCTCAACCAGAGGCATCTTCAGGGATATAACACAAGCAAGAAAAGCTAATGAACAGAACAGAAAACTTTTCAGCGCTGTTGAGCAGAGTTCAAGTATTGTTGTAATTACTGATATTGAGGGAGTTATAGAATATGTAAATCCGAGATTTACACAGGTTACAGGTTATACATTTGAAG
>JAJTBE010000138.1 GCA_021287065.1 Bacillota bacterium
AATTTCTGTTAAAAGATCAAGTCCTGTTTTACCGGGCATTTCATAATCTGTTATAATAATATCAGGATTTTCCACCGCTAATTTTGCTAAACCGCTGTCAACACTATCAGCTTTAATAATTTCAAAATAGTCGCGAAAACTATAATAGAACAGAACTAACTGCTCTTCGTCATCATCAATTAGCAACACTTTTGATTTAAGGCTTTCAACGGGTTTATCCACTTAGCTCCCTCTCATTGATTAACAGTAATTATCTGAAATTTATATTGCCTGTTTTCCCTGAGATATCCTTGAATATACCCTGAATAAGCACCTTGTCCCGTAAATGAATATGGGTAACAAAAATATGTACAGGAACTAAAATACCATCAGATCTTTTCACACTTGATTCAGTTTCACTAAATGGTGAATCATTAGTATAATTTCTGAAATACTCCTCCATTTTATTCCTGAGTTCTTCAGGATATAAATCGCTATGAAACATACCCACTATCTGTTTTCGTTCAAGCCCCGTCAGTAATTCTGCCTGCCTGTTGGCATCAACTATAATTCCGGTTTCTTTTTCCGCGAGGAATATGGCATCACCTGAATTCTCAAAAAGAGTTCTGTATCGGTATTCGGATTTTTTCAGATCCTTTTCAGCTTTCAACCTGAATTCCGTTTCCTCCATAAACTGAAAAGCGACGGAAATCTCCCCGGACACTTCAGATAGCAGTGTAATTTCTTCAGCATCAAATCCATTTTCAATATCAGAATAAACAAAAATTATCCCTGCAACCTTATTATTACACTTTATGGGAATCATAACACTGCTCTTATGCCCCAGTTTTGCTGCTTCAGCCGCCCATAAATGCTCTTTCTGCAGAACAACCAGATTTTGGGAAAAAATAGCCTCCTGGTTTTTAAAACACTCACAAATAAGAGAATCTTCCCCGCATTTTTTCAGCTCTGCAAAAACTTCCAAACCATCAGGGTTACCATTTTCGTTTGCTTTGGCAACCGGCAAAAAACACTCTTTTTCATCTCTTAGACCTGCCCAAACCAGTGAGTATCTTCCTGTATTCAGAAGAATGCTGCAAATACGCTCAAGCAGCTCTTCCCTTGTCTTCACAGTCAGGATTAACTGATTTATATCAACAATAGCCCTCATCAGGCGGTTCAAATCGTTGATTCTCTGTTCTGCTTTTTTGCGACCATCATCATCCAGAATAACTCCTTCGAGAGCAACAGGATTGCCTTCCTCATCACCAACCATCCTACCGTATTCCACTACATTTTTTACAGTGCCGTCTTTGCACACAATACGGTAGTTCATAGAAAAAGGCTGACCAACACTTACTTTGTTTTGTACTTCTTCCCATACTCTTATTCTATCATCCGGGTGAATAATATCGTTGAATGAGATAACATAGTTGTTTATTATTTCTTCAGGAAGATAACCACAAAGCTCCAGAGAATTATCACTCACAAATTCCATAGTCCAGTCATTATCGTTGATACATCTGTAAACCAAACCAGGAATATTGCGAATCAATGTTTCAAGCTTACGACTTGTCTCTTCAGCCTTGCTGATTGCATTTTGTTTTTCGATAGCGTTGATAATTGATTTTTCCAGCTTTTGCCAGTGAGCGACTTCAAACAGACTTTTGGTCAGATAATCCGCTACACCAGCAAGAAAAGCTTCTCTTGCAACTTCCTCATTGCCCTGGCCTGTATAAAAAACAACAGGAAGACTGACTCTCTTCTGCTTTACTCCTGCAAACAATTCAAGACCGTTTAGTCCCGGCATTTCATAATCAGTAACAACGGCATCGGGAAAATCCCTTGTTATTAGTTCGATCGCCTCACTGGGAGATAAACAGGAAACAATACTAAATCTATCCCTGAATTTTAATTTGAATATTTCAAGGTTATTTTCATCATCATCTACATGAAGTATCCTGTATTTTACCATAATCAATAAACCTTGTTCCAATCTGATAATATAACTTTAAAAAACCTTTTTCCCAAACCTTTGTAAGGTTTAGTGATCCTATCGTTACAGCTTAATTGCTTATTTATATACTGAAAATCAGCTACATCTCAGACTTCTGTTATGGAAAACCCGGATAATTTCACTTTTTCCGTTTACTCATATTAAAACAGAAAATTTGTTAATTCTGCCTGAGTATCAGGAATTTTTCTTTCTGGGCAACTCCACTCCACCAATTATAACTCTTTCCTCCTCTACTTTTATCCCGCCAGGCTTGCCGGAACCGCCTGAATTTTCATTTTCTTTGCTCAACTCTGCAAGCTGTTCCTTTACAGTCATAAAACAATGAACTTTTTTGTCAAGAAGGGCGACATATACGGCGCCATCAGCTCCCACAACCGCCGGTTCGTCAATCATAACTGAAAACTGGTGTTTCCATTTCAGACTGCCGTCGGGATTGAGTGCATAGAAATTTTTATCATTACTGCCTATATAGATGTTACCATTTTTATCAAGAACCGGCTCAGCGTGAGCGAAGCCTTCAAAACCGTATTCCCATTTTTTTGTTCCGTCAGGATTCAAAGCTACCAGCGAATTACCTGTGAAAGTAGGTAAATAAAGGGTTCCGTCGGGAGCTTCAACAGGAGGCTTTCTCAGCGGAGTTCCGGCTGTGTATGTCCATTTTTCGCTTCCATCCGGATTCAGGGCATAAAGATTGCCGTCTTCGTTGGTTACATAAACAGAATCGTCTTTCCCTACGGAAATCGGTCCGTTTACCCTTCCGGGCATTTTTTTATCCCAAAGGATTTTACCATCTTTTATTTTATAAACCTGATCCTGATCATCCACCATCGCGATTGAGCCGTCGGAACATTCCACCGGTCTCGGTGATCCTTTGAATTCGAGTTTTGTTTTCCACTTCACCGAGCCGTCCTTCGGATCAATGGCATAAAGATGCCTGTCGTCATTATTTACATAAACTGTGCCGTCTTTGCCAAAAATAGGCGAAGAATGCCAGGGCTTTTCGTTTTCAGTTTTCCACTTTTCATTTCCGTCTTTGTCAAAAAGCCTCAGTTGGTTGCCTTTATCCCATACAACATAAGAAGAATCCGGACCGACCACAGGCTTTGAACAGGTCCATGAATCAAGAGGTTTTTCCCATGATTTATGTCCGCTTTTGTCAATACAGAAAACATTATAACCATCACATGCAAAAATATGGCTTCCATCAGGAGATACAGCGGGAGGCATTGAAAAATCCCGGCTGTTTTCGAAAGACCACTTAATTTTGACATCTGTTCTTTTCGAACTCAGAACAACATCAGCAGCTTTGCTGAAATCTATTTCAGGTGCCGGAGTTCCGGATCCGATATCAGCCTGATCCGTAACGGTTAAATTGACATCAGCTTCTGACTTTGCAGCGGCCGGTTTTACATCCCTTATAGGATCCGGCATATTTGAATGGCTTATATTCTGAATTTGCACAGATGCGCCTCCATATTCACTATCTTCTTGTTGATTCCATCAGAACGGTTCTTACCGCTTCATCAAGTTTTTTGCTGCCTTCCCTTATTATCTTCTGTGTGGAAGGCTCATGATACTTTGTAAACACCTCAAGGAATTTCCCAACTCTTTCGGGATCTTTGGGTGTAATTTCACGAATGACCCACGAAACAGCCTTTTGCACCGACTCGTGTTCATCTCTCATCAGTTTTTTTATCACAACCAGATATACATCAAGGTCTTCAAAGGAGCCACTGTTAGAAAGGGGAATCAGCGAAACGATTCCAAGCCTTCTTATCCAGGGATTGGGCGATCTCACCCAGTTGTTAATCATTCGCAGTGATGATTCGTGGTGTTCAGGCATCCATTTTTTCAAACCTATTGTAGCAAGGGAATCGCATAATTCCCAGTTGTCAAGATCAGGAATAATCTCCATAATAAGGGATAAAGCTGCGTCTTCGTCAACTTCAAGCAGCGAGGCTGCTGATTCGGTACAGATTTTTCTTTCTTCCCGTGATTCCGTATCCCAAAGCATTTTGAGAAGCTGTCTGCCCTTAACGGGATCCCCTGTGCAGAAATTGCCTGTTTTCAAAGCAAGTTTTCTCAAAACAGGCAAAGCAACTCCATGATGTTTTATGGCGCCTTTGCCGACATGTTTGGCTTGTTCCCTGTTAGATTCATCGGAGTATTTTTCAAGAAACACCTGAATCTGAGCGAGAAATTCAGCAGCATCGGAAAGCCCGTCAAATGCTGAATCCAGTTCTGAATTGTCAGGAAGAGCTTTTGAAGACATCGCTTTCACCCCGGATATTTTATTTGCATTAACCTTCGAAAGACTCTGCTGTTTATCCTTTTTCCCACAGACCATAATTAAAATAAAAAAACTTCCGCTTTTACAATAGGTCAAAACGGAAGTTTTATTATAAAACTTAAAAATTACCAGTAGATGCTTTTTGCCTTAATCTGTCCGGAAAGTGTAACGCCGCCTTTTACACGGATGATCATATCAGGCTTCAGCATTGCCCAGGCATCGTCATAAGAAATCTCTTTATCTTTGTGGGAAAATTTGGTATTTCCATCAATCTGGATATACTGGATGTTTCCCTTGTTTACTTCGTGAACTCTTGCCTGAATGCGGTTGTTTTTTCTTTCAACCAGAACGATTTTCATTTTCTGATTGCTAAGCACCAACTGGGCATTTGCTGATAAAACCGCTGTAAGGGTAAACAGCATGCACAAACCGATTACCAAGCCTAAGAATCTTGATTTTTTCATTATCATTTACCTCCTGTCAGGTTTATTTTCCTGTTTTTTAATAAGCCCTCTGTTTCTGTCGTACCTTGGGTAAAAATCTTCCACGCCTGCTTTTGTGTGGGCGCACTGACTGCATCTTACCTGAAATACCACCATTCCGTTTTTGGGATCAATCCATTTTCTCAGGATATATTTTCCACCGGAAGGACAAGGGGGCATTATTTTAAGCTTTCTGTCCGTTTTTAAATTATATACCCATGATCCCTTTTCCCACGAACGGGAGTCAGGAAGGGCTGCAAGTTTTTCCTGGGAATTGGAACCTGCGGTTGCTCTCATTACGCCCTCAAGGGCTTCGCCAATCATTTTCACATTGTTGGCACACCTGCCAAAGTTTTTAACAGGGCTGCTTAGTCCTGGTTCAAAGAACATGCCCATTGAAAGTATAAAGGCAAAAACTATAAACACAAAAGCCCAGAAGAGGAGAAACTGCCTGAAATACCTTGCAAGATTCAGAACACGGGCAGTCATATTGGTGTATCTTGAATAATTCTTCAGTTTGCGGAAAAGTTTCCCCGGGGTCATAAAAATAACAGCAAGGAGAAGCATCACAAACTGAATCAGTATGTAGAACCAGGGAAGGGTTTTATACAGAATATGGGGCAGCACGATAAAAATTATCAGAATAATCGCCCCAAGTATGGATAAAGTCTTCAGTGAAAAATTCTCTTCATACTCGGTGGATCGTGATAAATGAAGCTGAAGCTGCTTCTGGAAAGCAGTCCAGGAACAGTACATTACAGCGCCGTAAATAACCGTAAAACTCAGCACATACCACCAGAGTGGGAAGATATTTGAGAAGAAAAACCATAATCCCGAGAGAATGCCCAAAAGCATAAACCCTGACATATATGGCAGAGTTGCAATTATCGCATAGAATCTTTCGGATATGTCGTCGATAAGCATTATCTGAAATATCCTCATCCAGCAGGCAGCAAAACCGAGAGAAGCTGTAACCAGAAAGAAATCAGCCCCCATAAGGCTCAGGTTGCCGTCTTTACAAATCAGATAATACGACTGACCGTATGGATCAACAAAAAGTGAGTGAAGCCCCAGTCTTGCAACAAAGTAGAAAATCAGACCTGTAACGACGGCAAAAAGAATCACCAGATAATGAACAGGAGATTTATCACCGTCCTCAGCCTTTGCAAGAGCGCTTCTGAGGAAAAAATAGTAGAATGAAGTTGAAAACAACAAAATAAGAAGCAAAATAAAAGAAAAACCAAGATAATGAGGCAGAGATTCGAATGGCCTCAGAATCGACGAAGCATTAAATGAAAAAAATGCAGTATTTTCGATACTTAAAAGTGATATTGTCTGAATCAATTTTCAACCCTGTATGGAACAAAAACGCAGTTTAAAAATTCTGCGGATACCGGTTTTCCGGAATTATTGCAGCAATCGATAATGGCGAACCTTACCGAAGCAAGGTTAAACAACCACGTCGCTGCATCTGATTTCCCGTCAAAACGATATGGATGGTGTTCCTCATATTAACAAATTCCGGTTTTACTCCGGTTAGTCTTATAGTTTTATTAAACCTGAATAAACTCCTCCTGTCTATACATACTGCACAAAGATGGTCATTTGTTAACATTTTTTTAACAAAATGACCAAATCCCCTGCAATTCCGATGTTTCTCAAATAAAGATTCCAATAATTTGCTATAATTGATGCAAGGTTTTTTTTAAAGCTGTCAAACATGAAAGATCCTGCAAAAAACAGAATTTCCGACTGTATGGCGAAATTTTTTCCGGTTTTATACGATAAATATAATGGGGAGAATCGGAGGAGCTGATTCATATGAAAGGCAAGAAAACCTCTGTACTCATCATCGAAGATGAATGGGAATACAGCGACAGTCTTCGGGATATTCTCGAAGAACGGGGTTTTTCCGTTAGTGAATCCACCACAGGTGAAGAGGGCCTTAAAAAAGTAAAAGCATCTGAATTCGATGTTGCCCTTATTGATATTAAACTTCCCGACATGGCAGGAACACAGACTCTTGAAAAAATAAGACAGTTTTCCCCCGAAACCATTCCGATAATGATGACCGCTTATGCGTCCATCGATTCTGCAATAGACGCCCTGGAAAGAGGCGCTTTTGCCTACCTGTACAAGCCTGTTAACATTGAGGAACTTCTTATTTATATTGAAAAAGCAAGAGAAAAGAAAGAAATCCTCAGCAGCAACAAAATTCAGGCAGAAATTCTGAATAACATAAATCTTCCGGTATTTGCCACAAGCACCGAGGGAAGAATTACATTTTTCAACAAAAGAGCGGCGGAACTTTTTTCAGGAGAAGGCAAAGAAATTCTCGGCACAGATATAAAAAATCTGATAGTTACCGGCGAAACTGAAGAGTTTTCGGCCGAATCCCTGAGAAACAGCAATAATCATCACAAAGTACGGTTGAATTGCTTCAGGGGGGATAAAATCGAATCTTATCTTAATATTTCATTCGTGGAAGCAGCCGGTAAACATAGTCCGGGTATAATCTGGACATTCATTCCAGTCAACACAATACAATAAGAGGCACTCAATGCTTAATTCCAAAAGCACTAAGCTGGGGATTTTTTCATGGTTCGGTTTTGATCTCCCGCTTCCTGAAAGACTCCGGCTGATAAAAGAAGCGGGGTTCACACATACAAGCCTGTGGTGGGGTAATGACGGCGATGAATATGTTCCTGTAAATAAACATGAATCAGTGGAAACAGCAAGAGCAACAGGCCTCGAAATAGATAATTTTCATGTGCCTTTTTTAAGATGCTGTGATCTATGGAGCAATAACGAATCACTGAGGAAAGCTCTGGTTGAAGACCATTTCAGATGGATTGAAGACTGCGCACATCACAGAATACCAACTATGGTTTTTCACATCACAAGGGGCTGGCAGCCTGTGGATTCAATACCTGCAGGACTCGACAGCATTGCCGCAATTATCGGAAAAGCAGAGGAATGCGGTATAAAACTTGCGGTGGAAAATACCCGTCAGATTGACAAACTTGAACTTATATTCAACGAATTCCAGTCGGATTTTTTTAAGATTTGCTTTGACACATCACATTTCTGGCTTTACTCAAGGGAAAACCCGGAACCGTTCTTCAAGCTGGGAAAACACATAATAACCACTCATATATCAGATAATGACGAAACTGAAGACAGACACTGGATTCCCGGTCTTGGTAAAACAGACTGGAATCTGATTACAAAAATTCTCCGGAACGGCAGATACAACGGGTTAATTCATCTTGAACTTCTCAGACAGCTCCCGGGGGACAATGACAGCCCTGAAGTATTTCTCGAAAGGGCATATAAAAAGGGACTGGAATTACTCCAATCCCCTGAAAACCATCAATAAATTCTGCTGTTTATTTGCCTGCTTCCACAAGGTCATAGACTATCTTTACAAATGTAATTCTGTTGTCGAAAGATTCCATTGTTTCCATCGGATCTTTTCCGAATGCTTCCGTCACAAACTTTACTCCGCAAAGATAACGGACGTCCCTGTCTTTCAGCTTTATAACAAAGCTTTTGTTTTTCTGTTTTTTGTCATACTGCTTGTATGCATCGGTAAAAAGAGGAGGAATCTTCCCGCTTTTCACTTTAAAGAAAAGCTTCGAAGGTTCCGTGCCTGTTTTCGCAAGAACCGCATCCCAGCTCATTCCCCTCGTGCGCATACCTGCAATATCAGAAAACTTCTTTCCGCTGAGTTTTGAAACCATAAGAACAGCCAGCGTATCGTCGGGATACTCACATTTATCAGCAATTTTCACAAGTTCAGCTTCCGGAATCTTAAAATATCCAGCTACAAATTTTGTGATTTTCTCTCCGCTGCCAAAGGGGTTTCCCATAGCTTCACCGGAGATTGCCATTGCTGCCGACGAACCGATCACAAGGACTGACAGCAAAAACGCCGCCATAAAAAGGTTTTTTTTCTTCATAATAAAACCTCCCTGCTATCCCAGGCTTTCAATTTTGTTGCAGATTTCCTCCACTATTACAGTTGTTGATTCTCTGTCGGGACCTTCAGCCATAACCCTGATAAGCGGCTCAGTGCCTGAGGGTCTGACCAGAATTCTGTAATTTCCGCCTGTTTCCTGATTCTTTTTTGCAATATATTCATTCCAGTCAGGAAGTCGCAGGATTTCGGATTTTCTTTCATTTCTTATGTTTTTGGTAACCTGCGGGAATACTGTCATCAGATTTTTAAGCTCGCTGAGGTGCTTTCCCGACTCCTTCAGGAATTTCAGCAGCATACAGCCTGTAATAATTCCGTCACCGGTAGTGTTGTATTCGAGGAAAATAATATGTCCCGACTGTTCACCGCCTATCACGGAGCCGCTTTTTATCATTTCGGTCAGAACATATCTATCTCCGACATTTGAGCGGATAAGCTTTATGTTTTCGTCGGAAAGCGCTTTTTCAAGACCCATATTGCTCATGACGGTTGCCACCACCGTATTTTCAGGAAGTTTTCCCTGAGCAGCCAGAGTTTTGGCAAAGATAGAAAGCATCATATCTCCGTCAACAACTTCACCGGTGTTATCCACAGCAATAAGTCTGTCTGCATCTCCATCAAATGCAAGACCCACATCAAATTTTCCGGTTTTCATAACATCCTGAAGAAGACCGGGATAAGTTGAACCGCAGTTGGCGTTGATATTGGATCCGTTGGGGTGTGTATTGAATGCAACCACATTGGCGCCTAACTCCGCAAGTACTTCAGGAGCTAAATCGAATGATGCGCCGTTTGCGCAGTCAACAGCCACCAGCAAGCCGCTGAAATCAAAATTCATAAGTGATTTTACATACTGTTTATATTTTGATTTTGCATGGTTGTAATGTTTTACCTGCCCCAGATCCTGCCCACAGGGAAGTTCAGGTTTAAACTCATCACTGAGGACCATATCCTCAATCTGTTTTTCCGCTTCATCGCTTAATTTAAAGCCATCTCTTGAAAAAAACTTAATACCGTTATACTCCATAGGATTGTGCGAAGCTGTAATCATAACTCCGCCTGTAATTTTGGCGTTTCTTGAAAGATAAGCAACAGCAGGCGTCGGTAGTGTTCCTGCAAGAAGAACATCTGCTCCTGTAGATGTAATACCTGCGCAAAGTGCTCCTTCAAGCATATCGCTCGATAATCTTGTATCCTTGCCAATAAGAAAGGTGGATTTTCTCCCGGACTTATCCTTCATAAACAGTGCTGCTGCTCTCCCAAGCTTCAGTGCCAGTTCAGGTGATAAATCTCTGTTTGCTATACCTCTTACTCCATCAGTTCCAAAAAGAATTCCCATTTAACACCTCGTATTTTTTTGTCTGTAATCCGGTTCAAATTTTACCTGATTCCGGAATCTTCTTTATCCATAAATTACTGCCCGGGCAGATATTTATCTGATACATTCTACTAAAATTTTACTTTCAACTTCAATAGTCCGGCGCATTTTTCTTAAAAAAGAATTTTTTTCAACAATATTTTTACTTTTTTACAGAAACCTGACAAAAAGCAAAAAAACAACAGGAATATTTTAAGGGAAAAAAAATACTATTTCGATCGTCAATGACAAATATTTGTCTGAAAGGAAAAGATATGAATATTATTGTTACAGGCGGCGCCGGTTTTATCGGTTCCCATATAACAGATGCATTTATCAATGCAGGCCATCATGTAATAGTGGTTGACAACCTCGTTACAGGAAAGCTGGAAAACATCAACCCCAAAGCTGAGTTTGTAAAAATTGACATAAACGATCCCGATATGGAAAAAGTATTCAGCGGTAAAAAAATTGACGCAGTATGCCATCATGCTGCCCAGATGGATGTGAGAAAATCCGTTGCGGATCCGGTTTTCGACGCAAATACAAATGTGCTCGGCACCATAAAACTTCTTGAAAACTGCAGAAAATACGAAGTTGGCAACCTTATGTTCTCATCAACAGGCGGAGTTATCTACGGCGAACCCGATTATATACCCGTAGAGGAAACCTACCCCACCCGCCCTATGTGCGCATACGGCGTAAGCAAGCTTTGCGGCGAACACTACATCCAGTATTACGGTGATCTTTACGGTCAGAAATACACTATTTTCAGATATGGCAACGTTTTCGGACCCCGTCAGGATCCCCACGGTGAAGCAGGCGTGGTTGCGATCTTCTCAGGTCTTCTCCTTCAGGGCAGACAGTGCAAGATTTTCGGTTCAGGCGAAGCCAGAAGAGACTATATCCACATTTCCGATGTTGTCAGAGCTAATATGATGGCTCTTGAAACAAAAACATGCGAAGTTATGAACATCGGAACCGGTGTCGGCACTTCCGTCAACGAACTCTATGAAAGAATGAGAGCAATCGTTGATATAGATCTTAAACCCATTTATGAACCTGACAGACCGGGAGAAATCAACCGTATAGCTATCAATCCAGCCAAAGCAGGCAAAGTTCTCGGTTGGGAACCCAAAGTTGATATGAACGATGGTTTAAGAGAGACTATCGATTATTTCAGACAGAAAGCAAAAGCCGCCGTCTGATAACCCTCTACAACTGATTTTTCAATGAGGCTTCTCCGGAAGTTTACGGATTTTTCACATTTTATTGTTTTTGTAAAAATCCTGACTTGCGGTGAAGCCTCATTTTTAATGGTGTAAATCAACCTAATCCCTAATTACTCTTGCATTTTATCGATATTTTTATTATTATGGTGTATCAAACAATTACCCCTTCAGGCAACACAGGATAATCACGAGATTGAAATTTTATATTTAATATAAAGCACAAAAAGGAGAAGATATAGTGAACAGCCCGACTGAAATTAAAAGCGATATTCTCATTACTGATTATGCAATGGACCGGGCAGCCCGGGAAATCAGGGAAAAGGTGAGCGAGGTTCTTGGCGGAAATCCTGAAATCGACCTTCGCGTCCCCCCGCCCGACATAGCTGCACATTTTGCAATCCCCTGCTTTCCTTATGCAAAAACCATGAGAAAAGCCCCCAATGCCATAGCTCAGGAACTCGCAGATAAAATAACCGTCGGCGCAGACAACTATATTGGAAGACTGGAAGCCCTCAACGGCTATCTCAATATTTATCTCAATATTCCCAAAACAACCGGAGAAATATTCAGTGATTTTGAAACCTACGGAAACAGCTACGGATGCAATTCCACAGGAAAAGGAAAAACAGTCGTAATCGATTTTTCATCCCCCAATATTGCCAAACCCTTTTCAGTGGGAAATATCCGCTCCACAGTAATCGGACAGTCAATTTACAATATTTATGCCGCCAATGGATATAAAACCATAGGCGACAACCATCTCGGCGACTGGGGAACCCAGTTCGGAAAACTCCTTTATGCATACGAACTCTGGGGAGATGACGAAAAAATCAGACAGAACCCCATCAAGGAACTCCTGAACCTCTATGTTAAATTTCACGCTGAAGCTAAACAGGTTGGCGGGAATGCTGCTTCAGAAGAGGATGAAAACAGCGAAACATCAGAAAATCCAATGGAAAATGAAGCAAGAAAACGCTTCAAAATGCTTGAGGAAGGCGATGCAGAAGCTACCAGGCTCTGGAAATGGTTTGTCGATCTTTCACTAACGGACTTTGATAAAATCTACAACCGCCTTGGAATACATTTCGATCTTACCCTTGGTGAATCGTTCTACAACGACAAAACCGACGAAGTTATCAAGCTTATAAACGAAAAAGGCATAGGCACAAGAGAAGCAGACGGTTCACTTCTTATCAGACTGGACGAACAGGGTATTACCACCCCCATTCTGGTTCAGAAAAAGGACGGCGCTTCACTCTACGCCACAAGAGACCTTGCAGGCCTGATCTACAGAATCAGGGAGTATAATCCCGACATCATTATGTATGTGGTAGGCAGCGAACAGAAACTTTACTTCCAGCAGTGCCTGAAAGTTCTCGATCTTATGGGATTCAACACAAGAGCCGTCCACATCGACTTCGGCATGGTTTCTCTCAAAGAAGGCAAAATGTCAACAAGAGAAGGCAGAGTTATATTCTTTGAAGATGTAATCGAAGAAGCATATCAGAGAGCATTAAAGATTCTGGAAGAAAAACGCCCGGATCTGTCACCGGAAGAAAGACTGGAAATTGCAGAAGTAGTTGCTGTGGGAGCAATCAAATTCAACGATCTTTCACAGAGCAGGCAGAAAAATGTAGTATTCGACTGGGATAAAATGCTTGCCTTTGACGGAGATACAGCTCCATACCTGCAGTATAGCTACGCAAGAGTTATGTCACTTCTGAGAAAAGCGGATGCTGCGGGACAGGTTATGCCTGAACTTCTTACTGAACCCGAGGAATTCTCGCTGCTGAGAAGACTTGCCAGATTCCCTGAAGCTGTGGCTGAAGCTGCAAAGGAATTCGCTCCCCATATTATTGCCCAGTATCTTATCGAAACCGCAAGAATTTTCACAGAATTCTACGGCAGGGTTCCCGTTCTGAAAGCTGCTGATGAAAACATCATCGCCACAAGGCTACAACTTGTAAGATACTATGCGGAAGTTATGAAATCAGGATTGGCGCTGCTTGGTATAAAAACAGTGGAAAGAATGTAAATTACAATTCAGGTTCAAAGTGCAGGATGATTAAAATCCTGCACTGACGCCTGCAATTAAAACTTTGTGTTTCTTAACAAACGATCTTTTCCGGAAAATTTATTCACACCTGAGTAGGTTCAGGTTGTTCGATATTTTTTCTGATATTGAGAATGAAGTTCTCTTCATTTTCACGCATTTCCTTATCAATCAGGGGGTTAAGCACTGCGGCAAGAACCCCGCTGATGTTGATTATTATATCGGTCATAACGCCTGTCAGTTTCGGTTCGGATTCGACAAATTCTATAAAGCCTTCTATACTGAGAATCCCGCCCTTAACGCTAAAATCCACTTTCTTTTCTTCAAGCAGGTATTTTACTGAAGCAATCATATGATCCGACTTCAGAAAATTAACAAGTGATGGTTTTACAAACCATTTTGATTCTCCATTTTCAAGAACTTCAACCTTTTCGAAAAAGAAAAATGTATTTGCCAGTTTTTCAGGCTGGCTGAAGTATGCCCATACTCTCTCAAATTCCGCTCTGATTTCAAATGCGCTTTTAAATACCGCCATAATCGCTTCGTCTTTCCTCCGGTATCGGTTTGCTTTTATAAACCTGATTCAGTGCTGAAATTATCCCGAAAAAGCTTCAAGACTGAATATTACCGTTAATTTACTGATATAGATTCACTAAAAATAAGGATGATTCCTTTATCCATACAGATCATTTTCAACATGTAAAAATTGACAAAAAAATGCAATTTCAGGAGGAACAGGGAAACAAAAAGAAAATATTAATTGTTAAGAGATAAGGTGACGAAAGCAATGAAAGAAGACAATAATCTAAAAAAACTTATACAGATCGCCCTTCTGGCTTCAGTTGGAGCAGTTTTGATGCTGTTTCAGCTTCCCTACCCCGGAGCAGGCTGGTACAAACTGGACCTGTCTGATATACCGGCGCTTATCGGAGGCTGTGCCTTAGGCCCCTGGGCGGGATTGGCAGTTGTACTGCTGAAAAATATTCTGTTTGCCCTTTTCAGATTCTCCCCGGAAGAACTGGTGGGAATACCCATGAATCTTATAGCAAACGGGATTATGGTTGTTATAGCCGCATTGATTTATCAGAAAACAAAAACAAGAATCAATGCAGCTCTGGGAATAAGCACAGGCGTTATAGTATCGGCGCTTTCTATGATACCCGCCAACTATTTCATCCTTCCCCTGTTTATGAAAATTTTTATGCCCAATGTACCGGTACCCGGCGGCGAAACACTTTTGTATATGATTCTGTTCTTTACTCTCCCCTTCAACGCAGTAAAGGGACTGATCACAGGCATTCTCACATTTGTGATATACAAACGGATTGCAATTATTCTGAGAGCCGAGGGTGAGTTTGAACTTCCGGCAAAACAGAGCGAACAAGCTTCAAAGGCTTAATTAAAATATGACAGATTCAGAACAAACACCGGAAATCCAAACCGGTAATACAGAACAACAGCAGCCTGATACAGTAACAAACGAGAATAAATTTTTCAGAGTTACCGGAATAGGCTTATTTATTCAGATTCTTACTTTTGCTTTGTCTTATGCTTATATCTGGATGTATCCCCGCTGGTCTAAAACCGGACTGGGATGGTACACAAACGAAATGCTGCCTGCCGCTTTCGCGGTTCTGGCAGGGATAACCGCTATCCTGTTTTTTTTAATTATTGTTCTCCCAATCATCAGAAAAAATCTATATTCCCCCGGGCTTATTATGGGAGCTTTCACAGCAGGGTCAGCCGGTTTGGTATTTCTGGTTTTCATATTCTATTTTGCTTTTACAACTTACGATATTACAGGTTCGATGAACCTGCTGACTCCTAATCCGTTTCCATTCCTGAAACTATTAAGATTTATTCTTTTCCCGGGAGTTTTTTGATGGAGCCGGTCATCAAAAGCCAGACTGACAGTAAAAAGAGAGACATACTAAAAGAAGTCGGAAAAATTGCAATTGTAATAATTGCAGGTTTATTGATTTCCTATTTTGTAAGACAGCCTTATCTGATGTTTTGCGGTATTTCTCCTGATTCGGTTCTTGAAATGAATATAGCGGATAATATCAACAATGGCTCCGGAGCCGTATTATCCATCAAGACAACCTACGAAAACGATCTGCCCGCAATCCACAAAGCTTTTGGGGAAAAGGGAATTGTCTATCCCGCAGCTCTCAGCTACTTCATAAAAAAAGGCTGGGATCTCCAGTGGCTCAACATAATTCTTTCTTTTCTGTGCGCACTGATTCTGTTTTTTGCCGTAAAAAACATACTTGATGAACGAACCGCCTGGTTTTCGTATATACTAATTCTCTTTATGCCAAAACTGAATCTCGCTGCCTCTCATGTTTGGAACTATACCACAATACTGTTGTTTGTCGTTCTGGTATTTCTTATTTTTTCCATCAAAAACAGGTTTATCGCCTTTCCACTGGCAGGCTTAGCTGCAGGTTCAATAATATGGGCGGATCCCTGGGGGATCTTTCTCCCTCTCGCCTTTCTGCCCGGAGTCCTTTTCAGCAGCAGAAATGTGAAAGAATCCCTGACAAATACCCTGATGTTCGTTTTTACAGGTGCTCTGGCTATGGCTCCCCCCCTATTTATGTTAAAAAGTATTCAGGGACATTATCTTCCTTCGGCTATACTGCCTTATTTTCAGGTTCAGGAATATTCCAGCTTTCTCTGGAACAGCTACGGATTTAAATTCCCGGGATTAAGCAACTTTGTTTTTATAAACAAAACTCTCGTAAAATCCCGGATAGCTGAAAACCTCAAAATTTATTCTTCCTTCATTGCTTCCAGACAGGGGCTTTATCTGATACTTCCGGGAGTTATTCCGATTCTGTTCACCCTTAAATCAGCATACAGGGAATTTCCCGCAAGATGGATGCCGGCTCTGTCCTTTTCGCTGCTTTCCTTTGCAGGAAGCTGCATTCTCTGGTCCGACAGAGATTTTGTAAAACTTCCGGTATATGTTTTTATTGGGATAATTCCGGCAATCATACATCTGCTCAGCAAAATCGAAATCAGGAAATTTCCCGCAGGTTTAATGACAGCTTCACTGCTGGTTTTACTCACGCTCAATGTTTATCTCACTGCCAATATTTACATGAACAGGCAGATTATTGAATCCCACAACCTCCGGACTCTCAGACAGACCAAAGATCAATACAGTGGGTGGATCACCGCACAAGGCGCTAAAGACAGTATTTACGCCGCTTCAAATCCGTGGATAATATACCTTCAGTGCAAGGTACCATGCGGATTGATGCCTTCTAATATTAATAAAGACAATATACAGGAATTTCAGCAAAAATTCGGCTATAATTACTTTATAGCCAATGATCAGGGCGAAAACAGCGCAAAAATGAACGACTTGCTGGGAAATTCAGACATAGACTGGATTGTTGAACTAATTCCCGGTTTGTGGCGGGTGCAGAAACTTTGAAAACAATCATACTCCTGCCTGTTTATAATGAAGAGGCAACCCTTGAAGCAGAACTCGGCAGATTGAAAGATCTGGCAGATTTTATTTTAATCATCAATGACGGCTCTGCGGACAAATCAGGTGAAATTCTCGGCAGATTCTGCAGGGATAATCCTTCGTGCGCTCTTATATCACATAGTACAAATCAGGGTAAATCCAAAGCTCTGTCAAACGGATTCAGCAGAATTCTCGAAAAAACAAACGAAGGCTTATTCTCCTACGACGACATAATCATAATCACAGATGCCGATGGGCAGCTCCCTTCAGATGTTATTCCTGAAGCAATGGAATATTTCTTGCGGAAAAAACTGGATATGCTCATAGGTGCAAGGGATTTCAACCAGTATCCCTTTGTAAAAAAACTTGGAAACCTCATTTTAAGCACAGCAGCCAGTATTCTTTCAGGTTTTTCATTCAGAGACACCCAGTGCGGTTTCAGAATCCTCACAGTTGAAGCTCTGGAAAGGATTCTCCCTTTCTATACCGCCAGAGGTTATGCCTGCGAGCAGCAATTATCACAGATTGCAGTTCTCTCAGGACTGAATGTGGATAACAGCTTCCCGGTCAAACCAGTTTATTACAGGTCAAATTCCACATTCAGAGATGCATTTTATATAGCAGCAGACAGCCTGATTACTTTTTTCAGAATGAAATCAGGAAAAAACAGTCATTTGCCGGTCAGGAAGGTATTGAAGCACGGGTTGTCAAATTCCGCTCTGTCGGCAGACGATAAATAATTTAGCGGTGGCTCGGAATTTTTGATGGATATACTGACAAATCCGGTTTTTACAATAGCTTTTTTCGATAAAATGAAGATGCTGATTCAGTTCGACTCAGCTCAGAATAATGTTATCAAGAATTTTCTGATATACAACTACTATATTTTTCTTTCAGTACTCTTTATTGCCCTTGCCGCTTCTTTCGCTCTCAGTTTCGGAAGCATATTGGCAGAAGCCCGGAAAATAAGCGGCAGAAGCTGGTTCTGGGCGCTTATGGTCTTTAATGCAGCACTATTGCTCAGATTTTTCTATATTGCACACCACCCCCAGATTTTTTATGATGAAGTTACTTTTATCGAAACTGCTGAAAACTACTGCAAATACGGAATCAATGCGCAAAATTATATCGGTCCTGTCAGGAATGAATTTTTAATATGCTCCACAGGATGGCCTTTTCTGATTTCATTGATTTTTAAAATTACAGGAATCAATATTCAGGGAGCTTTCTATCTATCCGCCATTCTGTCTTCCTTAACAACAATTCTGGTTTTCTTCGCGGTTTCAATGTGGCTTGGCGATGAAAAAGCCGGATTGTGGTCATCCCTGATTTATGCCGTTTATCCCGTTTATCTGAGAATAGCCGGGTCTTCTGCAATGGAAACACCGTCGGTATTCTTCATCTTCCTTACCATACTTGCGTTCGGAATTTATTTCAGACAGCAGAAAACAAGACTTCTCTATTTTTCATTTTTCTGCCTTGCGTACACCCTAAACATAAGGCAGGAAGCGTTTATGACCCTGCTGCCGTTGTTTCTTCTGTTCTTTTTGCTGTTCAATCCCAATCTTAAAAAAGAGCTTGGAAGAATCCATATATACATCTGCCTGCTTTTTACGGCGATATTTCTGATTCCGCCTTCAACTGCAAGTATTTACGGCATTTCCACAGGCTTCTACTATTTCTATGAAACAACGGAAATGATTCAATCCCATATTCTCCACAATATTCAGTATAACCTGACTTACTGGCTCTCAAACAGGATTCAGCCACTGTCTGTCTTGCTGCTTGCGTTGTTCGGATTTTCAGCAGCATGGAAATTCAACAAAAAGTTTTGCGGATACTTTGCTTTCTGGTTTATCTCCCTGTATGTGTTCTACACAATAAACCCGTCATGCGACTTCTCATCACTGATAACACTCGACTCGTGGAGAAGTGTAAGCCATCTGATAATACCTCTGGTAATCTTCTCCGGTTACGGGGTATCAGCCATAATACAGATACTCGGTGTGAATTACCCGAAATTGAAGCCGGCGGCAATCCTGCTGCTCCTGATTTCTGTTTTCATAATTCCGCTTCAGTTCAGGGATTTTATTCAGCATAAAACAATCTACGCTCAGGAAAATCTTTTTATTCACCATATGTCGCGGCAGGTCCCGAAAGAGTCAAGAATCATTGTGGACGGCGGAATACAAAGCAATATGTGGGAATCATTCATGTCCCAGTTCTCCTATACTTCACAGGCTGCAGGAAAGCATTATGATATCGATCCTGCCACGCCAATGACTTCAAGAAGAATGTTCAGGGATTTGTATAAATGGAAAAATCTTGAGCACAGACCGGTTTTTCTATATCTCACCAATGTTAATCTTGCTGACATAAGCACAAAATATGTCTGGTATTTCGAACATCTTGAGATGAAGCTCGCGGGAGGTTTCGGAATAAGAAGGAATAAAAAAAGCTTCATGATTTATGAAATTACCGGAGTTAAAGATATTCCATATGTTGAAGGAAGTTTGCAGTAAAACATTGAATTACCGGCGGGGGTGAATAATTATGAATGAAAAGTTTAAGGACTGCCCGCGTTGCGGCAAAAAGATTCTCATCGATAAAACCATCTGTTCATTCTGCGGCAGCGTAGTCAAGGAAAAGCAGATTGAAAAAGATGTAATAGCAGGTGACAGAAAAGGCGATCCATGCCCTATTTGCGCCCGACCGCCGGAAGGCACAACATTCTGCCCAAACTGCGGACTGAAGGGAATTTGCAGCCATCATCTTTACACATTTTTTTCCGATAAAAAGAACAGTCCCAAGGGCTGCCTCAAATGCGGTCCCCGCTGCGCCATCTGCGGCGTTCAGACCACATTAATGTCGGTTAAGGGAAGAGCAGTTTGTTCGACCTGCTCGGAACGACTCGGTTCTTCAGGTTTTCTGCACAAAGAGCAACAGAGAAAAACCGCAGAGGTGATGAAAGCTGTTATCACAACCCTGTTTACGATCATAGGCCTTGGAATGGGAATTTATCTTGGTATGAAGCCGGAAATTCAGAAAATGATTCTGGTAGCTATTAAACAGCCTAAATTCAACAAAATGATCATTACCGTTGTATCATCTTTCACAGGACTAATTGCAGGTTCTCTGTTAGCTTCAATTATCAATTCTTTTATCAAAGAACCGGAATGAAACTGAAATTTGTGCGACAAGTTTCAGTAATTGGTCTGAAGCATTTGCTTTATTGTAGTTAACGATATATAATTGTCTTCGTCAATAATCAGGAGGTTTGCCAACAAGTTTTATGACAATGTTCAACATCGCAAAAAAATATAGATTTTTCCTTTTGTCCCTCATACTGACCATTATGCTGTCGGCAGTAGGTTCAGGTGTGTCAGGCGCACAGGAAAAACAGGACCGTCCCAAAAAAGAAACGGTTTTAATCAACACATTTGCCAGTGTTCTTGACAGAGACGGCCACAGGGAAAATGTAACAGACATCTACGATAGCTTCAAAAGCGCATATTTATATGTGAGTGCAGGGCAATACGGACAATCCCCTATTTATAAAATCCCCAAGAGAGATGTTGCCTGCATAGAACTCGACGGTTTTTATCAGAACATATCAGGCTGGGATTATGCAGCATGCGAAGTTACCCTTGTAAACGGTAAAAAACAGTCAGGATACATCCTTGCATTCCATATGGGCCTTGTCGGATATAGAACCTTCACAGGAAAATGTGATGTAGGCGAATATATGATTTCATGGAAGCGGATGAAGAAAATCAACTTCCTCGGAAGATGGATTGAAGCTCCGGCAGAAACCGGCAAATATAAACAGGAAGAATATGACGAGGATAAGGGAAAGTAATTATTCACGCCATTTTACGGGAGGTTGTCCCAAAAGCTAACAAAGTCGGAAACCTGACATCAGCTTTTGAGACAGCCTCTTTTGTTTTTCTAAACTGCTGACGTATCATAAATATGATGCCTTTATTATGTGCTTTCAAGTATAAAAAGAATACCTTCGCCTGTTTTATCAATAGCTCCCGGAAAGACAAAATCCCTCGTTATTTCTGTAAAGTTGAACTCTTTGTGCATTTCTATGGAAACGGTGTTTCTTTTATTGACAAAATAATAGATTTTATCGGTCTTATTTTTCAGATAATCAATCCTCTCCTGTGTCAGCCGTCTTCCAATGCCCTGTCTTCTGTAACCCGGTGCAATAATAAGACCAAGAAGATACCATCCTTCAGGAGCAATATTTTCAGGAAGAGCTTCAGGTGGAATAAAATATTTAACTCTGCCGTAACCGACAACTTTACCTTCATACTCAGCAACAAAAATCACGGTATTGTTACCGGTTGAAATCCGCTTTAATTCGTTATTAAGCTTCAGGATTATTTCCGCCGGATCTTTGCCTTCCCTTTCAGCTACAATGACAGCTATAGCCTGCGCATCTTCCGGCGTTGCTATCCTGACTGCAATATTATAGGAATCCGGCAATTTCTCCGTTTTTCTTTCAGGCATAAAATCTTCGTAATAACTCAAAACTTCCTCCGGATAATTTCCAGCCAAAAATATTTGTTTTTCAAGGAAGGAGGTTCGGAGGAAACCTTTGCTTTTTCCAAAAAAGCGTGGTTCCCTCTGAGGGTCTCTAACCCCCGTCGGTCCAAATCCCCCCGGTTCCCCAATCCCCCCCCGTTCTCAATTCCCCCAAGGTCCCCCGGTCGGTCCCCCAATTCAAAAGTTTTGGGATGGCGGGTGCCTGCCCGCAGGGTGGGCGCGAGGAAACTTTTTTCAAAAAGTTTTCTCTGGGAGCTGGGCGAATGGTTCTAATTCTCGTGTGTGATCAGATGAATCTAAACCTTAATTCACGGGTATTGCCCCACGGTTCCACATCCTCCCGCCAACCATCATCAACCCCCATAACCACAATTCCGGCCAACAACTGCCGGATCGCAGGCGTCCCGCCTGTCCACCCGGTCCCAATGCCGCTGAATTAATAAAATTCCCTCAATTTCCCAGCCCAAATACTCTTGTTTTTCAAGGAAGGAGGTTTGGAGGAGACCTTGCTTTTCCAAAAAAGGCGTGGTCTCCCTCCGAAGATCAATCCAAAGTTAAAACAAATCTACTTTACAGGTTCAAGCCCAAGAGCTTTTAAATAACCCTCATTAACTCTGCAGTTTTTCAGTTTTATGTTTTCCAGAAGTCCTTTAAAAGCTTCCCTTGAGTTTTCAATAGAAGGTCTGTTTTTCCGCTTTGCAGCAAAATCAGGATTTCTGAATCCGTCTGCATAGGCAATAATCTCATTCCAGTGAGCCGGTGGTGCGAAACTGACTGGTCCAGCTTCTGAATCCATCTTTTTGTAGGGCCAGAAACACCAGCTTATCTGATTCCTTTCCAGTGATTTTCTGTAAGTTTCAATCCATTCATTGTTGTTCTCACCTGATTCGCCAAGCCACAGTGGCACATTATACTTTTTCTGAAAATCCAGATATTTCTGCAGACTTGCCTCCGACGGATCAGCCCAGTAATGATGGAATGTATAGATCAGTTTGTTGTCAAAAGGTTTTCCGAATACGGTAAAATTGGTATTCCACTGAGCGCCTCCAAGGATGATAATGTGGTTTTTATCAATTTCACGAATCGAAGCGGTTATTCTCTTATAAAGAGGTTCAAGTTCCGGATTCAACTTGTCATAACCTTCGAAATTGGGGATAGGCTCGTTGAGAAGTTCATATCCGAGAACGGTAGTGTTATCTTTGTATCTCTCAGCAATTTTCCGCCAGATTTTTATAGTTCTGTCCTGACTGACCCTGCTGACAAAAAGCCAGGGGTAACTCCAGCCGTCATCGATATTTTCTCCGGTCTGCCCTCCGGGAGCGCCATGCATGTCCAGAATTACATAAAGCCCTTCTTCCTTTGCCCAGCCGATAACTCTGTCAAGAAGACGAAAGCCTTGTTCACGCCATACATCAGGATAATTTTCAGGGTTTAATATACGATAGTTAAATGGAATACGGATTGAATTGCAGCCCATTTTCTTAATGAGCTTAATATCATCTTTTGTGATGTAGGTGTTGTAATACTCATCCCAGAAAAGTATAGCTTCATCAGGTCCGATAAGCTCTACAACCACTTCGTTTATATATCGGGGAGAAACCGCCTTTTCAAACTTGAACATGTAGCCTTCGGGAAGAAGCCAGTTGCCGAGGCTTACACCTCTGAGCAGAATTTTTTTTCCATCAGGAGAAATTATATCTTTGCCAGAAACAGTTACAAACTTTTTTTCTGCCTTCTTTATATTTTTTTCAGCGGACTGAACAGCCGCAAGCGGGCAAAGGATAAATACAGCAAGCAGGCTCGCCAGAAGAATGGTTTTTCTTATCATGCAAACTCCTTTAATCGAAAAAGCTGCCCTGAACATTACAAACACTTATGCCGAATAAGTTTTCAGCCGGTTAAAATCCTATCAAGCGACAGATTTGCAAAACCTGTCGCTTTTAACGATTTTTCAGGGCAGCTTTGTTTTTACCCGGTTTTATATGCCGTCTTTACAACGGCGCTTTTTCTATCAGTTACCGGTTCCTGTGAGTTCAAACCTTGCGGTTTTATCACCCACCAGAAGTGTGAAAAATCCGTCTTCCATAACGGGTTTGCCATGTTCATCAGGGTAAGAAAGCTCTTTGCCCGCATCTATTACAAAAGTAACTGTCTTTGATTCGCCAGGATTGAGAGAAATCTTTTCATAATGATGGAGTCTCTTCACGGGACGGGTGATTCTGCCCACTTCGTCGGTAAGATACCACAGAACAGCTTCCTTGCCTGCTGTTTTGCCGGTGTTTGTTACTTTCACAACAGCTTCAAACTTTCCGTTGGGCTGGACTTTTCCGTCTGAAAGCCCTTTAATCTGAAGATCACTGTATGAAAAAGTTGTATAACTCAAGCCATATCCGAAAGGATACTGGGCTGTGGATTTATCCGAAGGTTTGTGATGATAAGGTATGCAGTGTCCGGGGGTTGAAGGATACGAAATAGAAAGCTTTGCGCTGGGGTTTACTGCTCCGCTGAGAATTTCCGCAAGGGCTGTAGCGCCTTCAAAACCGGGAAGTCCTGCAAATATAATAGCATCCGCCTTATCTGAAACCGGTGAAAGGAGTCTCGGTCTGCCGCCGATATAAACGAGTATGTTGATCTTTCCTGTTCCCTGAATTGTGCGGATCATATCATACTGTTCAACTGGAAGATTGAGATCATTAATCTGGCCTTCACCTTCCGCATAAGGTTCTTCACCAAACGCAACCACTATGGCATCAGCTTTTTTTGCCATCTCGTCAAATTTCGCCCTTTCGGGAGTTCCCGCAGCACCTGTTTTTTCCAGCAACTGAACATCAGCATTCGCAAACTGCTTCTTTATTGCTGTGTAAACAGTAGGCATATTTGCGGGATATTCATTTTCCGGTCTGCCGAGCCATCCAAGAGTCCAGCCGCCGCCCAGATTTCTCTTTGAATTGGCTGAAGGTCCCACAACAAGGATGCTCTTTACATTAGTAAGAGGAAGAACATTGTTGTTATTTTTCAGAAGAACAATTGATTCCCTTGCTGCCTGAAGATTAGCCTGCTTATGCTCGGCACATCCGATACGGTTGAATCTGTCTTTCCGGGGGTAAGGATGTTCGAAAAGACCAAGCTCAAACTTCAATCTGAGAATTCTTCTCACAGAATCATCAATGCGGGCTTCGCTGATTGCTCCCTCTTTAACAAGTTCCCTGAGATAAACACAGAACATTGTTGTATTGGGAGTCATAGACATATCGATACCTGCATCGATAGCAAGTTTGGTAGCTTCCTTTTCGCTTCTTGCCACTTTTCTGGTTGTGTAAAGATTAATAATATCTGTCCAGTCAGAAACCACAACGCCCTTAAAGCCAAGTTCGTTGCGGAGAAGATCCGTGAGTATCCGTTTTGATGCATGAACGGGCACGCCATTGATTTCTGCACTGTTGACCATAACAGTCATGACACCGGCATCTATAGCTGATTTGAATGAAGGAACAAAAATTTCATAAAGATACTGATCCGGAATATCAGCTGGTGAACGGTCATATCCTGATCTGGGATAGGAATATCCGAGATAATGTTTTGCACAGGCCGTAAGCTTATAAGGTGCAATTCCTTTTTCACCCTGAAGGGCTTTTATATAACGGGTTCCCATATTAACGGCGAGAAGAGGTTCTTCGCCAAATGTTTCATAAACTCTCGACCAGTAAGGATTTACCGCTATGTCAAGAATTGGTGCGAAATCCCAGTGATGGTTGAGATCTGCTGATTCCAGAGCGGTAATTTTCCCCATTTTCGTAGCCAGCTCGTCATTGAATGAACAGGCAATGTTAAAACTCTGGGGGAAAATCGTTCCACCTGCGAGATAGTTGGTTCCATGGACATGATCAACTCCGTAGATTACCGGAATTTTAAGCCTTGATTCTTCAAAATTGATTTTCTGAAGCTTCATGCTGTAATCATACCAGCGTTCCGGAGGGACAGCTATTCCGTTGAGAAATGAACCGACTTTGAATTCTCTCACAAATTTACGGAATTTAGCTTCATCAATACTGACATGAGATTCTTTGGGGTTATTGTATGCTTCAATATCGATCTGAGTCATCTGACCGATTTTTTCCTCAAGAGTCATCCTTTTGAGCAAATCTTCAACTCTTTGCTCCACAGGGGCTTTGGGATCCAGATACAAAGGCTTCGCTTCAGCTGCAAATACCACCGTTGACAGCATAAAGCAAAAAATGGCTGCAATAACAGCAGGCAGGAAAATCATGCTGCATTTTTTACAACATTGTTCTGCTGATTCAGCTACTGTCAGCTTTTTCATAAACTATTACTCCTTCTGCTAAATTTATTTACCCGACACTAAGTAAACAGAAAAAAACTGCCGGTAGATCTTTATCACTTTAAGAACTGGAATGTAAATAGTAAAACGACAAAAGCAATCCTGTTTACACAGGAAGTAAATTTCCACAGGAATACCAGTTAAAACAGGGAATCAAGCAACATGAACAGACTGAAAATAAAATTCAGGGGGGCATTATGAATAGATTTAAGTTTACTGCAATATTAATTCTTACTTTTTTTCTGTCCGGATTTTCCTATGCTTCGCAAACTATGTCGGAAACTGTGAAAATCAAAAACGGACTGATAAAAGGCAAAACAGAAGAAAAAATAAGAATATTTCAGGGAATCCCATACGCAGCGCCGCCTGTGGGAAATTATAGATGGAAAGCTCCCCAGCCTCCGGCAGACTGGGATGGAATAAGGGAATGTACCGCATTTGGACCCGCCTGCCCACAGCCCCGTCAGAAACCAGACGGAAAATATAGCGAGGACTGCCTCTATCTCAATGTCTGGACTCCGGCAAAAAAATCAGGTGAAAAACTCCCTGTTATGGTTTGGATCCACGGCGGAGGCTTCAACTTCGGTTCTACCTCCCTACCGGAATACAACGGACTGAACCTTTCAAAAAAAGGCGTGGTTGTTGTAACCATAAACTACCGCCTTGGTCCCCTTGGCTTTCTTGCCCATCCCCTGCTTTCAAAAGAATCACCCAAGGGAGTTTCCGGAAATTACGGGCTGCTCGACCAGATCGCAGCTCTTAAATGGGTAAAATCAAATATCGCCGCCTTTGGCGGAGACCCCGGCAACATCACCATATTCGGACAATCCGCAGGCTCCCGCTCCGTTACGCTGCAGCTAATCAGCCCCCTGTCCTCAGGTCTGTTCCATAAAGCAATAGCTCAAAGCGGAGGTCCCATAATCGGATCAGAATACCTGAACCCCGATTTTAACGGCAATTTCGCAAATGTTTCAAAAATGGGCGAAAAATTAGCATCCATCCTCGGTTGCGATAAGGAAAAAGACACCCTTGCATCAATGAGGGCAAAATCCGCCGATGAAATCATCAAAGCTGCCGACTGTAAAACAGGCTTATTTGACGAATGCCTGTTCTTTGCCCCTGTTTTCGATGGCTATGTTCTTCCCAAAAATCCCGTAACAGCATTCAAAACCGGAAAACAACATGATGTGCCGGTAATAACAGGCAGCACCCTCAACGAAGGTTATATCTATTTCCTTGAGGAGAAAAACCTCACTCTCGACAATTACATCCTGTTTTTTAAAAAAAGGTTTGGCAGCAACTACCAGAATGTATTACAAAAACACCCAGCTTTCAACTATCAGGATGCTATAATTGCCATTGATAAAATTATTACAACCGGAGCCAATGCCTTTCCCGCCCGGTTTGTTGCAGAAAGCATGAGCAATAAAAAATCGAAAGGCTATCTCTACCAGTTCACAAGACTACCGGCAACAGAACTTGCAAAAAAGATAAAAGTGCACCACGGTGTGGATTTGGCCTATGTATTCGGCAACATGAAAAAATCCGACGGCTATACCGACATTGACTTTGTACTCTCATCAAAAATCATGGCATACTGGGTCAATTTCGCAAAAACAGGCAACCCAAACGGAAAAGGACTCCCCTACTGGACTCCCTATGATAAAAAAACGGAAATCAACATCGAATTCGGAAATTCCATAAAGTTCAACAGACATCTTTATAAAAAAGAATGCGATTTTATGGAAAGAAATTATCTGAAAAATCTTCAGAAATAATTTTCAAAAAGGATTTTTTCTGGGCGAAGCCAACGGAATAATTATACATAAAAATCAAACCAGGAGGGGATTACATGAACTATCAGGATCATTTCAGCCAAAAATGCTGTGTGGTTACAGGTGCAGCATCAGGAATCGGTTATGCAGTAACCGAAGAACTTCTCAAAGCAGGCGCCGTGGTTTATATGGCGGACAGAAATGAAAAAATGCTCGCCGAATCCGCGGCAGCACTGGGCAAACTGGGTAAAGCCATACCTGTGGTTGTGGATGTAACAAATGAACAACAGGTAAAGCAACTGGTGGAAAATGCAGCATCAGAACAGGGTAGTATCGACTTTCTATTCAACAATGCAGGCATAGGCGCAACTTCCCCTATCGAAGAAATGACAATGGCTCACTGGCACAGAATCATCGATGTCAACCTCTGGAGCGTTATTTACGGAATTCATTACACCCTGCCCATTATGCGCAGCCAGAAAAGCGGCCATATTATCACAACTTCCTCCATTGCCGGACTAATGCCTTTTCCCTATCAGGCACTTTACTGCACAACAAAATTTGCAGTGGCAGGACTCAGCGAAAGCCTCCGTCACGAACTCAGAGACGAAAACATACACTTCTCAGTAGTCTGCCCCGGAGAAGTGGCGACAAGAATATGGGGAACTCCCCTAATCGGAGATGCTGTGGAAGTTACACCCCCCAAAGACTCCATCCCCGCTGAGGAAGCAGCAAAAACCATACTTCAGGGAATTCTCGAGAACAAAGGCTTCATAGTTCTTCCCGAAAGCAGCAGCCAACTCTGGCGCCAATACTGGAGCGATCCCATTGAATTTGACAGCTTTATGCTTGAAATGGCAAGAATGCGGAAAGAAACCCAACCCTGGGCGCCTGTAAAAGCAGCAGTAACAGGATAAACAATCCGGCGAAAGCCTCATAGCAGTAATAAAGAGTAAGCAAATACAGGATCGCAGGCATCCCCCTGCATACTTCACAGCTGCAATAAAACGCAACGACTGCCGGATCTCAGGCGTCTCGCCTGTCCCTCCGGTTAAACAATCCTGCATTCTCTCTGCAATCTCCGGAATGAAACAATCAGGCAAACTGTGGGAGCGATGCCAGTAAGCCCAATGTCACTGAATTAGTAAAACCTACTCCAATTTCCAGCCCAATACTTCTGTTTTTCAAGGAAGAAGGTTCGGAGGAAACCCCGCTTTTCCAAAAAAGCGTGGTTCCCTCTGACGGTCCCCATTCCCCCTGGTCGATCCAAATCCCCCCGGTCCCCGGTCGGTCCCCCGATTCAAAAGTTTTGGGAAGGCGGGTGCCTGCCCGCAGGGTGGGCGCGGGGAAACTTTTTTCAAAAAGTTTTCTCTGGGAGCTGGGCGAATGGTTATGATTCTTTTTTTGGGAAACCCGCTTTTTGAAAAAAGCTCGTTTCCCAAACCCTTCCGGCAAAAACTTTCAGTGCATCATTTTTCCGATCTCTTTAATTTTGCTATCTGCATATCGACTTTTACTGCTGTTTCTTATTCTCACTTTTTTGAAATCTGCTTCGCAGTTTTCAAAAAGGTTGGCAAACGGGGGAAGAATCCCCCAAACCCCCTCAGCGCTGAAATAACCGCAAATTCCCCGAATCGCAGGCGCTGCCTGCTCCTGGGTTGTATTTCAATGATGTAGAAAAACTCACTCAAACCCACAGCCCAATACTCCTGTTTTTCAAGGAGGGAGGTTCGGAGGG
>JAJTBE010000143.1 GCA_021287065.1 Bacillota bacterium
AGTCGGCTGCAACCAGACCGCCGGTGTTATCTACATCCAGGTCCCCAACAACGACACCCCCTTCAGCGTCGAAAGAACCGTAAAGGATGTCCAGGGCAACACCTTCACAGTAAAGGCAGTCAAAGGCGAAGGCAGCGTATATAGTATGAAAATCTAACAAAGTTTGAAAGTTTTGAGAATTTGCAGATTCAATGCGAATACCAGTTACTTAACTTGTAAAACGGCCCGGTAAGCACACACCGGGTCATTTTTTTTGTGTTTAATTGTGGGGAAGCAACCCGTGTTATTGATGGGAATTCTTTAATGGTGTGCCCAATGCCCCCCGTCGGTCCCCCAATTCAAAAGTTTTGGGATGGCGGGTGCCCGCCCGCAGGGTGGGAGCGAGGAAACTTTTTTCAAAAAGTTTCCTCCGGGAGCTGGGCGTGCGGTTATAATCCCCGTGAGTGTTCAGATAAATCCAATGCCAATATTCAGTTGAATTGTTTTTCAGCCGGGAGATATCATCTGAGATTCATTTTTTGGGAAACCCGCTTTTTGAAAAAAGCTCGTTTCCCAAACCCTTCCGGCAAAAACTTTCAGTGCATCATTTTTCTGGTCTCTCTAATTTTGTTTCTGCATACTGATTATTATTGTTTTTCTTAACTCATGCATTTTTGAAATCTGCTTCGCAGTTTTCAAAAAGGTTGGCAAACGGGGGAAGAATCCCCCAAACCCCCTCGGCGTTGAAATAACCGCGAATCCACCGAATCGCAGGCGCCGCCTGCTCCTGTGTTATCTTTTGATAATACTGTATCAGTAAAAACCACTCAAATTCACAACCCAATACTCCTGTTTTTAAAGGAGGGAGGTTCGGAGGGAAAACCGCTTTTTAAAAAGAGTGGTTCCCTCTGAACCTCCTCCAATCCTCCCGGCCCCCCGGTCGATCCCTCCATCCCAAAACTTTTAGAATTGGAGACCCGACCGGGGACCGTGGGGATCAGAGACCCTCAGAGGAGACCACGCTTTTCTGGAAAAGCGAGGTCTCCTCCGAACCTCCCTCCTTGAAAAACAAGAGTATTGGGCTGGGGATTGGAGTGAATTTTACTAATTCAGTGGTATTGGGGATCAGAGACCCTCAGAGGAGACCACGCTTTTTTGGAAAAGCGAGGTCTCCTCCGAACCTCCTCCCTTGAAAAACAGGAGTATTGGGCTTGGGAATTTGAGTAAATTTTGCTAATTCAGTGGCATTGGGGGGGGCAGGCGGGGATGCCTGCGTTCCGGCAGTCGTTGGCGAAGGCTTGTGGTTGTTGGGTTTGAAGGTTCTTTGATTTGGTTTTGTGGGTTTTTGTATTTTCAAATTATATATGGAGTACTCCTTGTATTTAGTTCTATAGGTCTTTTGGGGGTTTTAAACATTAGACATTTGTAGTACGCCATAATAGAACAAATTATTGTGGTATAAGGGTTTGAGGTGGTATAGAATTTAGAAGCGGGAGAGATATGAAGCCCGTGAATCAGGTTGAATGCAGAATGATGAAGAAATCCGCGGATAGTCAGTGCAGTTGATCCAAGCAATGGACTGTCGGGGAAGAGGCAAAGAATGAAGAAGAACTATACTATATTAGCAGTCGTGGTATTAATCGCAGTTTTCGCAGTATATGCAGCGCCGGTTTTTGCCGCAGATGTGGCGATTTCTCCTGAGATGAAAAATACCGGACTTATGGATATGGTTAACAGGACTCTCCCTTCACTGGAGCCTCTGATTAAGCAGAACAACCTTCAGGTGGTTCTTTCTGGAAACAGCCTTCTTGTCAGTGATGCAGGCGGACAACTTTCTGCAAGATTTACGAACCTTCTGATCAACGCAATAGCTTATGCACCAAAATCAAGCAAAATCACTGTTGGCTGCAGTCAGAATACAGGTGTTATCTACATTCAGGTTCCCAACAGTGAAACACCTTTTACATTAGAAAGAACGGTAAGGGATGTTCAGGGCAATACATTCACTGTAAAGGCGGTTAAAGGTGAAGGTAGCGTCTATAGTCTCAAAATATAAAGCTTAGTGGTAAGCAAAGTAACAACCCGGAGAAAATAAACAGCCCGGTTTTATGATAAGCCGGGCTGTTTATTTGTTGAGGTTTGTGATTCTTTTCAGAATTTAGTTCCCATCTGTTACGCTCCAGGAGTAGTCTGCATTGAGAGTGACATTTTTAACTCTTGAGCCTGAGGAGAATTGAATTTGTAATGGGTTCTCAATACTTTGGGGATCAATTACTTCTCCCTGAACAGCGTCTATAGCTGCAAGATATATATTACATCCCGAAGTATTGTAAATTGTCATATAGTTAGGCATAGCTTCGGAAATAAACACAGGAGCTTCTGATATGCAGATTCCTGTTGATGCCTGATTTAAGTAAATATTTGTTGCTTGTTCGATAAACATATTGCCTTGTGTCGGGCCAGGGGAAGTTTGTGTGAAAAAGTAGCTGTATTCGGATCCCATCAAAGTAACAAGGTTGTTATCAATAATATCTCCCTGAAGGGTTTGTGCAGGCATAACCATTGAACCTACATTTAAATCACCGATAGGAGTCCAGAAAAAGGAATAACTATTTGTCCACTGCAGGCAATCCTGACTTTCTGCTTTTATTTTTTTTGAAAGCCAGGCAACTGAGTAAATATTGTTTTCATTGTTTTCACTTGTCATATAAAGGCAGAACTGAGCAAATGAGGGTGTATTGTTTGTTATATTGACAGTAAATGTGTCATTACTCGATTCAACTGACCTTCCTGCAAAGAAATACTGAAACTTATGGGTTTTTGCGGATATTTTCGGTCCGAGGACATTGCCGCCGAGGTTATACCAGTTTATACCGTCTTTTGAATAATAAATATGTGCTTTTTCAGTATTTTCGGTTACTGAAAAGTTAATTGTGGCGGTAAAGGGGTTATACATTGACGAATCTGACAAAGTGATTTTGTGGATTTTCGTCAGGGGGATGATATGTGAAGGGACTGTCAGATCCACAGTTGTGCCTGATACTTTTATTTCGTCATTTACTGATCTTTTGGGAAACTCCACAAAAATATCATCAAGGGCGTATGTCCCTCCGTTTGTATCAATGGTGACAGTGCTTTCAGTTGGGCTTGCATCATCTTTGTCATCATTTTTGAAGCTGCCGCAGCCTGAAACGAGAAGTATGGGGGTAATTAATACCAGAAGAAACAGAAAAGCCTGCTGAATTATTCCGGTGATTCGGCTTGATTTCATTATAAGCGCCTCCTTTGACTTGTTCATAACCTTGCTGAAAGTCAGTTGTTTACTGATCTTTGCGCATAGCCAAAATCAAAAAGCTGCGTTTATAATGAAACAGCCTCAGATATTATCATATCTGTCTTCTGATATTTCAGCAGGCTGTATGTATTTACACGATTTAGGGGATGTTTTCCTCTTTTTCGATTAAAGATTCGGACTCTGATTCTTCCGTCTCATCTTCTTCTTCGTCGTCAATTTCTTCCTCTTCATCGAAAGGTTCAGGTTCTCTCATATTGGAAGCTTTGTCGGTGTAGAGAACTCCGTCGAGGTGGTCCAGTTCGTGCTGGAGGCATCTTGCAAAGAAATTCTCGGCATCGATTTTTATTGTTTTACCGTCAGGTGTGGTTGCTTTTACGGTTATTTTAGTGTATCTTTCCACATCACCGATAAGTCCGGGGACTGAAAGGCAGCCTTCGGCATCGATTTCTGATCCTTCGGAATATATGATTTTCGGGTTTACAAGTTTAAATAAACCGTCGCCCACATCCACAACCACAATTCTTTTACTGACTCCCACCTGAGGAGCTGCCAGACCCACACCGGGTGCGTTGTACATAGTTTCCGCCATGTCGTCCATCAACTGAAGATCAAGAGGTGTGATCTTTTCAACTTTCTTTGCTTTTTTACGAAGAACCGGGTGTCCGGTGATTACAATTTCCCTGAGTGCCATGTTTAAAATCGCTCCTGATTTCAGAATAATAATGATTATATTTGACGCCGGATCAAAAAAATAGGACTAAAATACCCACATTTTCCATTAATCCGGTTTTTCAAACAGGTATTAAAAAAGGGGGCTTGCAAGCCCCCTGATTATTATGATGGAAACCTGTTATTTTCCTCCCTTGGGATCTTCCTTTTTGTCATCTTTTTTCTTGGGTTTGGGAGGCTCCTGATAAGTGAACTCATATTTGAATGATGAGTCGTTGATTGTAAACTGTGAGGGATTCAGGAAGAAGAAATCGTATTTGGGTGATTTCGCTCCCGGATCCAGTGAGCCGACGCTGTTGGTAAGAGTCTGAAGAGGCTTGCCGTAACCGTCAACGATCATGAATTTCACACTGATCTGATCGATTTTTTTGGAGGCTGAGTTTGTATAATAAACTGTTCCTCTGACTTCGCCTGTCTGCCAGTCGCTGAAGAAATCCACTTTGGGTTTAATGAGTGATTTTTCAACTTCTTTAATAGTGACGATTTTGCCCTTTTCTTCCTTAGCCGGTGCTGTTTTGGAGCCTTTTTTATCTCCTGCGGGTGCAGCCGGGGGAGCATCTTTGCCGCCGGTTGAAGGGGCTGCAGGGGCTTTTGATGCATCATCAGCTACATCTTCTTTAGTTGTTGAGCTTGAAACCGGTGCCGGGTGGGGATCGGTAAGTGAAGCAACTGAGAAGAAATCAAAAGTATTAGTATCCTGTGAATATCTGCTGGCCATGCCGATTTTTCTTGAAAAACCATCGGCCTGAACATAGAGTTTTCCTTTGTAAATGAATGCTGTTGTTTCAAACTTGGCGTCGCCGAACTGAAAACCTGTGGGTTTGGCTTCGAGTTTGGGTCCTCCGCCTGACTGAGTGCTGATCACCAGTGTTGTTCCGTTAAGCTGCCATGAATATCCGGCTTTTGTCAGAAATTCCTCGGCATTTACATATAAAATACCATTGTTTGTAAGTTTGCCGTCCATGGCTTTGTTCTTGACATAAACATAAGGAGCTGCAAATGAGGCTGAAACTCCAAGTATGCAGAACAGGGCTATGAAGCAGATTAAAGCTGCTTTCTTTTTCATGGTATCACTCCTTTGACTTTTATAATTACATATTAGACATCTGAAGCTATAAACCTTCTTTGTTCCTGTCTTTACATCAGTGACACAGGATCTATATCCATAAAGAAGCCTGTATCCGTGGGATTAGGGTATCTTGCAAGAACAGCCTTTACCACTGCCACTGTTTTTGGCACATTATGGGTTTTTATGGTGATGTGCCATCTGTAGCGGTTTTTTATTCTTGAAAGGGGACAGGGTGCGGGTCCGAGTACTGCTATGAAAACGCTTCTGAACTGCTTCTTTCTTAATAAGTCAGAAAAATTGACCGAATATTCCCTGATAGCTTCCTGATTTGATCCTGTAAGCAGAATATTTACAATTCGGGCGTAGGGTGGGTAGTTCAGAGCTTCCCTGTTGTCGATTTCCCATTTGAAAAAATCTTCATAATTCTGCCTCGCCACAGCCTGCAGAACCGGAGTTTTTGGGTTGTATGTCTGAATAATAACTTTGCCCGGAGTATTTCTTCTTCCTGCCCTGCCTGCAACCTGAGTGAGCACATGATATGTTCTTTCAAGAGATCTGAAATCAGGCAGATACAGGGAGACATCGGCAAGAATCACCCCCACAAGGGTTACTCCCGGAAAATCATGTCCTTTTGCTATCATCTGGGTTCCAAGAAGAATTTTTGCCTTTCCGTCTGCAAACTCCCTGATGATTTTTGTATGAGCATCCTTTTCGCCTGTTGTATCCTTGTCCATTCTTATAAACGGCACACCGGGGAAAAATTCCGCCAATTCGTCTTCCACTTCCTGAATGCCAAGACTGGGCATAATAAGCTTTACGCCCTGACAGATGGGGCAGATGGAAGGGGCAGGCCTTTCATACTGGCAGTAATGGCATTTCATAAGGCCGTCTGATTTGTGATAAGTAAGGGTAATATCGCAATAAGGGCACCGGAGCACATTTCCGCATTCCCTGCACATTATAAATGCGGAATACCCTCTGCGGTTGATAAACAGGATAACCTGTTCATCCTTGTTGAGGGTGTCCTGTATTTCCTGTTTAAGTGTATCTCCGATAAGCCCGAATCGTTTTTCCTTATTGCTGAAATCTTCCTTGAGATTGATAAGTTCAATGGATGGGAGGTTGCTTTCTCCCACTCTGGCAGGCAGCCTGTACATATCGTATTTCTTTTGTTTTGCATAGTGGAATGATTCCAGCGATGGGGTGGCGCTTCCCAGAATCACAAGGGAGTTATGCTGCATTGCTCTTTTTACTGCAACCTGACGGGCGTTGTATCGGGGATCTCTTTCCTGTTTGTAAGATTCGTCGTGCTCTTCATCAACAACGATAACCCCGATATTTTCAAGAGGGGCGAAAACAGCGGATCTGGCTCCGAGAACCACCCTGACTTCTTTCCTGCGGATTTTCCACCACATAAGCCTTCGTTCGGTTCCTGTAAGCCTTGAGTGAAGAATTGCTATTTCCTCTCCAAATCTGCTTCTGAATCTTTCTATTGCCTGAGGTGTAAGTGAAATTTCCGGAATCAGGGCGATAGCTTCCCGTCCCTCTTCCAGAATCTGTTTTATGATACGCAGATATATTTCTGTTTTTCCGCTGCCGGTTACACCATAAAGCATCGCAACCCCGGGCTTCCCCGAATGTATTTTCCCGAGCATATCGTCAAGAACTTTCTGCTGATCATCAGTAAGTTCGAATTCCCCGCTGACTTGTGCGGGAAACCGGTGGAAATACTGAAACGAAGGAGAGCCTTCGTAAATTTCGATAAGATTTTTTTTGGCAAGTGATGAAAAACCGGTATGAGACAATCCTGTCTGCTTAACTGCATCTGCAAGTTTCACCGGGGTTTTCTGCTCCTGCAAAAATTTAAGCCCTGCTGCCTGAGATGGTGAGCGCTTTTCGAATTTATCCCAGCTTTCCTCTGGTTCTGCAACAAAAACAGCCATTTTGACTTTGGGATCTTCAGGCATGGATCCGTCTTTTTTGATTCTGACCGGAGCAGGAATCAGAACTTTAAGAGCATCAAGGAAAGAGCAGCCGTAGTATTTCTGCATCCAGCCGGCAAGATCCAGCATTTCCTTATCCCACAACGAATCCGGAGCTGCAACTTCTTCTATGGGTTTTATTTCAAACTGTTTTCCGTAAAAAACAGGTGGTTTGTCTGAAATATCAATAACAAAGCCCATTATGAGCCTGTTGTTGAAATTAACCTTTACTGCGGAACCGACAGCAATTTTGCCTGCATGTTCCTGTTTTATACCATAAGTAAAAGGTTTATCCAGCGCACGGGCGTGTATATCCACCAGAACCTGAGCATATAGAGAAAATTCATTTTGCATAAGTGTAGTTTTCCTGTGAACAGTTTATTTCCTCCAAATCAGGCTTTCATAAATCTGGTGATCTTCCTCCGGATGGATTATAATTTATGCGGAAGGATCAAACTACCGGAAGATTGAAATTAACAATATGATTAATATTTTGCTTGTTCTTGCCGGAGGCGGAATCGGTGCTTTAAGCCGTTACGGAGTTTCACTTCTGGCTGTTAAACTGTTTGGAACCGGTTTCCCCTGGGGAACTCTTATCGTCAACCTTATCGGATGTTTTCTTATAGGTTTGGCTTTTACCCTTGCGGATCAGAGAGGCATCATCAACCCTTCCGTTCGTTTGTTTTTTGTAACCGGTTTTCTCGGCGGTTTAACCACATTCTCTTCATTTGGGCTTGAAAGCGCTAACCTTGCAGCTAATGGAGCTTTATCATCATCATTTATTAACATTGCATTAAACAATATTATAGGCCTTGCACTTGTTTTTGCCGGAATGTGGGCAGGAAGGCTGATTTAACAGGGAGGTATGTATGAAATACAATCTCATCACTATTTACACAAGCGAAGCAGTAAGATGGAAAGGGAAACCTCTTTATTCTGCGGTTTGCGATTATATAGTTTCTCTTAATATTGCAGCACGGTGTATTGTTACAAACGGAATAGCCGGATGTTACGAAAACGGGGTTCTGGCTTCTGCCGGCATTGAAGTCATCTCTCAGAATCTACCCTGTAAAATAGAAATAATTCTTCCTGATCGGGAAGCTGAAACTGTTCTTTCCACTCTTGGAGATATGGTGGCAGATGGACTCATCTCAGTATCAGAAGTGGATGTCAGGGTCTCTCATGTTTCCCATGGATGTATTCCACACAATATAAGGGTAAGAGATATAATGACTCCCAATCCTGTTTCAATAAGCGTGGAATCCTCAGCTGCAGATGCCGTTAAGCTCCTTGCAAGGGCAGAATTCAAAGGGCTTCCGGTTATCGATTCTTCACATAAACCTGTGGGAATAGTTACCCAGAGCGACCTTACGGGAAAAGCGGGCCTGCGGGTCCGACCTCAGCTTCTTGCCGATTTTTCATGGGAACAGGTGGATGATCTTGTTAAACCTCTGGGATGGGTGAAAGTATCCGAAATTATGACCGCCCCGGTTGTCTGTCTCGGAGAAAACGAAAAGGTATCTTCTGCGGTAGCTCTTATGCTGAATAAAGGCCGAAAACGGTTTCCTGTTACCGATAAAAACGGAAACCTTATAGGTATGTTTGCAAGATCTGATGTGTTCAGAATGGTTACAGGCAGCAATATCTGCAAAGTCGATTATACTCCGCCCGAATCATGCCATGGAATGGCAAAATTTGTTAAGGATGTTATGACCGGAAGTACCGAAACAGTTCATCCCAAAGCATCTATAGAAGAAGTAATTATAAAAATCAGCACCGACAGGCTCCAGAGAGTTGTTGTCACCGACGATTCGGGTAAGTTTAAGGGGATGATTTCCGACAAGGATCTGCTTGTGCTTTTTCTGAGCCGGCAGATTAATGTCTGGGAACACATCGTCAGCAGCATCCCGTTTTCAGAAGCTGCCAGAACCCGTAAAGCTCAGCTTGCAAGCATGAAAATCCGGTACGCCTCTGATGTAATGAAAACGGATATTACTACAGTTAACGAAGAAACAACAATCCATGATGCAGTAAAAATCATGACGGAAAAGAAGCTCAGCCGGCTTCCCGTAGTCGATTCAAAAGGCAAATTCAGGGGAATAATCAGTCAGGAAGACATACTCAGGGTAGGGGCGGGTGAAATGCCGCTGAATTAGTAAAAATTACTCAAATCTCCAACCTCATACTCCTGTTTTTCACGGAAGGAGGTTCGGAGGGCAACCTCGTTTTTCTAAAAAAGCGTGATTCCCTCTGACGGTCCAAATCCCCCCGTCGGTCCCCGATCCCCACGGTCCCTGGTTGGTCCCCCAATTTAAAAGTTTTGGGAAGGAGGTCCGGAGGAAACTTTTTTCAAAAAGTTTTCTCTGGGAGGTGGGCATGCGGTTAAAGTTCTCGTGAGCGAATAGATAAATCCAAGCCTTAATTCATGGGCATTGGGGGCAATACCACTGAAATAGTAAAATCCACTCAAATCTCCAACCTCATGCTCCTGTTTTTCAAGGAGGGAGGTCCGGAGGGAAACCTCGTTTTTCCAAAAAAGCGTGGTTACCTCTGACGGTCCCTGATCCCCACGGTTCTTTAATTCCCCCGGTCTGTCCGGTTCCCAATGTCCCCGGTCTCCCAAATCCCCCTGGTCGGTCACCCGATTCAAAAGTTTTGGGATGGCGGGTGCCTGCCCGCAGGGTGGGCGCGAGGAAACTTTTTTCAAAAAGTTTTCTCTGGGAGCTGGGCGAACCGCTCCAATACTTGTGATCGATCAGACTAATCCATGCTTTAGTTCGTGGGCATTGGCATTGGAATTGGGCGGCTGAAAAATACAAATCAGAATAATCGGAGGCGTTTATGCGGAAAAGAATCAGCAATGTAATTTCAGATCTTGAAAAACAACATGATATTAAGATTCTCCTTGCTGTTGAATCAGGAAGCAGAGCCTGGGGGTTTCC
>JAJTBE010000220.1 GCA_021287065.1 Bacillota bacterium
ATACATAAAATATAGTTAAAAACAATAAAAATTGATATGCAAAAAACAGAATTACAGATAGCAGAAAAATGATGCACTGAAAGTTTTTGCCGGAAGGGTTTGGGAAACGAGCTTTTTTCAAAAAGCGGGTTTCCCAAAAAAAAGATTCATACCCATTCGCTCAGCTCCCAGAGAAAACTTTTTGAAAAAAGTTTCCTCCGGACCTCCTTCCCAAAACTTTTGAATTGGGGACCGACCAGGGACCATGGGGATTTGGGGACCCTCAGAGGGAACCACGCTTTTTTAGAAAAAGCGAGGTTACCCTCCGAACCTCCCTCCTTGAAAAACAGGAGAATTGGACTGTCGATTTGAGTAAATTTTACTAATTCAGTGGCATTGGGGATAAGAGGGATTAGAGAACCATGGGGATTTGGGACCCTCAGAGGTAACCACGCTTTTTTCAAAAAGCTCGTTTCCCAAGGGACCAACTCAATTTTATCCATCTTTTTTACCTGCTCTTTTTACCTGTATCTCTCGTGTTTTATAAAGGATATTGGCGCATATCGAAGAAAAAACACTGGTTTTTCCTGATATATCTATTAAAGTTGGTACGGATGGTTGAAATTTGATAACTTTGGTACGGAGGGTTGAGATTTGATTACTTCTGAAGAAAAAAGCGTTGTGAAAACTGATTTGGAGAAACCTGCTGCTAAGAAATCGAAGCAGAGGAAAGAGTTTTTCAGAAATTCTTCCGGTATGGATATTAACAATCTCTATACGCAGGATGATATTTCCGGTATGGATTTTGAAGGTGAAGTGGGGCTGCCCGGGCAGTATCCTTACACAAGGGGAGTTCACGAAACTATGTACCGGGGCAGGCTCTGGACTATGCGCCAGTTTTCCGGTTTTGCCACTCCTGAGGATACCAACCGCAGATATCATTATCTTCTGAAACACGGACAAATGGGGCTTTCAGTAGCTTTTGACATGCCCACCCTTATGGGATATGATTCTGATCATCCCTTTGCTCTCGGTGAAGTTGGAAGATGCGGCGTCGCTGTTGACACCCTTGCGGATATGGAAGTTATTTTCCGGGGGCTTCCTCTTGATAAAATAAGCACATCCATGACCATAAACGGACCTTCGTCCATAATACTTGCTATGTATATTGCCGTGGCGGAAAAACAGGGGGTTGCTCAGGAGCAGCTGAGAGGAACCCTTCAGAATGACATTTTAAAAGAATACATCGCCCAGAAGGAATGGATATATCCCCCCAAGCCTTCAATGAAGCTTATTGTTGATACAATCGAATACGGAACCCGCCACACTCCCGAATGGAACACAATTTCCATCAGCGGATACCATATCAGGGAAGCTGGGGCAACTGCAGTTCAGGAGTTAGCTTTCACCCTCGCCGACGGTTTTGCTTATGTTGAAGCTGCCATGGAAAGAGGCATTGATGTTGACTCATTCGCACCGAGGCTTTCATTCTTCTTCAATTCCCACAACAATTTCTTCGAAGAAATTGCAAAATTCAGAGCTGCCCGCAGAATCTGGGCAAAGAGGATGAAGGAAAAATACGGAGCTAAAAATCCGAAGTCGTGGATGCTCCGATTCCATACCCAGACCGCAGGATGCACCCTCACAGCTCAGCAGCCTGAGAATAATATTGTGCGCGTAGCTTATCAGGCTATGGCTGCAGCCCTTGGTGGAACCCAGTCCCTTCATACAAATTCAATGGATGAAACTCTCGCTCTTCCCACAGAAAAGGCGGTTAAAATTTCCCTGCGCACCCAGCAGATACTTGCTCACGAAACAGGGGTAACCGATACTGTTGATCCCCTTGCAGGTTCATATTTTGTGGAAGCAATGACTAATAAAATGGAAGAGGAATGCGAAAAGTATTTCGAAAAAATAGCCCATTACGGCGGAGTTATCGAATCCATCCACAACAGTTTTTTTCAGAGGGAAATCGCTCAGGCAGCATACACCCAGCAGAAACTTGTGGATTCGAAAGATGAAATAATCGTCGGCGTCAATGGTTTTGTAGATGAAGAGGAAGAAACCGATATTCCCCTTCTCCGCATTGATCCTGAGATTGAGAATAAAAAAGTAAGAGAACTGAAGGAGCTTAAAGCTTCCAGAAATCAGGAAACCCTGAAAGAAAAGCTTGATGCGGTAACTCAGGCGGCTAAAAATGATGAAAACACTATGTATGCAATTCTTGATGCGGTAAGAGTTTACGGCAGCGTAGGTGAAATTGTGGACGCCCTGAAAGTGGTTTACGGCGAATACAGGGAACCTGCGGTATTTTAGGAGTAATTATGAACTATAACGATGCAGCATTTTTAACTGAACGGATTCCCCTTGGTGATAAGCGGGCTTTATCCCGTGCCATTACACTGGTGGAAAATGAAGACCCCCGCGCTCTTAAAATCGAGCGGGATCTTTACAGTCTTACGGGTAAAGCTTACCGCGTGGGCATAACGGGACCTCCCGGAGCGGGTAAAAGCACTCTGGTTAATGTGCTTGCAAAGGAATTCAAATCAAGAGGGAACAAAGTAGGTATAATAGCTGTTGACCCAACAAGCCCATTTACGGGAGGAGCACTTCTGGGAGATAGGATCCGTATGGGTGCAGCCCTTGCAGACCACGAAATATTTATGAGAAGTATGGCAAGCCGGGGTGGTACGGGAGGATTAGCCCGCACAACAACTCAGGTTGCCGATGTAATGGATTCCTTCGGCTTCGATGTGCTTATTATCGAAACTGTGGGAGTGGGGCAGCTGGAACTTGATATTGCAGGAGCTGTGGATACCACTGTGGTGGTTCTTGTGCCGGAAGCCGGCGGCGGTGTTCAGGCAATGAAAGCAGGGCTTATCGAAATCGCCGATATTTTTGCCATAAATAAAGCTGACAGAGACGGTGCTGAAATTCTGAAAAGCGAACTGCAGGATGCTTTATCTCTTATGCCTGCCATTAAAAACGGCAGCTGGGATCTTCCGGTGAAACTGACTGTGGCTCTGGAAGGCAGAGGTGTGAAGGAGCTTGTGGATACTGTTTATAAGCATAAGGAGCATCTGGAAGCTTCGGGTAAATTCCACAAAAACAGACAATCTCAGGCGGAGATTAAAATCAGGGATATTGTGAGGGCTGAAATCGGCAAAAGGCTGTGGATGAACCCTTCCCTGAAGTCGGTTCTTGATTCCCTGTCTGGTTTCTGTGTGGAAGGAAAAATCGATCCTTATTCCGCAGCACGGACATTTCTGCAGAGTGCCGAAGCACAAAGGTAACGGAATTCAGCGGGGAAGTGAACTGCAAAGCGGAAATTAAGATAATTCTGAAAATATACATATACGACTAATTACGGAGGTACATATGGATAAAATAAAGGTTCTTGTAGCAAAACCGGGTCTGGACGGACATGACAGAGGCGCAAAAGTTGTAGCCAGGGCGTTGAGGGATGCGGGTATGGAAGTTATTTACACCGGTCTGCGCCAGACTCCTGAGATGGTAGTTGAAGCTGCCCTTCAGGAAGATGTGGATTTTGTAGCTCTTTCCATTCTTTCCGGCGCTCATATGACAATTTTCCCCAGAGTGCTTGAAAAACTCAGGGAAGCGGGACTCGATCATGTTGTTCTTACAGGCGGCGGAATCATTCCTCCCGAAGATATGGACAAACTTCATCAGATGGGCATCAACAAACTTTTTGGTCCCGGAACTTCCCTCGAAGAAATAGTCAACTATTTCAAAGAAGAGGGAGCAAAGAAAAAAGTCTCCTGATATGGAAAAATGCGTTCTGGCCATAATGGGTCCCACTGCGTCAGGGAAATCATCACTTGCCGTTGAAATTGCAAAATCTGTAAACGGTGAAATAATTTCCGCTGATTCGGCGCAAATTTACAAAGACCTGAAAATCATAACAGCAAGAACCACCGAAGATGAAATGGGCGGAATACCTCATCATCTCAGCGGTTTTCTTGAACTGGATCACGATTTTTCTGTGGCTGAATTTATGGATGAAGCCCGAAGATGTATGGCGGATATCGTCGGCAGAGGTAAAGTGCCTGTTGTTGCAGGTGGAACCGGGCTTTATATAAAATCGCTGCTGGAGGATTATCAGATCCCTTCTGTTCCCGCAGACAACGAATTCAGGGAACAGATGAAACAGAGGGCTTTAAACGAAGGCGGGGGAGTGCTCTACGGCGAGCTGACGGATGCTGATCCCGATGCTGCCGCAAGAATTCATCCCAACAATGTTCAAAGAGTAATCAGGGCTTTGGAGGTAATAAAATATACTGGCAAGCCATTCTCTTTTTTTTGCCGGAGGGGAATGGAAGGCCCTCTTGGTTTGAAAGTTCATTCCTTTGGAATAACATATCCGAAAGAGATACTCCATGACAGAATTAACCGGCGTGTAGACCTCATGATGGATTCCGGAGCCATCGGGGAAATAGAAGCAGTTATAGCAATGGGAAAGAAAAACAGGCTTGAAACCCTGAAAATACTTGGTACCCGTGAGATTATCTCTATTCTGGAAGGAAAATGCACGAAAAAGGAAGGAATTGAACTAATCAAACGAAATACAAGAAGATACGCCAAAAGACAGCTTACATGGTTCAAATCCCACAAAGATCTCCAGTGGATTGATATGGAAGGCGGGGAAACGGAAAAGCAGGCAGATACAATAAGGCGTATGTTAGGAATGTATAAATAAAGGCATAAAGAGAATCAAGGAGGAGCAGCAATGCAGCTAAATTTACAGGATGCCTATCTGGGTCAACTCAAAAAAGACAATCTTTTAGTAGTGGTTTATCTTGTTAACGGATTCCAGCTTAAAGGATCCATTAAAGGATTTGACAACTTCACCATCTTCCTCGAAAACGAGGGCAAAATTCAGATGGTTTACAAGCATTCAGTTACTACAATCAATCCTATTAAATCAATATCAATGGGGTTTCTGAGTGATGCGTTCAAAACAACAGGCGCTGCCCCCAGAGAAGGCGCAGTTGCAGCTCCCGCTGTAAAACGCGAAGCTCCCATTATCCCCCCAAATGCTCCCAGACCCAGCGCAGTACGGGAAATTATCTAACGAAAGGTTTTTTGGAGGAAAAATGAAGTTCACCAAGATGCATGGTCTTGGGAACGATTTCATTGTCATAGAAAATCCGGACAAACAGCCTCTGAACTACCCCGAATTAGCCGTCAATCTTTGTCATCGGCGCTTTTCAATAGGTGCCGATGGCATTCTTATTGTAGAAGACTCTGACAATGCCGATATTATGATGAGAATCTTCAACAGCGACGGCTCGGAAGCTAAAATGTGCGGAAACGGAATCCGCTGCTTTGCCCGCTATGTCTTTGACAGAAACATCGTACCCAAAACAAAAATGACTGTTGAAACCATATCGGTTACAGTCAGTCCTGAAATTATTACGGATGAAAACGGTGAAACCGTAGTAACCGTTGATATGGGAAAACCCATACTTAAAAAGAGCCTGATTCCCGTTGCCGGTGAAGAGGAAGAACCGGTAAAGGATAAAAAAGTGGAAATCGATGGTGAGGAATTTACATTCTCGGCAGTTTCTATGGGAAACCCCCACTGTCTTATTTTTGTAGATGAAATTACCGACCGCCTCGTCCGCGAAGTGGGACCGAAAATAGAAGTCCACCCTCTCTTCCCTGAAAAAACCAATGTGGAATTTATAAAAGTTCTCTCCCGGAATCATATTCAGGTGAGAGTATGGGAAAGAGGAGCCGGCGAAACCATGGCCTGCGGAACGGGAGCCTGTGCTTCAGTGGTTGCAGGCATAATCAAAGGGCTGCTTGATAACAGAGTGAAAGTATCCCTGCCCGGCGGCGATCTTGATATAACCTGGACTCAGGGCGAAAGCGTCTTTATGACGGGACCTGCCGCTGAAGTATGCACCGGGGAGGTTCTTTTATGAAACAGGAATTTATAAAAAACAGAATTGAAGCTCTGAGAGCTTCCATGAAGTCGGAAAATCTCACAGCAGTAATAGTAACATCTTTTGAAAACCGCATTTACTACAGCGGATTTTCCGGTTCAAACGGCTGGCTGGTGGTTACACCTGAAGAAGCTTTGCTTGTTACCGATGGCAGATATATAACCCAGGCAGGGAAAGAATGTCCTCACTATGAGGTGCTCAAAGCTGCCCAGAGTTACGAATATTCAATAATCGGCGCCGTAAAGGACAGAGATGCAAAAAAATCCATGGGCGGAAGAATCGGCTTCGAAGCTTCAAACCTTACGGTTTCAGCATTCGAAAAAGTAAGGGAATATCTGCCCGGCAAAGAATTTGTCCCCTTCGACAGCTTCATTGCCGATCCCAGAAAAGTTAAGGATTCTTATGAACTTGGAATGATCAGGGAAGCGGTCCGTGTGGCTGAGGAAGCTTATATGCAGATTCTGCCTATGGTTAAGGAAGGCGTAACGGAACTGGAGCTGGCAACCGAACTTCAGTACAGAATGAAACTTGCCGGAGCCGATAAGGAATCCTTTGATATAATCATTGCTTCCGGAGAAAACGGCGCTCTGCCCCATGCCACACCCGGAGCCAGAAAACTGGCTGCAGGTGATCTTGTTACCATCGACTGGGGAGCAAGATTCGGCGAATACACTTCTGACATGACCAGAACCCTTGCCGTAGGCGAACCTTCTGAAAAAATGAAGAAGATCTACAATATCACCTATGAAGCTCAGATGAAGGTTCTTGAAAAAATCGGTCCCGGTATGACCACCGGAGAAGCTGACGCTCTTTCAAGAGAACACATCAAAGCGGCAGGCTTTGGCGAGTATTATGTCCACGGGCTTGGTCATGGGCTGGGTATAGCAATCCATGAAGATCCCAGACTCAAAGACGGCGAAAAGGAAGTCCTCAAACCCGGACATGTGGTGACTGTTGAACCGGGAATTTACATCCCCGGCGAAGGCGGCGTCAGAATAGAGGATCTGGTGGTTATAACCGAAACCGGATGCGAAATACTGACAACCACACCAAAAATGAAATTCTAAAAGGAAATGTTTTTCACATATAGAAAACCTCCCTCGTTGGGGTAAAGTTTAAACACTGACGAGGGAGGTTTTTCGTTATGAAACTCTGCCCGCTTCTCGCAAAAGAATGTATAGCCAATGAATGTGAATGGTTTGCCGGTGGAATCAACCGCTGCACAATGGTGGCTCTCGGAATGCTCTGTGAGGGCATACACGATATGGGAGTCAATACATACAATCAGTTTATGAGAGCTGAGGAAGAACCGGTTACCGAATAATCATAGTTTTTCATAAATAATCTGAATTGTTGCAATAAATCAGGCTGCTCTTAAAGTTTTGTTTTGTTATGCCTGATTTTTTCATACCGGCACGAAAAAAACCGATGGTTGTTTCCTGATGCAAAAAACCTGCCTCACTGAATCTTTTCAGGTTCTGAGGGCAGGTTTAATAATTTTCAGCTTGTTAAATTCCGGTTTTTACCAAATCTTGTATCTTGAGAAGAACTCCCGTTTGAATTCTGAGAAATATCCGTCCAGAAGGGACTTTCTTATCTTTCTCACCAGTTCGAGGGAGAAATGGAGATTGTGGTAAGTCGCCAGTCTCGGACCAAGAACCTCGTCTGTGTTAAACAAATGTCTCAGATAAGCCAGCGAATGATTCTTACATACAAAGCAGTCGCAGTAAGGATCCGGAGATGAGAAATTCTTGATATACTGTGCATTTCTGAGAACCACTTTGCCCGTATGGGTGATCATGGTTCCGTTTCTGCCCACTCTCGTAGGAAGAACACAGTCGAACATATCTACTCCCCGCTGAATACACTCGAAGAAATCCTCAGGTTTTCCCACCCCCATCAGATAACGGGGTGATTTTTCAGGAAGCTCGGGAACCACAGCTTCGATCATTTCGTGCATAAGATTTTTTGGTTCGCCGACGCTCAAACCGCCTATGGAAAATCCTGTGAATCCCGAATCCACCATAAACTTCGCGCTTTCCTTACGCAAATCAGTATATACGCCGCCCTGAATAATTCCGAAAAGCCATTGATCGTCACGCTTATGATGTTTGATACTTCTCAAAGCCCATTTGTGGGTAATATCAAGGGATTTTCTCGCCTGATCCCTGTCGCTGGGATATGCAAGACACTCGTCCAGAGGCATCATAATATCGCTGCCCAGAGTGTTTTCTATATCCACCACTATTTCAGGGGTGAAACGGTGCTCCTTGCCGTCGAAATGACTTCTGAATGTTACGCCGTCCTCATCAAGCTTCCTCAGATTGGCAAGGCTGAACACCTGAAATCCGCCGGAATCAGTCAGAATTGGCCTCTTCCAGCTCATAAACTTGTGAAGCCCGCCTGCCTCACCGATAACTTCCACACCGGGTCTTGTAAAAAGATGATATGTATTGCCAAGAATAATGGACGCATTGAGATTCTCAAGATCTCTGTTGTCCATAGTCTTAACTGTAGCCTGTGTGCCGACCGGCATGAAAACAGGAGTGGGAATGTCGCCATGAGGGGTGCTCAAAATTCCGACTCTGCCGGTACACTCTTTGGATTTCTGAACTATATTGAATGAATACTTTTTCATAGATCACACTCAGTTTAAAAATGCTCTTTATTCCACGCATCAAACGCCTTTTTCACTTTGGCGGGCATCTGAGCTATATATTTCTGCCACTTCTCATCAATGGGATCACCCTTGGCAAGAATCTTCCAGTTGGCTCCGTCCTTTTTCAGCAAAAGACTGGTACTCCTCGACCAGGCTCCGTCAGACCCCTTCTCGGCAGCATCCGCAAAAGCCCAGCCGCTCTCAATCCTGACCCCCACCCAGCTAACGGTGAAACCGGCATTCTCACGAACCAGCCTCTCCACCGCAACCTTATCCCCCTGCCCCTCACCGGCACAAACAAAAGCAGAAGAACAAACAAAAAAAGCCAGAATCAAAAAAATAAAAAGAACCGACCCCAAAAACCTTCTCACAAAAAACCTCCAGACTGCCGGTAAACCCGGAAAAGATCCAAAATGAGAAAAAAAACAACTCTGCTTCTATTCTTTTTATATACGGTAAACCCTTTAATCAAAGTCAATTTAGGGAGTATGATATAGTTTGCCACAGATATCTGGATGTTTCAGGGGTTATTTTATTTGTAAAACCTGAATTTCACTGATTTTTGCAGCAGTTAATACTCGGAGGCTGTTTTTATTATCGGTAAAACAACTTTATCAATCAGGACATCTTGCACAGTGGTGCCCAACCCAATGCCACTGAATTAGTAAAACCCGCTCAAATCCCAAACCTCATACTCCTGTTTTTCAAGGAGGGATGTTCGGAGGGCAACCTCGCTTTTTTTAAAAAGTGTGGTTCCCTCTGACGGTCCCCAAATCCCCACGGTCCCAATGCCACTGAATTAGTAAAATTCACTCCAACCCCCAGCCCAATACTCTTGTTTTTCAAGGAGGGAGGTTCGGAGGGCAACCTCGCTTTTTTAAAAAAGCGTGGTTCCCTCTGAGGGTCCTAACCCCCCGGTCGGTCCCCAAATTCAGAAGTTTTGGGATGGAGGTCCGGAGGAAACTTTTTTCAAAAAAGTTTTCTCCGGGAGCTGGGCATGCGGTTACAATTCTCGTGAGAAGTTAGACGAATCCATGCCTTAATTCATGGGCATTGGCCCACAGGGTGGTCGCTGGCAAAACAGGTTCTCCTACTGTTATAGCAGACGTTAAGTCAAAATAGCAGCAGGTAATGTTATGATATGTATTCAGAAAACAGTTACCGTTTTTTATACTTACTGATATTTATAAATTCAGGCTTCATAAAAAAAGACTCATTTGATTGGTAACTTGGTAAAACTACGATGTTATTTTGATCCGGAGATATATATGGCATTATTTCGTACAATCTATCTACAGCAGTTCCTATTTTTACCTGAGTTAAAAGATTGCCCTGATGATCATATAAAAGCACTTCATGTTGAGTCTTTCCATTTGGCAAATTGCAATATGCTGTTAATACAATAAAATTAACAGATACATCAAAGTTAATTATTCTTTTTTGATATATATGATCTAAAAGATGCACTTTACCTCCATTGTTTATAAATAGACAACATTGTGTTTTTTTTCAGGAAAAGTATTTTCAGATTTGTAATCTGCGAGAACAAATAAATTTTTACTTTTTTTAATTCCATAAATATTCAGATTATCTTCAAATATCTTTGAAAATGTATTGGTTTCAGGAAAATACTGAAAAAGCCCACTTTTAAAGCTATTATAATAGATTGTATCATCAGAAATATCTACATAATTGCCATTATAAACTGCTTTCCAATTATTAGCTTTGTCCGGATCATCCAAATCGAAGTAATGAGGAAAAATTTTGTTTGTTCTCCAATTAACAACTATATCGACACTTCCCTTTGGCAAGGGGTCCCAAGTATCAAGATAACTTCTTCCCAGACCAATTATAACAAAATTTCCGACAACAAAAATTTTTCTCAGATAGAATACTAAATAATCTTTATTCTGTGCATTGATCTTTATTGGATGAAATATTACACCATTTAAATCCTTGCTTATAAAAACCAGCTTGTTATTTTCAACTACCTTTAAGATCCTGTTAGTGTAATCAAAAATTGCTATTACATTGCCTTTGCTGTTAAAGCTAATAAATTCAGAATTTTCAAAATTGCCATTATACACGGGAAAAATCTGCTGTGTATCAGTAGAAAGTTCAAGTAAACGATAACGATTTTCCCTTTCGTCAATTATTAACACCCTGTTATTGTCTCTCCAGGTTACTTGTTTAATATGTCCTATCTTTACTTCTTCAACAGCAAAAGAGCAGGAGATAGAAGAAAATGATATGCAAAGCAGCAAGATAATGCCTGTTAATAATACTTGATATTTCATTCAACAACACTCCTTTAAGGGTAAATGCCCGGCAGGGAAGGGGGGGTATTTATACGGTTCTTTCTATATGGATAATAACGACAGATAATAATACATAGATTTGCCTCCAGCTTCTGTACCCCCGGATTTCTATTAATTTTGTTTCAATTTAATTTTTAATCAACGCATGCAAAAAAATGATTTGAAACCTATGACTTTTATTGTGATTGTTTACAAAACAAATAAAATCAATAATTATTTCAATGAATAATTATACTACTATTCTCAGATGGATTCTATGGTTGATACCGGCAAATATTGTTAATCGGATCAGGCGAATATGAACAATCCCGGTTTGTGCCATATTTGTGCCAGAACCTGAAAACTCTGCTCGAAATTCCCAAAAATTATCAATTTTTCCCAATCCCCCGAAAAACAAAAACCCCGGATTCTCTTCAAATCACGGGGTTTATTGAAGCCGGGAATGAGACTTGAACTCACGGCCTGCTCATTACGAGTGAGCTGCTCTACCACTGAGCTATCCCGGCAGGCTTTGAACTTGTGGGTTTTAAACAGGCAAATTATAACATAGGGTTTAGTTGTTGTAAAGTCATGTTCTGGGGGGATTTTTACATGTTGTGGAGAAGGGGAAACGGATTGGTTTTTACATAGGTATTGATTTTTGTTTTGTAGTTTTTTTGTTTTATGGTTGTTTTTTGATTTTTAGGCGACAGGGTTGTTTTTCTTTTAGCGATGTGGTGGCTGGTTAATTGGTTTTCCGGGGGAGGCAGGGTTGTGTGTTAGTAATGAATTCCGGCGGTATTGATGTTTTTGTCAGGCAGGTTTTCGTTATGGGCGGACCTGCGGGTCCGCGTCGGGGTTGCAAACCCCTCCTACTATTGTTGGTGAAGCTTATGGTTATGAGGTTTGCTGGCGGTTGGCGGTCGGTTTTTGGATCCGGGGCAGGTGGGGATGTCTGCGTTCCGGCAATTGTTGACTGTGGGGTTACCTCGCATTCGGAGGATTTGGGGGTTAAGTTTGCGGTGTGGGCGGACCTGCGGGTCCGCGTCGGGGTTGCAAACCCCTCCTACGATCGTTGATGGAGCTTATGGTTGTGAGGTTTGCTGGCGGTTGGCGGTTGGTTTTTGGTCCCGGGGCAGGCGGGGATGTCTGCGTTCCGGCAATTGTTGGCTGTGGGGTTACCTCGCATTCGGAGGATTTGGGGTTAAGTTTGCGGTGTGGGCGGACCTGCGGGTCCGCGTCGGGGTTGCAAACCCCTCCTGCTATCGCTGGTGGAGCTTATGGTTGTGAGGTTTGCTGGCGGTTGGCGGGTGGTTTTTGGTCCCGGGGCAGGCGGGGATGCCTGCGTTCCGGCAATTGTTGGCTGTGGGGTTACCTCGCATTCGGAGGATTTGGGGGTTAAGTTTTCGTTGTGGGCGGACCTGCGGGTCCGCGTCGGGGTTGTAAACCCCTCCTACTATCGTTGGCGAAGCTTATGGTTATGAGGTTTGCTGGCGGTTGGTTGGGGGTTGATTCTGGGATTCGGGGTAGGCGGGGATGCCGCCAATGGGATTGCTTCACCCTGCTGCGAAGGGTTTGCAATGAAAATTTACTGCTAACATGCTGGAAAGTTGTTATTCAGCAGTAATTTTTATTGATAAATTGGCATTATTATAATTCTGATTCTGCGGTTTTATGGTTCAAAATTTATTTACCGGAGTTGTTATGGCTGGCGGCAAGCTTGTTGAGATGACTGATATAACTAAGAGGTTTCCGGGAGTTGTGGCAAATAGTTGTGTTTGCTTTGATTTGGTTCCCGGGGAGATACATGCTCTGTTGGGGGAAAATGGTGCGGGTAAATCGACGCTTATGAGCATTTTATCCGGTGAATACAAGCCTGATGAGGGTTCTGTAAGTGTTGAGGGTGTGGAAGCAAGGTTTCATTCGCCTCAGGATGCCATTAAGCTTGGTATTGGAATGGTGCATCAGCATTTTATGCTGGTCAGGGCTCATACGGTTATGGAAAACATAATGCTTGGGCTTGCCGGCACTCCATTTTTTATGGATAGAAAAAAGCTTGAAGCTAAGATTATGGAGACTGCTGTTCAATACGATATGAAAGTTGATCCCGGAGCCTATATCTGGCAGTTATCGGTGGGAGAGCAGCAGAGGGTTGAGATTTTAAAAGCTTTGATCAGAAATACCCGGATTCTGATTCTTGATGAGCCTACGGCGGTTCTGACCCCGAAGGAATCGGAAACGCTGTTTACAACACTCCGCCGTTTCAGGGAGGAAGGGAGAACAGCCATATTTATTTCGCACAAACTTGATGAAGTGATGGCTATCTCAGACAGAATAACGATTTTAAGAAGTGGAAAAAATGCAGGAACCATCAGGCGTGATGAAACCGATGAGAAGGATCTTGCAGGCAGGATGGTTGGAAAGGATTCACTTTTTGAGGTGAAAAAGTCAGAAAAGCAGTCTGGCGGAGAGATTCTGAAATTTAATGATGTTCACGCAAACAACGACAGAGGGATTGAAGCTCTGAAAGGAATCACGCTTTCCCTGCGGGAAGGGGAGATACTGGGAATCGCCGGTGTTGCCGGAAACGGACAGAAAGAGCTTGCAGAATGCCTTTTTGGTTTGAGAAAGATAAAAACAGGGACAGTTTCATTCAACAATAAAGATATTACAGGATTCAACCCGAGAAAAATAAGGGAAGCCGGGATTTCTTATATTCCTGAAGACCGCATAGCAACAGGGCTTGTTTCTTCCCTTGATTTTCCCGACAATCTGATTCTCAATTCGTATTTTAAGCTTCCGGTTTCGAAGGGACCTTTTCTGAATTTTAAATATATTAAGGAATGGACAAAAAAAACAATCGAAGACTACGATATCAAGGTAGGCAAAATTAAAAACCCGGTTGGGCTTCTGTCGGGCGGGAACCTTCAGAAGCTTATACTGGCAAGGGAATTTGCGGATAATCCGAAAGTTGTGATTGCGGCAAGCCCGTCGAGGGGTCTGGATATAGGAGCCACAAACAACGCACGAAAGCTTCTTGTGGAACAGCGGGACAGGGGAGCAGGTGTAATCCTGATCTCGGAAGATCTTGAGGAAATTTTTCAGATTTCTGACAGAATAGCTGTGATGTATGAGGGAAAAATAATGGGTATTCTTGACGCAAAGGATGCGGATCGTGAAAAAATAGGCTTGCTTATGGGTGGAATCAAGTTGGGACAGGAGGCGGACATTTGAAAATTTCAATAGAAAAGAGAGTGGAGCCTTCTCCGCTGACTCCGTATCTTTCGCCTCTGGTTTCACTTGCTCTGGCGCTTATTGTGTGTGCGGTGATTTTTAAAGCTGCGGGAGCAAACCCTTTTAAAGCTTACAGAGAAATGTTTATGGGCGCATTCGGTTCTGATTTTGCCATAGAAGCTACTCTGATTAAAGCTACACCTCTTATTCTCTGTGGTTTGGGTGTTGCTGCAGCTTTCAGGATGCAGTTGTGGAATATCGGCGCCGAAGGACAGCTTTATGTGGGGGCAATAGCTGCATCATGGGTTGCTCTGAACTATGGATTTAATCAGCCTTTGATAAGTCTGGGCCTGATGTTTCTTGCCGCAGCGCTGGCAGGGGGAATCTGGGGGATGATTCCCGGAATTCTGAAAGCATTCAGAGGCTCAAACGAAGTTATTACCACGCTGATGATGAACTATATAGCTATATTTCTCACAAGTTATCTTGTTTACGGACCCTGGAAAGATCCCACAGGGTATTCGGTTCCTATGACTGCACTGTTCAACAGAAATTCCTGGCTTCCAAAAATCTTTGATACAAGCGTTCATGGCGGAATTATCATAGCATTGATACTTGTAGTGCTAAGCTGGATATTGTTTTATAAAACCCGGTGGGGATATGAAATAAGGGTTTCCGGAGCCAATGAGAAAGCTGCCGCGTATTCGGGGATGAATGCGGCAAAAAATATTATTCTTGTGATGTTTTTCAGCGGTGCTCTGGCGGGAATTGCCGGAATGTCGGAAACAGCGGGCATTCAGCACAGACTTCAGCAGGGACTTTCCCCTGGCTACGGTTATACGGCGATTATCGTTGCCTGGCTCGCCCGGCTTCACCCTGCAGCTGTTGTTGTTTCCGCCATATTGTTCGGAGGTTTGCTGGTTGGGGGGGATCAGCTCCAGATTTCAATGAGCATGCCTGTTTCCGTTTCAAATATACTTCAGGGGCTGATTCTGTTTTTCGTTCTGGGCGGAGAGATTCTGTTTTCGTATAAAATTAAAATCGGGGGCAAAAGTGGTCATCAACCCTGCCCTGCAGCAAAGGAGAATGCCTGATTGGACGCCAACCTGCTTCTTACCCTTTCGATTCTTGCGGCGGCTGTAAGAGCCGGCACATGTATAGTTTATGCGGTTATCGGGGAAATCCTGATGGAGCGCTCGGGCATACTTAATCTTGGCCTGGAAGGTATTATGCTCAGCGGCGCCCTTGCAGGGTTTACAGCGGCAAAAATGACCGGAAACCCCTGGAACGGTGTTCTTGCAGCTTTATGTGCAGGAGCACTTATGAGCCTGATTCACGGTGTTTTGTGTATAAGCCTGAAGGCAGGGCAGGTTGTAAGCGGTCTTGCCCTGACGATATTTGCCGGCGGCGTGTGCGGGGTTTTCGGCAAAAAAATGGTGGGTCAGCCCGGTTCGCCCTTTCACAACTGGAATATTCCGGTTCTGTCGGATATTCCGTGGATCGGACAGGTGTTTTTCAGGCACGATATTCTTGTTTATCTTTCGTACCTGCTGATACCTCTGGCATGGTATTTCCTTTTTAGAACAAGAGCCGGTTTGAACCTGCGTTCCGTGGGTGAAAATCCGCAGGCTGCGGAATCACTGGGGTTAAGCGTAAATAAAATCAGATATCTTTATATACTTGTGGGAGGCGCGCTGGCAGGACTGGGTGGAGCGCATCTTTCCCTTGCCTACAACAACCAGTGGATCGATAATATGACCGCCGGCAGGGGATGGATAGCCATTGCTCTGGTTATATTTGCAGGATGGAATCCCCTGAAAGCTGCCCTTGTTTCGTATCTTTTCGGCGGTATTGATGCTGTACAGTTTCGCATACAGGCGTCGGGAACTCAGATTCCGGCGGAAATTCTTCTTATGATGCCTTATATTTTTACGATTATTGTTCTGATAATAGCATCGGGAAAGGGAGAAAAACAGAGTGCCCCCGCTGCTCTGGGCATTCCGTTTATACCCGGGGAAAGGAAATAGGGAGGATAATTACTGCGCCTGATCGAAGAACCGGCAAAAGTTTTCAGGCAGGTGTATATTTTGGCAGTTTGTCCCATTCATAAAAAAGAACTAAACTTACACGCATGGATTTGCCCTGTGTGCGGCAGCGACAGGTGCGAAGAATGCGAATATATTGAATGTGTTGTTGACGGCAGAAAAAAAGATTACGAATGCTCGTTTAAATGTGAATTTTGTGATGCCATGGCTGGCAATGACCGCAAGGTTACCTGTATCATTTGTGGAGCAACGGGCTGCAGCGAATGTATAAGGCCCAACACGATTGACCACAAACCCGTATGCCCCGATTGCGGTTTTATGTGCGTTTCCTGCGGGAAGACATACACAATGCAGCATATGAAAAGCTGTGATATCTGCCATTCCCATGTATGTTCCATTTGTCAGTCGGGACCTTGCCATTTGTGCAATAAATCCACCTGCGGCGCTCATTCGTTTATCTGTGCAGGGTGCGGACAACCCACCTGTAAGGAATGCGTCGGCGGTGTTGATGCTGTAAGCGGTAAGAAATTATGTAAAAACTGCCTCTACAAGTGTAAAAGCTGCGGAAGCCAGGTTCCGGAGGATTCTGTAGTAGTGTGCGCAGAGTGTAATGCTGAAGTTTGTCCGAAATGTATGAAAAAATGCGATAAGTGCGGAAAAATATACTGCAAGGATCATATCTATCAGTGCAACAACTGCGATAACAACATCTGCGTCAATCATGGCGATGTGTGTCCTGCCTGCGGCGGGCATTCCTGCAACGAGCATTTTTTCCGCTGTGATATGTGCGGCATAGGGTATTGCAATAAATGCCGTCCTTACGAAAATGAAAATATATGCAATCTCTGCGACAGCCTCAGTCCGCTGAAAACCAGCGAAGCAAAGGAATTTCTGGAAAGGCTGAAGGAAGCTGACATAACCCTCCGGGGCCTCGGCAACTGGTCTTATTCAAAAGGCAGGGAAGTCTTTATATTCTACGGTAAGGGAATGCTTGCCAACTATATTATTGTTGCTGATAAAAAGACCGGTAAAATACTGAAAAGCACAAAAATAGGCTTGATGGATAAAATGAAAAAAATGTTTTCGTAAAGAAGGAAATTAACTCCCGATGTGATGAAACATAGCGAAAATATTTCCTTGAACGGCTGACGCATAAATGACGGAAGATACAACGACTTATCCATCGGTTACTGTAGATATAGTAATTTTTACCATACAAAAAGAAGATCTGAATGTTCTTCTCATCAAACGTAAATTCCCGCCTTTTAAAGGCAAATGGGCGATTCCCGGCGGTTTTGTCGGATACGGCGAACCCCTTGAGGAAGCTGCACTCAGAGAGCTTTACGAAGAAACCGGAGTTAAGGATGTTTACATAGAGCAGCTTTACACCTTCGGAAGCCCGGATAGAGACCCAAGAAGAAGGGTTATTACCGTATCATATTTCGCCCTGATTTCGTCTGAAAACATTGTTGTAAGGCCCGACAGCGATGTCAGCGATGTAAAATGGCACTCTATATATAAGCTTCCCCGGCTCGCCTTCGACCATGAACATATTCTTAATTACGCTCTTCAGAGACTTCGTAATAAAATTATGTACACCAACGCCGCCTTTCAGCTTCTTCCTGAGAAATTTACGCTAACGGAACTTCAGAAAGCATACGAAATTATTCTCGGTAAAAAGCTGGACAAACGGAATTTCCGTAAAAAGATACTCTCATCAAATTTCCTTGAAATGACCCAGTCAAAAAAAATCGAGGGAAGACACAGACCCGCCAATCTTTACCGTTTTTCGGCAGAAAAAGACGACAACGACTACGGCACCCCTTTTGATGTGAAGCCAAACGGAAAGAAGCCTGTGGGTGTTGCGGAAGAGAATTTTGACGAAGAATAACCGGGGTATGGTTTTAACCTCAGGGAGTCTTGAAATTATACCGGTTTTGATGAGTTATGTCCGGTTGTTTCATTTTACAAGTTTTTTATACTCTTCAAGATTTCTGATAAAGTCAAAATCTCTGTTTTTTGCCACTGCAACTTCTATTCTTCTTCTGTTGCCGTTCAGGGCAATGGATTTCCTGATGCACTTCAGGGCATCTGCGCCGTCTTTCATCAGACAGTATTCCCCGGCTATGGCAAAGTATATTTCGTCCATGGATTTGGGGGAGGTGTGGAGAAGATTTGTCAGGATGTTCAGCGCTTTTTTATACTCACCCTGTTTGTTGAACCATGAAGCTCTTACCACAACCAGATCTGCAATGATGAACGAACCGAGTTTGGTTTTCTGTATTTCTTCTGCTTTTTTCAGGTAAACATCAGCTTTGTCCAGTCTGTTTCTTTCAACTTCAAGCTGCGCCATGCTTGTGTAATAATTGGCGAGATTTTCATCTGCAGCTTCCTGATTGCCCATATTGCGGAGAATTTTCACATAATCGAGGGTTTTTTTCAGAGTTTTTTCCGCCTGATCAAATTTATCCTGAAAAGTCAAACTTCCGCCATACTGAAGATACAAAGCGGCAAGCTCAATGGCGGACATTACATCTCCGGGCACAGGAGCAAGCTGGGAAGCTGTTTTATACTCTTTTTCGGCGTTAGCGTATTCTTTTTCCATTTCCCAGAATTCGCCATAGACCCTGTGAAGCACATACAACTGATTCTGATCGGCTTTTTTCAGCGAATCTTCAATGATTTTTCTGGACTGTTCAGTCTCTCCGTAATCATACATCAGAATTGCATATTCAGAGAGCATCTGGGGATCCGATTTCCGGGCTTCCAAATCCCTTCTGGCAAGGGTGATAACCTTTTCTTTATCCTTTTTGTCAATAATATTCTGCAAAAGCACAAGTCTGCCCTGATTCCTTATTCCGTCCATTTCATGCTCCGCATCGGGATTTTTCAGGGCAAGTTCAAGATTCATAGCTTTTTCCGCAAAATCATGAGCTTCCTTCATTTTGCCCAGCCTGTAGCAGGTCAGGGCGATTCCATAACAGACCTCGCAATCATCAGCCTTTACCTTCAGCAGTCCGAGAAAAATCTTTTCTGCCTCAGTCATATTTTCATCATAAAAATAATCGTAGGCAAGAAATTTCTTTGCGGAAAAATTATTGGGATCTACCACAAGGGCTTTCTGAAAATAACCGGCGGATTTTTTGTAATTCCCTCTGCCTCTTTCTATTACGCCATAAAAATAATAACTCTCAGGCTTTTCTTTCATTCCTGAAAGGAGCTTTTCTGCCTTGTTGAAATTGCCTCGGCTTATCTCTTCCCTTACTTTCCGGAAATCATCCTGAACAAATGCCGGTGGAGAAGGTGTATGAACAGAGGGCTGTAAGGCAGCTTTATTGCTGCAGGCAGTTGCCATGGAGAAGAAAAAGAGAAGAATAAATAAAGCCAGACTGCGGTTTTTTAAAAACATAAAATTATCTGTTCCTGCCATATTGAGTCCTTATATTGCTGAATTTTTGCTTTTGCTCACATTTTTTTTTGGTAATCTCCGTAAGCTGGGTCTTTGGCTGCTGTAACCTGTTACATTCTTGATTTTGCAACTATTTACCTTGCAATTTTTTATGCTTCTTTGTAAAGATTGTGTAAAATTCCGAATCTCCCACACCCTCCCCAATGCAACTGAATTAGCAAAAACCACCCTAATCCCCAATGCCACTGAATTAGTAAAATTTGCTCAAATCCCCAAGCCCAATACTCTTGTTTTTCAAGGAGGGAGGTTCGGAGGGAAACCCGCTTTTCCAAAAAAGCGTGGTTCCCTCTGACGGTTCCCGATCCCCCCGGTCCCTGGTCGGTCCCCAATTCAAAAGTTTTGGGATGGCGGGTGCCTGCCTGCAGGGTGGGCGCGAGGAAACTTTTTTCAAAAAAGTTTTCTCCGGGAGCTTGGCAAGCGGTTAAAATTCTCGTGATCGATCAGATTAATTCATACCTTAATTCATGGGCATTGCCCTAATCCCCCAGCCCAATACTCTTGTTTTTCAAGGAGGGAGGTTCGGAGGGAAACCCGCTTTTCCAAAAAAGTGTGGTTCCCTCTGACGGTCCCTAACCCCCCCGTCCCCGGTCGGTCCCTGATTCCAAAAGTTTTGGGATGGCGGGTGCTTGCCCGCAGGGTGGGCGCGAGGAAACTTTTTTCAAAAAAGTTTTCTCTGGGAGCTGGGCATGCGGTTACAATTCTCGTGATCGATCAGGTAAATCCATGTCTTAATTCATGGGCATTGCCCCTCCCCGACAATCCTGTCTTTATGGTGTTTTTCATAGAACATGGACAGCTTCTTCTTCAGGATTTCTCAGGTGAACCGGCAAGGAAGTTTGAGTTTTAGGGGAAGTGAATATCGGCTTTTTTGGCGGATCTGACAAAATTTATGGCGGAATGGACGGAAAATTGTGGCGGAAACGCCGTAAAATATAGGCCCATTGATTCATTTTCGCCCGCTTTCTTCAGGATTATAATTAAAATATCAAATCGGAGCGGGGGGATAAAAATGGGCAAAGTTGCATCATTTGCAGGTTTTCTGATGATAATGGCAGCTTTGATTTTCGGTTTTCTGTCATTGGTAACCGTCTTTGATCCGGCAAAACCATCCCAGCAATACGACTACTTCGGACGCCCACTGACCGAGAGGTCTTTAATAGCACGGATAATACTGGCTAACGACAGGCCTTCCCCCGGTTTTCTATGGGAACTCTTCGATACGGTTATCTTTTTTGGACTGTTTTTTGCCGGCGGAAAATTAATGGCATACGACCCGGATTTATCAGAGATAAAAGATAAAAAATCAGAACCCCGGGGAAGCGCCTGGGGGTGAGCGGGTATAATATTTGTTTATGCCTCACATGATTTGCAGGTATGTTGTATGTCAAAATTCAAAAAACGAGTTTTGGTGCCGCCTGTATGTAAAGGAAGTAATCCGTTGATAAGGAAATTGTAATATTGGTGTTGCTTCCGGAAAAACGATTGAGCCGTAAGCTGAAATGCTGACTATAAAATATAATGGTACAAATTATTCCGATTATCAAAGCATCGTCGGCAGCGCTCTCGATATTTTATCTGCTGTTGATAATTCTTCCGTTGAAAATGTTTTTCAGAAAATCCATAATCAGGGAAGGGATATTTTCAGACAGCGGATTTTTAACAATACAAAATTCAACAGTATTCCACTTGAAGTATCACGAACCGGACGAAGTATGTTGATTTTTCTATTTACTAAATTTTGTGCCGGATATGTGCCAAAATGCTTCTATTTACCCCCTGTTTTTTCATATTTTCCCCATCCCCCCGAAAACAAAAAACCCACCAGACATTATATCTGACGGGTTTTTGTGAGGGTGAATGAGGGGATTTGAACCCCCGACCCCTGGTTCCACAGACCAGTGCTCTAAACCACTGAGCTACATTCACCGTTTTTGCTTTTAATCCGGTGCCGCAATCTACCGGCGCTTGTCGGACATCGTATCCGGCAATAATAGAAGCGGGGATTGAGGGATTCGAACCCCCGACCCACTGCTTAGAAGGCAGTTGCTCTATCCCCTGAGCTAAATCCCCGTGCGCCGGTAAGATCGAGGTGAGTGGATTTGAACCACCGACCTTCTGCTCCCAAAGCAGACGCGCTAGCCAAACTGCGCTACACCTCGTTTAAAAGCAAACATAGTATAACCAAAAACCATGTTACAGTCAAGACTTTTTTTAAACTTTTTTTCCCGCAAATCACAATAGGCAAATAAAGAAGGAATAAGGAAGGTTTATTTGAATTTTACAGTCTTAACGGGATATAAAAGGGCATTGTGGATACAATCCGCAAAGCTCCGGTTTTTAAGTTCCGGTTATGTCATCCTGAACACAGCGAAGGATCTCACAGCAGAGATTTGAGAGGTTCTTCACTTCGTTCAGAGTGGCAATATCCGTAAATCCTGTCTTTATCTGAATTAATGGAGGAAATGGATGACTGTCGAAGCTCTGAAAAAAGGAAAAATCGAAGAACTTTTCAATGGACTGCCCACATCCGAAGCATGGCACAAAGTGGGAACACACAGACGTTTTGGAACGCTTATGCCTCTTTCGCAGATTCGTTCGAAACGCAATCACGGAATCGGCGACTTTGGCGATCTCCCTGCATTTGCAAAATTCTGCCGTTCATTCGGCTGCAGCATCATACAGATTCTTCCCATCAATGATATGGGAAAAGGCGAAACCCCTTATTCATCTCTTTCAGCTTTCGCCCTCGATCCGGTTTACATAGCACTGGACGGCGTGGCAGAACTTAAAGGGGAAGCGGTAAGCGAAGAAGTTAAAAAATTCTTTGCCGACAATGCAGAACGCATTTACAACCTCAGAAAACAGGGCAGAATTAAGGTTGAGGGCATAAGATCATACAAGCTGGAAGCTCTGAGAATTGCCTTCGGCGAATTCGTAAAAAGCAACAGCAAAAAGAAAAGCGAACTGTGGAAAGCTTTTGAAGCTTTCAAAAAGGAAAATTCCTACTGGCTCGAAGACTATGCACTCTTCAGAGCATTAAAGGAAAAATTCTGCTGGGATTCATGGGAAAAGTGGCCCAAAGAGGCAAAAGAACATTCAACCAAAAAGCTGCTTAAAGAAAACGCCGACGAGACTGAATTCGGCTGCTATATCCAGTGGCTGGCATACAAACAGCTTAAAGAAGCCCACGATGCCTGCTTTGCAGAAGGCGTTCTGATTAAAGGCGATCTGCCCCTTCTGGTGGATTATGAAAGCGCCGATGTCTGGGCGCATCCCGAATATTTCAAAAGAGAACTCTGCGGCGGCGCTCCGCCGGACCAGTACAGCTTTATGGGACAGAACTGGGGAATGCCCCCCTACAACTGGGAAAACCTCCAGAAAGACGATTTTATCTGGTGGAGAAAAAGACTTCAGTATGCAGAAAACTTCTATGATATTTTCCGTATCGACCATGTGGTTGGTCTTTTCCGTATATGGAGCATTCCGATTACAGAAGAATTCCCCAGAGGCAAAAAAGCGGGCAAACACGGATTCTTTGATCCTCAGGACAATGGCAGGGGAAATCACAAACCCGTATGGGAGCATCAGGGAAGAACCCTTCTTTCAATGATGGTTGAATCCACAAAGATGCTTCCCATTGGCGAAGATCTGGGAACCATCCCCTATGTATGCCGTAAAACCCTGTCGGATCTGGGAATTCCCGGATACAAAGTCATCATCTGGGAAAGAGACTGGACCGATGATGAAAACGACATGCCCTTCTTTGTGCCGGAGGAATATCCCTATATTTCCATGGCAACATCAACAACCCACGATTTCTTCACTCTTCCCGGCTGGTGGATTCAGAAAGACACCGATCCCAAAAAACTGGAAGCTGCGGAAGAACTGAAAACAGCCTTCTGGCATTTCCTCGGCGGCGAAGGTGAAAGACCCGCCCGCTACACAGACAGGCTTCATAAAAAGATCCTCGAAAAACTTTTCCACTCAAATTCAGTATTCCTGATTATGCCCTTCAACGACCTTTGGGGAGTTGCCTACGGCATGTTCGGCGAGGATCCGGCTATGGACAGAATCAATGATCCGGACGCACCGGAAAACCCCAACAACTGGACAGGTAAAATGCCAATAGAAATGGAAGCTCTGCCTATGCATCCCATTCTGGTTACCAAATATGATTTCATCAGAAATCTGGTTGAAGAAAGCGGCAGAATAGGCTGATTTCCGTTAAACATAAACAATGAAAAACTCACAAATGCCATGTCCGGTTAGCTGGGCATGGCATGGTTTTTGAAACTGTATCCACCTGCCGGCTTATCGGCATTTTCCGCGGATTTAACAACAGGATAGCTTCATCAGCATGTCTTTAAAATTCAAAATAGGATTATTCCTTTATAATTTCATATACAATTTCCTCGAGTTTCTGTTTTTCTTCACCAGCTACTGGTGGTGGAAGTTCACTGTACTCAGGACTTTTCATTATTTTGACAAAAATTCTTACAGGATAATGAAAAGTGAAAAATCCGCGGTAACCGGTTTGTCTGAGAGGACATTCACATACGGCGAAACCGGAGCGCTGACGACAAAACTGATTCTTCAGGAGATTAATCCCAAAAAGAATGCTCTTTTGTATGATCTGGGGTGCGGCAGAGGTTCATTTCTTTTTGCAGCCAACTTTATTTTTGATTTAAGGGGAGTGGGAATAGAAATTTTCACTCCATACACGGAGATTGGCAGAAAGCTGAGAAAGTCGCTTAAAACCGCAGGAGTAAGCTTCAGAAACGAAAACATAGCCGATTCCGAGATTTCCGATGCCGATATTGTTTTCTGTGCCGGCACCACATTTGATAAACCTCTTATTGATACAATCGTCGGCAAACTGAAGGATCTGAAAATGGGCGCCATAGTCATTTTTGTCCACAATCAGATCAAAGATGAGGATTTTATACTTATTAATGAAGGCAGTTTCCCTTTTTCATGGGGAACGGATAAGGTTTATTTTTACAGGAAGAAATAGAATCTCCCAAACTCCGGAAACCGGGACCATCAGAGGAAACCACGCTTTTTTGGAAAAGCGGGGTTACCCTCCGAACCTCCCTCCTTGAAAAACAGGAGTATTGGGTTGGGAATTTGAGTGGTTTTTACTGAAACGATGTTATCGAAAGATAACCCAGGAGCAGGCGGAGCCTGCGATTCGTTGGATTTGCGGTTGTTTCAATGCCGAGGGGTTTGGGGGATTCTTTCCCCGTTTGCCAACCTTTTTGAAAACTGCGCAGCAGATTTCAAAAAAGTGAGAATAAGCAAACAGCAATAAAACTCGATATGCAGAAAGCAAAATTAAAGAGAACGGAAAAATGATGCACTGAAAGTTTTTGCCGGAAGGGGTTGGGAAACGAGCTTTTTTCAAAAAGCGGGTTTCCCAAGAAAAGATTCATAACCGTTCGCCCAGCTCCCAGAGGAAACTTTTTGAAAAAAGTTTCCTCGCGCCCACCCTGCGGGCAGGCACCCGCCATCCCAAAACTTTTGAATTGGGGGACCGACCGGGGACCGTGGGGAATGTGGACCCTCAGAGGGAACCACGCTTTTTTAAAAAAGCGAGGTTGCCCTCCGAACCTCCCTCCTTGAAAAACAGGAGTATTTGGCTTGGGGATTAGAGTGGATTTTTGCTAATTCTGTGGAATTGGGGTTTCCCCGGAATCCAATGCCTACGAATTAGGGTGGAATTTATCTGATCTATTACTGGAATTATGTCCGTTCGCCCAGCTCCCAGAGAAAACTTTTTTGAAAAAAGTTTCCTCCGGACCTCCATCCCAAAACTTTTGAATTGGGGGACCGACCAGGGACCGTGGGGAATGGGGACCGTCAGAGGGAACCACGCTTTTTTAAAAAAGCGAGGTTACCCTCCGAACCTCCCTCCTTGAAAAACAAGAGTATTGGGCTGGAAATTGGAGTAAGTTTTACTAATTCAGTGGCATTGCCCTGCGGGCGGGCACCCGCCTTCCCAAAACTTTTGAATTGGGGGACCGACCGGGGGGCTGGGGACCGTCAGAGGAGACCACGCTTTTTTGGAAAAGCGAGGTCTCCTCCGAACCTCCTCCCTTGAAAAACAAGAGTATTGGGTTAGGGATTAGAGTAAATTTTGCTAATTCAGTGGCATTGGGGGGGCGGAACCTCCTTCGCAAAAAAAAACAGGAGTTTTTGATCAGGAATCAGAGGAATTTTATATAATTCAGGAGCCTTTGGGAGTAAGCCTGAGGGAATTATTTCCAAGAGTAAAACCTGCATGATGTAAATAAAGCATCACGGAGGGAAAATATGAGCGCAGGACAAGTAACCCAGCTTGGGGCGGAAATATTGATGATGACGCTGTTATTATCGGCGCCGGTTATTCTTGCCGGTATGATAGTCGGTGTTCTTATCAGTGTGTTTCAGGCTGTTACTCAGGTTCAGGAGCAGTCCGTCAGCTTTGTTCTCAAGATGGTTGCCTCCGGTGTTGCGTTTATTGTTTTTGCACCCTGGATGCTCAGAAAACTATCGGATTTCGCCATTGCGTTTCTGGGCAATCTGGATAAATTCGCACATTAATGGGCCGCAGGAGTTTTCCTTATGCCTTTTTTTACAGAGTATCAGGCAGTGACATTCTTGCTGATACTTGCCAGAGTATCAGGTATTTTTATAGCATCACCCATATTCGAATCCAAAACAGTCCCTATGAGGTACAAAATCGGTTTTTCGATAATAGTGGCTCTGATACTTTTTCCTGTTGTCGCTCCGGTGGAGCAGCTCCCTAAAACTCTGCCCCATCTTGCGTTTCTTTGTGCGGGGCAGGCTCTGTTCGGATTTTTCCTCGGTACCTGCACTGCGTTTGTCTTTGCCGCCATTCAGGTGGCAGGGGCGCTTATGGACACTCAGATAGGGTTTGCAATGGCCACTCTTCTGGATCCATCCAACAGATCGCCGCTAACCCTTTTATCTTACTGGTTCAACTGGGTTGCGCTTATTCTGTTTTTCGCCATCAATGGACATCACTGGCTTCTTCTGGGTATTATCAACAGTTTTAAGGTGATTCCCGTTGATCAGTTCGTACTTACAGCTAATTTTATCGAATATATGATCAGGCTTTTCTCCAATATTCTTCCGGTGGCTTTTCATATTTCGATACCTATGCTGATATCGCTGCTTCTTCTGGATATAGTAATGGGATTTATCACAAAAATCGCCCCGGCTCTTAACATTATGATTGTGGGTTATCCTTTTAAAATCGGTATGGGCCTGATTTTTCTGGTTTCGTATTTCCCCTTTCTGATCCAGATTTTCATCAGATACTTTGATCATCTGCAAAAACCACTGCTGCAGATGTTCTATATGTGAGGTGAGTAAAACTTGTCAGAGGACAAAACCGAAGAACCAACCCAACATCGCATTCAGGAAGCGAGAAAAAAGGGTCAGGTTGCCAAATCCACGGATATTCCCGTGGTGGCGGCTATGTTAGTTACATTCATGTTTTTGTCCTCAAGAAGCAAAGAAATTATTCTGGCTATAGCTGAGCACATGAAAAGCCAGATTCACAATTTCACAACAGTGGAAATTTCGGCGCAAAGCCTCACTACTTATCTGATTGCGTCGGCAATGCCCATATTTCAGTTGTTTCTGCCGTTATTCGGGCTGCTGGTGCTTGTAGCTATAGGAACAAACCTTCTTCAGACAGGTTTTCTGGTTTCTGTGGAATCACTCTCGCCAAAGCTTGAAAAATTAAACCCTGTGGAAGGCTTCAAGAGAATATTCTCACAAAAGGGCATTATAGAATTTGCAAAAGTTCTTCTGAAAACAATCATTATGATTATCATTACAAAATCGTTTATGGAAAAGAATATGGAAAAAATAACAAACCTCGGTTTTCTGCCTTTTGCATCGGTTTTCGAAAATTTTCTGGAGATTATGAAATCATTTGCCTTTCAGATTATCGGATGCCTTGCTATTATAGCAGGGCTTGACTATTTCTATCAGGCGTATAGTTTCAAAAAAGATATGATGATGACAAAACAGGAAGTTAAGGAAGAATACAAGTCGCTGGAAGGCGATCCATACCTGAAACAGAGATTGAGAGCGCGTCAGCGTGAAATGGTAAAAAGACGTATGCTCGAAGGTGTGAAAGGTTCGAGAGTTGTGGTTACAAACCCCACTCACTACGCCATTGCCCTCAAATATAAAGAAGATGATGACGAAGCACCAATTTTGGTTGCAAAAGGTGTTGACCACCTTGCACAGCAAATAAAAAAGTTAGCAGAAAAACATAAAGTCCCGATACACGAAAATCCCCCCCTTGCAAGATCATTATATGATCAGGTTGATGAGGGACAGATGATCCCTCCTGATCTGTATATGGCAGTGGCAGAAGTTATAGCATTCGTTGAAAGACTGGAAAACCTGAATTCAGGAGGAAACCCTTTTGGAAAGTAAAAAAGCAAATAAATCCAGATTCAGCGAAATTGTAATGATTTTTGGCGTCGTCGCCATTGTCGTGTTCATGGTGCTGCCTCTGCCGCCTATGATGCTCGACTTCCTTCATTCGTTCAATATTACGCTGAGCCTTATGGTTCTGCTGATTGCAATGTACACCCTCGAACCGCTGAATTTCTCGGTTTTCCCGTCATTGCTGCTCATCATCACCCTGCTCCGTTTGTCTCTCAACATCGGCGGCACAAGGCTTATTCTCCTCCATGGCTACGCAGGCGAAGTTATTAACACCTTCGGCGACTTTGTGGTTGGCGGCAACTATGTTGTGGGTATTGTAATCTTCCTTATCCTTGTGGTTATCCAGTTTGTTGTTATCACAAGCGGCGCCCAGCGTGTAGCTGAAGTGGCAGCCCGATTCACCCTCGACGCTATGCCCGGAAAACAGATGAGTATCGACGCAGACCTCAGCGCCGGTGTTATTTCTCAGGAAGCAGCTCAGGAACGCAGAAGAAAAATCGAGCGTGAAGCTGACTTCTACGGCGCTATGGACGGCGCAGGCAAATTTATCAAAGGCGAATCAATCGCATCTATTATCATTATTATCATCAACATCATCGGCGGTTTCATCGTCGGTGTTGCCCAGCAAGGCCTGCAGCTTGTGGAAGCAGTCCAGAAATTCACCCTTCTGACAGTTGGTGAAGGTCTGGTCACACAGATTCCCGCTCTTCTGATTTCAACCGCAATGGGTATTATCGTTACCAGAGCAGCTTCGGATTCAAACCTTGGCGAAGAAGCAACGGAACAGATTCTCGCACAGCCGAGACTGATTATGTTTATATCGATTCTTCTGGTTTTATTCGGGCTTGTCCCCGGACTTCCCAAAATTCCGTTTTTCCTTCTGGCGATTCTGTCCTTTTTACTCTATCGCAAAATTGACAACGAAGAAAAGCAGAAGCTGGCAAAAGCTGCCGCCGCCGCTCAGGTTACTCCCCAGCAGGCAAAGGAGAAAAAGCGTGCGGAAGAAGGCGGCGAAGAGCCTGGCGAAATTCTGCCTTCACTGGATCTGGAACCCCTTGAAATCGAAATCGGATACAGCCTTGTTCCTCTGGTGGATGATAAGAGAGGCGGGGATCTTCTGGAAAGAATCCTTATGGTGAGAAAGTCCTGTTCAAGAGAACTGGGCGTTGCTGTTCCGCCGGTTCGTATCCGTGATAATATTATGCTCGACCCTAAAGCTTACCGAATTAAAATATTCGGTGAAGTTATGGCTGAAAATGAAATTGTTATGGGAAGGCTCCTGGCTATGGGCGGCGAAGAGGGAGACGAGTTTATGGATGAAACCCTCGAAGGTCTCGAAACCCGTGAGCCTGTATTCGGGCTTCCCGCTCTCTGGATTAAGGAAGACGACAAGGAAAAAGCTGAACTTCTCGGATACACTGTTATCGACGGTTCATCCATTATAGCAACCCATCTGTCTGAAATTATTAAGACAAGGGCTTCTCTCCTTCTCGGAAGACAGGAAACTCAGGATCTGCTTTCCAAAATCAAGGAGAAATACCCTGCTCTTATCAACGAGCTGATCCCCAATGTTATGACGGTTGGAGATGTCCAGAAGGTTCTTCAGAATCTCCTCAGCGAAAGAGTGCCTGTGAAGAACCTCAGGCTTATCCTTGAAGTGCTTGCCGACTACGGTTCAAAAACCAAGGATCCATATTTCCTGACAGAGCAGGTAAGAACCTCGCTTGCGAGAACTATTTGTAAGAACTTCCAGACTCCTGACGGAACAATTCCGGTTATTACCCTTGGTATGGATGTGGAAAACTTTATAAGGGAAGCTTTGCAGAAAGACCGCAACCAGCCTCTTTCCACCATTGAGCCTGCGATTCTGAAAAGATTCTATGATGCACTGATGGAATCAATCAGAAAAGTATCTTCGATGAATCTGCAGCCCATTATTCTGTGTTCGCAGGCTATTCGTGTCTATGTGAAGAAACTTACCGAAAAAGTAGCCCCTGATGTGTCGGTTCTTTCCTACAACGAAATTCTGCCGGATACAACCATCCACACCGTTGATGTTCTCACAATCGGACCTTCCCGTATGCCCGGTGCAAAAATGGACGGTTCTTCAATTTCAGCAGCAGGATTAGTCTAAGAACATGGAATAATAAACTGAGCACCTGGGAATAATGATTTGGGACATGAAACAGATTTCAAATCTTTACAAAAAAAGTCCAAATTATTTTCAAGGACAAAATAATCCCACTGTAAATTAGGTTTACAGGAGGGAAGAAAAGTGATCGGCGTTATGGAAAAAAGTTATACACTCGATGATGAAAAACGAAAACTTGTCCAGGAACATCTGCACCTGGTCAAGAAAATCGCGTCGAAACTTGCAATATTCCTCCCCAGGCATATAGATCACGATGATCTTATCCACGAGGGGATTATGGGGCTTATGGACGCAGCCTCAAGGTACAACCCCCGCTGCGGAATGAGCTTTGCCAACTATGCAACTATCAGGGTAAAAGGTTCCATCATCGATTCGCTCAGAGCCATGGACTGGATTCCCAGAAGAGTCCGTAAGATGGCAAAAGTAATTGAAAAAACCAAGGAAGAACTTACCCAGGAACTTCAGAGAACCCCCAGCAGTCAGGAAATTTCAGACAAACTGAACCTTCCTGTTGACAAGATTAACGAAATTATCAGCGCGGCAGAGCAGTCGCAGCTCCTCTCCTTTGAGGATCTGCAGAGCTTCTCCAACCGCTATTATATACCCGAGGACAAGGTTACTTCGGTTCAGCCTGAAGATGCTATTTCAGATTATGAACGGGTTGAAATAAAATCCGCTCTGAAAATGGCTCTGATGGAACTTTCTGAAAGGGAAAAACTTGTTCTTGCACTATACTATATTGAGGACCTGACACTCAAGGAAATGAAACTGGTTCTCAATATATCCGAAGCCCGTATCAGCCAGATTCACACTGTCGCTATCAAGAAACTCAAGGAAAAACTTGAGGAGCTCAGAGCGGCGAAATCCGGCATTGAATGAGTCTTATTCGTTAAGATGGCTCAGCCATCTTTTCTTCATCCTCAATTTCCAGGATCCCCGCTATATGCGGGGTCTTTTTTTTTTATGAAAATTTTCAGGATATTTTTGTTACAGAAAAATTTTGTAAAGAATCTTCAACCTCTTGCCCTTACCGGAAAAAAAGGTTAAAATATGAGTTATGAGAGAGAGAAGAACCTTACGAGACTTTTTTAAAACTGATACCAAACCGAGAAATTACGGATTGCTTACTTTTACCATCAATCTTTCCATTACTCACGAAGGTAAGGTGGAGTTTTTAAAGAGCCTCGAACAGCTCATTCTTAAATCAATAAGTTACACTCCTCCCACAGAACAGCCCGTGGGTATGGATTCAGTAACCTGGTTCGAGGGAAAACACCAGGATAAAATTTTAACCGTATGGTTCAGCCGTATCAGCCCTCCGAGAAAACTGGCAGCCATACTTATGAAAGTATGCAAAATCAAACTCAACTAACCGAATCAGATAAAGAACTTTCTGCTTTTTCAGATACAGTAAAACAGATGTTTCTGGCAGTCTGTATGGCGATGATCATATCACTGTGCTCCTGCGGAGCAGCATTCGCTCAGGAATCCCTCAACAATTTCAGGGATTTCAGCGTTCTTCTCGAAAAATGCCCTTACAGCAGAAATCCTTATACTTCCATCCGTATTAATATGGACGGCAACTGTAAGTTCAAAAAGATACAGCAGGGCGAGGATATGGATCTGGAAAAGGAACAGGATTTCAAACTCACTGCAAAACAGCTTGAATATATTTATTATCAGATCATGAGATCAAAGTTCCTCGAAATGAGCAGGGTTTACGGAAACCCCAATATGAAAAAGGGGCTTATCACCAGAATAACCGTAAAACTGGATTATCAGGTTCATTCCATTACGATGTACAACGAAAGATATCTGGCAGTGGATAGTATTATCGATGCCATTCTTGATCAGGTTCCCAAAAGCATCCGGGACGATTTTAAAAGCGAGTCCCCAAATTTTTCCGAAATAAAGCTTCCATGATCCTCTTGTAACAGCTTCTCTCTGAAGGAAGAAAAAAACAACATGTCGAATTTATACTAAATTTATTTTTTCGGAGAGGAGAAGCAACCATGAGAGTAATTAACACATCAAAGCTCTTAACTTTGATTTTGGTTTTGATTGCAGCAGTATTCTTTCTTCTGGCAGCTCCCGGTGCATTATATGCTCAGAATAATGGAAACGGCGGCAATGGGGATAGTGGTGATAAAAAACCTGCTCCCCTTGAATCATCGGATATAGAAGCTATTGTGAATCTTATGATAAAAGAATATTACGACCCGCTGGATGCAAAAACACTTACAGAGGGGTTCGTAAAGGGCGTTGATGATTACACAAAGAGAAAAAAGATAGAAAATCCGGTGGCGGGACTCACTGCTTCCGAAAACCTCAAGCAGTTTTCCGGCATATTTGCGGATAAAATAAAAGCCAAAGGTATTTCACAAAAAGATATGCAGGCGTATATGTACGCAGGAATCAGGGGAATGCTCAAAACATTCAATAACAACGAATGCCGTTTCTACAGACCGGGCAGATACCGTCAGACCCTTCAGGAATCAGGATACACAGAAGGCGGATGCGGATTTTTCGTAGATGAAAAGAATAAAGACACCCAGAGCCGCTGGATGGTTATCGAAACCCTTCAGGACCTTCCTGCAGACAAACAGGGCATTCAGTCCGGAGACAGGCTTATTGCCGTCAACGGAAAATCAGTTAAAGAACTTGAATTCAGACAGCTTACTAAAGAAGTCAGAGGACCAGTTGGATCAAAAGTAATTCTCACCATATACAGACCAGCCCTCAACAAAGAGATAAAGGTAACTGTGGTAAGAACCTTCCTCGGTCCCAATCCGAAAAGCCTCAGGTATAAGATTCTTCCCGGAAATATCGGATATATCAAATTCAGGTATCTTGGCGAAAGAATGAATACATCTCTTGAAGAGATTCAGGATGAATTTGCCAGAAAGAAAGTCAAAAAGGTTATCTGGGATATGCGCAACAGTGCCGGCACTATGACAGGCGCTCTGGACCTTGCCGCAGGTTTTGCAAAGGAAAATGAAGTGTTTGCGGAACGTCTTTTCAAAACAGGCAGCGAATCATTCAAGGGAACAGGTGATAAAGACGCTCTGAAGATTAAACCCGATGCAGTGATTATGAACAGATATACTTCAGCTTCCTGTGCTTTTGTGGCGCTGGTTCTCGATAAATATCACAAAATACCCATTATCGGTCAGAAAATGATCTGGGACGGAGATGATACAAAATCATATCATCTCAGAGATGACAGTTACTTTACCATGCCTTATGCCTACTACAAATTCAACGGCGGCAAACTCCTGAAAAACGGCGTGGTAATCGAGCCCACAATCGCAGTGGAACAGATTCCCCTTCCTCCTTATCAGGGCGGAGACAAACAGCTTAACAAAGCTGCCGGAAACTAAAATCTATGGACTGCAGAGTCTGTTTTAAGTTAATTGACAAGCGGATATATCGGTGCGTTTCAGACGGATATATCCGTTTTTGCTTTTGTCTGGCTTTTTTTATGCTTGCTATGGTTATTCATACGGGTTATGCAGCGGAAAACAGACACAAAGCAGATACCGGCAAGGAACAGGCGGAACTGAATCCTGACAGACTTAAAAAAGAATGCAGGGCGGTTCTTGGAAACAATGCAGGGACAATAATTGTAATCGACCTGAAAGCCCGGGAACCTGTGGTTGTGATAAATCCGAATATTGCCTTTTCTCTCGAATCATCACCGGGTTCGATATTCAAGCTTGTTACTGCAGCGGCATTACTTGAAAACGGGTTGGTTAACCCTGACGAATCAGTGGATTGTAAGAATTATATTAAAATAGGAAACAGGGACTTTATATGTTCAAAACCCGGGGGGCATGGCAGGGTGAATATGACGCAAGCTATCGGATTCTCCTGCAGTATATGGTTTTATATGTATTCAGGAAGGCTCAGTGTAAAAAACCTTTCCCAATGCGCCCGTATGTTTAAAATAGGGATGAAAATCCCGGAAGGTGCTTCACCTGCTCCGGCAAAACCCGGAATCTGTCGAATTCCATCAAACCGCTCTGATTTTGCCGCTTTTTCCGTAGGGGATTCAAAAGAACTGAAAATTACTCCCTTTCAGGCTGCTAATATCTTAAGCATTGTTGCGACGGGAAAATGTCTGAAAAACTGCGGTAAATCTCCATCATTTAAAAGCGGGACTTACCGGATTCTCAGAAAAGGAATGGAAACAGCGGCTAAAAGCGGGACATGCCGGGAAATAGGTTTGGCAGGCTTAAACGGTGCAGGCAAAACGGGAACAGCGGAAAACCCCAGAATTCCCGGGAGGTATCATGGATGGTTTATCGGGTATTATCCTGCAGACGCGCCGAAATACGGCATAGTGGTCTTTCTTGAAGACGGTAAAGGCTACATCGACGCTGTTCCTATGGGAGTAAAAATTATGAAAACATTTGGGCGACAAGTTCAGCGATAACCAGAGGTCTTGCTGTTAAGCTGCAGGCTTGCATAAATTCTTCATCGGTATGAATTTTATCGCCTACAGGACCCATTCCGTCAAGTACGGGCACATGATCAGGAACAAAACTTGCATCCGACCCTGCTGTTCTTGATTCGGGATGGAGGTTGAAGCCTATCGATTCTCCGATTTTCTGAAGCCTGTTAAAGACATTCCACCGTTTTTCATCAAAAATCACAGGAGGACGGGTCAGGCCGTTTTCCATATAATGATCTGTTTTGAATATACCTGCCGTATATATGATAATATCTTCAATAACTTCCTGAAGCCTTTCCCCTTCGGGCACTGTAGCATAACCGAAGGTTATCATCGCTCTGGCTTCATTGGAATTGCATACATAATCTCTGAATCTTACCAGGGGCTGCTGATCCGGGCTTCCGAGAAGTGTTGTTTTTTCCATAATCTCCAGCATTGCCACTTCACTATTTCTGCCTTTAAGGTTGAGGTTTATTCTGCCTCTCCCCATTCTTCCCGTAACAACAGTAGCTCCGTTATCTCTGGGTTTGCCGTATTCGGCCACTATCACGAGTTCTGAAACCGACGCTTCTTTTTTTATAAGGTCTTTTGAACAGTCGGACCCCTGTTCCTCGTCGGTGTTAAAAAGCACTCTAACGGGGATATGATCGAGCATTTTTGTTTCAAACAATGCTTTGAGAGCCTGATATATGATTACAGCTCCGCCTTTATCGTCGGTAACTCCATGTCCTCTGATTATTCCATCGACACTGTAGTAGGGGATTTGCTTCTGTCCGGGTTCAAAAACCGTATCCAGATGCGCATTTAGAAGCACTCCGCCCATATTGCCGGCTTTGATAGCCGCCTGATTGGAAAGAAGGGTAATATTGCCGACTTTGCTCCTGGGTATGACAGTTTCCGTAAATCCAAGATTTGTGAATCTTTTTCTCAGTATGCCTGCTACTTTTTCAACGCCTTCTTTATTATAGGCATAACTGTTTATGTTTACTATTTCTTCAAGAAGTTTGCGGGAGTCTTTATTATTGCTTTCGATTGAATCCCTTAAAGCTCTTATTCTTATATCCATTTTCATCTCCTGAGCCGGAAATTCGGATTGTCAATTAGCTTAAAGTATGAACTATCTTTTATATTGTCTTGTTCAGAAGTAAAATCTTTAAGATACATGAGAAAAAAATATTAATGAAAAAGGGACCACCTTGCGGTAGTCCCTATATTTGCTTATAATTGCATTCCCTATCGAGCGGGTGCGGGTGCCGGAGCTCCACCGGGAGCAGTGGCCGGAGGTGCATCGCTCTTCTCTTCGTTGAGATATGCTTCCATAGGGATAATGATGTTGAGCATCGGTGATACTCCATACTTTACCTGTTCAGCGGGACCAAGGTTGATCTTGCTGATGGTTACCAGTCTTTTCAGACGAAGCAGAGCCAGCTGATGCAGGAAATGCATGCAGGTATAGTATTTTCCCTGAAGGTGGAGGTTGAAGAGCTGTCTGGGGAATCTTTTGAGGGCTTCCACTTTAGGCTCGTTATCGGCGGGACCGCCGGGTTCATTTCCACCGGGCTGAGTAAGGGGACCGGGAGCGAGTGACAAGATTTTGAAGCTTTCGTCACCCAGGAATTTTTTCTCAGCAGATACCAGTTCCTCGATTTCACGGATAAACGCAGGGACAAACAGTTCCTTGGGTTCTTTGGGAAGCTGCTTTTTAATAAGCGAATCGAGCTGACCCTGGAGTTTCTCATGTTTGCGTATTTCCTCCGGGAGCTTTTTGACGCGCTCTTCGTCCATCTTAAGCTGATCCTTTTTCGATGTGAGAGTCTGGTCCAACTGCTTTATGGTGGTAATCTTCTTCTGATAGTCAAGAAGATAGAAACCGATTCCAATAAGGAAAATGATTACCACGGCAAGAACGATTTTCATGGGGGTATTCAGACCCACAGTATCGCCTCCTTTTTTATACATGTATTCTAAATATCTCTAAACAGTATGCAGAAAAGGCGCTTGCTTCATTATCTGAAACAACTTACAGCGCTAAGCGCCGATATATCTCTTCTCGCATGTATATTATATTTCCATGAATTTTTTCCTGCTTGAAAAGAAATTTTTAAACCATGATTTCAAATTTTTCTCAATCAGGATTGATATATAAGGGTTTGCCAATATCAAAAACTTCCGGCAGACCCCAATGCCCATGAATTAAGGCATAGATTTATCTAATCGCTCACGAGGCCTGTGTCGGTCTGCCCAGCTCCCGGAGAAAACTTTTTGAAAAAAGTTTCCTCCGAACCTCCATCCAAAATTTTTGGAATTGGGGGACCGACCAGGGACCGTGGGGATTAGGAGACCGTCAGAGGAGACCACGCTTTTTTGGAAAAGCGAGGTCTCCTCCGAACCTCCTCCCTTGAAAAACAGGAGTATTGGGTTAGGGATTGGAGTAAATTTTGCTAATTCAGTGGCATTGCGGCAGACTCTTAAACCGGGCGAAGTTTCAGTCTGTTGAATGTGAGTCCCGCTTCTTCTCCGGGAAGCAGTTCCACAGGTTTTCCAAGAAGGAAGCTTCCTTCGTCAATCCGTTTTTTCAGAATCTCCGCTATTTTCCGGGCTTTTGGATAACTGGAAAGACTGAAGGTTTCGATCTTTTTACCGTTGAGATTGATGCTTCCGCTTCTCAGCTCCTTATAACTGACCCAGCCGAGAGGGCTTCCCTCAAAATTGGGGTAGTCGTGGGAATAATCAACCACAGGGGCAAAAATCTCTTCGTCGCTTACACCGGTAAACCTTGCCATATCCTCATCCAGAATAGGAATCGGAATACCTATTCCCAGAGCAAGGGACACACCGTAACCGGTCATGGAAACGCCGCGTACAAACTCAGGAGACATACCCTTCATATCTCCTGTTACTGCAATAGTTCCCGCTCCGCCTCTCGGCACTCCGTTGGCTCCCCTTGTTGTGTTTGGTGAATGCTGGGTTCCATGCATATAAACATATCCAGTGCCGCCCCCAAGGAAAATTCTGGTGCCGATTCCTATGGTGCGGTAGTGGGGATCGTTGAGAAGCGGGCTTAACTGTCCTGCGCTGCAATATCCCGCATTTGCCATATTGGGCCTCAGAATACCCATATAAGTGTAGATTGTCTTGTTGGTATGCTTATTTACGGAAACATTGTAGTTCTGATAACAGTTGCGGGGGTTGAGAAGCTGGGCTGTGTTGAGATCTTTGATATTTATAAGGGTTCTCAGCTCTTTCCGGGGATAACAGTCTGTTCCGTAAGCCGCCGCCTCCATGATAACATCCTTGCCGCTTACCAGATCTTCTATTACATGGCCGCCGCCATATTTGAATTTGCCCGGAAATGCCTTGTTGAGGGGATCATCCTTGGTACATTCGGTTGCTCCAAGATAAAAATCCACAGCAGCAATTCCGCCATAGGCAAAAACATTGTTGAACCAGGCATGGGTCATTTTCATTCTCGGCACAGAATGTCCGGTATTAAGAATAGCTCCCGACGAGCACATTGGAGCAAAAGTGCCGGTTGTTACCACATCAACATCTTCAGAAGCTTTCTTTGCGCCTCTTTCCTTTACGATGCCGATCATTTCCTCAGCGGTTACAACTACAGCTTTTCTGCTTTTAATTTTTTCATTAATCTCTTCAAAGGTTTTAGCCATTATTCGAACCTCCCATCGTTGTAACTGCCATTTCAACGGCATGATAAGGACAGGCGGGTATGCACAGCTCGCAGGCAATGCAGAGTTCTTCATCATATTTGACTTCGCCTGTGTCTTCATCAACAAAGAGAGCCTTTGGCAGGCAATGGGCGACGCAGGCGCCGCACGAAACGCAGATATTTTCGTGATACTTAATGCGGCGGGGTTTCACCATAACATCCACACCTGAAGAAACCAGATATCCCAGAGCGTTCTGTAATTTTTCCTCTTCGCCCCTGAGCTGAACAAACATTGTTCCTTCTTCGTTGGGTGTGATGGTTGCCTGAAGAATGTTTACTTCCACTTCGTATTTTCTTATAAGTGTGGAAATAATGGGCTTATTGACAAGGTCCCTGGAAAAGTGCAGAAAAATATTTTTGTGCATAGGGGATGCTCCTTTTCAGGTTTAACAGGACTCAAACAGAGCGCTGTTTATACAAAAAGGGAAAGATCAGATAAATTCGAAATCGCCCTCTGCCCCAATCCTGTCGCCTATTATTATTATGATCCCTTTCAACATGTTGTATTCAATTTCCTTGTTAATTGCCGTTTCGATATCATCTGCGCACTTTACCATATTTCCTGCAAAAGTAGCTGCAGCGTCGGCAACAATAGGACATTCTGCAATAGTTACCACAGCATCCGCATTCCCCAGACTGAGGGAAGGCCCTACGGTTCTGCTTGAAGTGCATATACCCAGAGGCTTTCCTCCGGGATCAACCCTGAATTTGAGTTTGTCGGAAAAAGGCGAATGCTCACCGGCCCAGATTCCCGACACCACCGGTTCGCTGCTTTTTATATAAATATCCCCGCCGTTTTCTATTATGAGCCTGCTGCAGTATGGGTCAAGGGACATTCCCACATATTTTGCCACAGCTCCCGCCACTGAAGCCATTGGTCCTACATCAAAAACAGAAGTAACTTCTGCCATTTCCCTCACAATTGCAGGCGCATTATCAGGCACATTATGAGCCTTCAGGGTGGTCTGAAACAGGGGATCATTTTTAATATAATTTTTCAGGTCAAACCTGACTTTTTCAAGAGCGCAGAAAGCTCTCTCCCTGATATCCGTATCTGCAAGAATATAAAGATCGCTTTCCTCAATAACAACTTCAAAATTCTTCATCCCCGGCGGGTTCATTCTTCTTCTGTAAAATCTGTCCAAACCTACTCCTCTGCGGCGTGGGGGCGCTGGAATCCATTCGGGTAAAGCACAATGCCGCTGAATCAGCAAAATTCACTCAAATTCCCATCCTATACTCCTGTTTTCAAGGAGGGAGGTTCGGAGGGAAACCCGCTTTTCTAAAAAAGTGTGGTTCCATCTGAGGGTCCCAAAACCCCACGGTCCCCGGTCGGTCCCCAAATTCAAAAGTTTTGGGATGGAGGTCCGGAGGAAACTTTTTTCAAAAAGTTTCCTCTGGGAGTTGGGCATGCGGTTATAATTCCCGTGAGCGATTAGATCAATCCATTCCTTAATTCATGAGCATTGGGATAAAGCAGCCCTTCACACCGATATTGCGTTTATTATTTTTCAAAGTTAGTTATATTTTGAACTGCAAATATGGAATCCCTTTAATCCGGCAGGCGCCGGAGGGTGAAAATTCCGATTTTTTAATCTATAATCATTTATGGAATTACAAAGGGATGATTTTCGTGTTTATATGGGACAAAACTCAGGAGCAGGCGGCGCCTGCGACTCGGTGAATCAGCGGTTAATATCATGCCGGGGGGGGACCGACCAGGGACCGGGAGGATTTGGGACCGGGGGACCCTCAGAGGAAACCACGCTTTTTTGGAAAAGCGAGGTCTCCTCCGAACCTCCTTCCTTGAAAAACAGGAGTATTCGGTATGGGAAGTTGAGTGGTTTTTACCAATAAATGGACATGGGAGGCAGTCAGTTATCCTTAAACATCATAAAGCCCTGCAACCACAAGCTTCGCAAAGGATCGTAGGAGGGGTTTGCAACCCCGAAACGGACCCGCAGGGGCCGCACACGGCGCAAACCAGAACCACAAATCACCGGCATTATCCGTTTGCCCAGCTCCCGGAGAAAACTTTTTGAAAAAAGTTTCCTCGCGCCCACCCTGTGGGCGGGCACCCGCCTTCCCAAAACTTTTGAATTGGGGGACCGACCAGGGACCGGGGGCAATGCCCATGAATTAAGGCATGGATTTATCTGATCACTCACAATAATTATAACCGCACGCCCAGCTCCCGGAGAAAACTTTTTTGGAAAAAGTTTCCTCCGGACCTCCTTCCCAAAACTTTT
>JAJTBE010000170.1 GCA_021287065.1 Bacillota bacterium
TTTTTAAAAAAGCGTGGTTCCCTCTGACGGTCCCCAAATCCCCGTCGGTCCTAACCCCTCCGGTCGGTCCCCAATTCAAAAGTTTTGGGAAGGAGGTCCGGAGGAAACTTTTTCCAAAAAAGTTTTCTCCGGGAGCTGGGCAAACGGACATAATTCTCGTGAGCGATCAGGTAAATCAATGTCTTAATCCATTGGCGTCCGCCTGTCCCCGGGTCCTATAACCACAGGCCAACCGCCAGCAACCTCATAACCACAAGCTTCGCCAACGACTGCCGGCCGGGTCCAAAAACCGCTGGCAAACCGCCAGCAACCCTCATAACCACACCCCTCACTCCATCCCCTGCCTGATGACAGTTTTCCAGTTTGCGGGATTTGCCTTTCTAATGTCGCTCAGATATATTTCGTGGTGTTTGCCCCTCTTGGTTTTTCCCTGATCTTCTATATATTTATGAATTTTATCCACAGCAGGCTTCTCCTCGGAAAATGGTCCGATGTGCATTATCTGGGCAGCTGTTCCTTCGTGAAATGATTCGAATCTCACTTCATCCAGCCGGGCAGGTTTCTTCTTTTCCGCAACCTTCCGGGCTTCCTCAACCATTTCTGCTGATATCAGCTCAGGCTGCATAATCATAAGTGTCCATTTCCACGAAGATTTGTCCTCAACAGAAAACTTCTCCATATCGTCATGCCACCAGAGGCCTTCCAGAGGCATAACTCCGTAATCAATGGCAGTTTCGCCTTTTTTTATCATAAATTTCAATGTGTATGAAAGAGTGAAAAGAGTCTCCACAGCAGCCTGAAAAACAGGGGAATTGTTGGGATCACCCTGACCATCCAGCATAAGAAATGTCATAGGCGGCACATCAGCAAAGCTTACTTCTTTTGCTGATGGATTGTATAGATGCTTCAATTCTTTTTTAAAATCACGCTTTTCCATTTTAAAACCTTCCTTATTATAATCATCCTGTTATAAAGAACCTCAGATAAATTTAATCCCAATGCCCTGAATTAGTAAAATCCACTCCGATTCCCTGCCCAATACTCCTGAATTAGCAAAAACCACTCCAATCCCAATCCCAATCCCTAATACTCCTGTTTTCAAGGGAGGAGGTTCGGAGGGTAACCTCGATTTTCCAAAAAAGCGTGGTCTCCTCTGACAGTCCCCAAATCCCCGTCGGTCCTAACCCCTCCGGTCGGTCCCTGGTTCAAAAGTTTTCTCCGGGAACTGGGCAAACGGACACAACCCTCGTGATCGATCAGACAAATCCATGTCTTAATTCATAGGCATTGACCCCTCTCCCAGCTTTTTTACCGGATTTTATCTTCATCTTAATTTTAATCTTTTAGAAGGTTATTTGGATGTAATTTTGAATTGTGTGTAAAACTAAAACCCGGAGCGCAAGCATAATATGAAGCAGGATGAAACTTTGGCGGCAGGTTCTGAAAATACCGCCGGTGAAATAAAAAATGAAAAAGGTATTTTATACCCGGTAGTATTTTTTACCGGAATGGCAGTCATAATTCTGGAAATCGGACTGACGAGGATCTTTTCCATAGCACTCTGGCACCATTTCGCTTTTCTGTCCATTTCCATAGCACTTTTCGGAATGGGCGTCAGCGGCGTTTTTCTATCGGTAAAACCCGATATTCTGAAGAATGATTTTTATAAAACCGTCTTTAACTTTGCCTGCCTGCTTTCGATTTCCAATCTTGCAGCATTTTTCATATTCACCCACCTCAAACTCGATGTAAGAAATCTCGGAGAAATTACAAATCTTCTTAAATTTATAGTTTTTTATCTATTCCTCGCTCTGCCTTTCTTTTTTGCCGGATGTGTAATGTCATCCATTATGTCGAAAAAGAGTGAAATAGTTCAGAAACTCTACTTCTGGGATCTTATCGGCGCAGGCTCAGGCTGCCTTGCAGTGGTTTTTCTGATTGGTATAACAGGAGGGCAGGGGATTGTCATTCTTTCATCCCTTATGTCAGCAGCCGCCGCCTTTGTTCTTCTTAAAGGTGTAAAAAAAGAAACATCTGCAAAATTTACAATCCCCCTTGCAGTCTGGATTTTGGCTCTGATAGCTGTAATACCCTTTTCCGGCAGTATTTTTTCCATAACCCTCCCTGCCGATAAAGCTCTCAGCTATTATCAGACAAAAGGCGCAAAAGTTGTTGATTCCGTATGGAATTCATTTTCCAGAGTGGATGCGTTTACACCGGTCCCCGAATATACCTGGGGACTTTCACATGAATATAAAGGAAGGGTTCCCGATCAGATCGGCATAACCATCGACGGCGACGGCTTCACATCCGTTGTAAGATTTGACGGCGACCTCAATAAAATAGAATTTCCCCTCTATACACTCAGTTCAATAGTTCACAATCTCAACGGCGAAGGCGATGCCCTCATTATCGGCGCAGGCGGCGGCATTGATGTGCTCTCGGCTCGTAAATACGGCGCAAAAAATATTGATGCTGTGGAAATAAATCCCGCCATCTCAGGCTTAGCTTCAAAAAAATACCGTGATTACGGCGGAAAACTCTTTGAGCAGCCCGGCATAAATTTATTTACAGCAGAGGGAAGAAATTTTATAAAAAGGACACAAAAACAATACAACCTTGTCTATCTTCCCCTCGTGGATTCGTGGGCAGCCACTTATTCAGGAGCATACTCCCTTTCTGAAAATTATCTCTATACAATTGAAGCATTCCGGGATTATTACAATCATGTAAATCCGGGAGGGTATATAAGCATAAGCCGGTGGGAGCATAAACCGGGCCTTCCGGTTCAGAGCTTCAGACTCTGCGCCCTCGCAGTATCCGCCACCGGGCAGGATTTAAGAAATTCTGTGGTAATCACCTCCCAGGAAAAGCTTCTCAACTTCATATGGAAAAAGGGGGATTTCACCCCGCAGGAACTGGAAAAAATAAAAAGTTACTGCGAGAGGTGTAAGTTTAATATTATCTATCTGCCGGGTATGCAGAATGATTTCACAGCGGTACTCAACCCGGCTTCTTCAGGAGCGTTTACATCAGCTTTCCCATTTGATATAAGCTCAGTAAGCGATGACAGACCATTCTTCTACCTTATTGACAGATGGAACCTCCTGCCTGTATATTTCCAGAAAGCTCTTGAGAAAAAAGTCGAATTCCCTGTGGTTTTCACCATAACATTCACAGTTCTGATACTTTCGATAGTATTCTCTGTGGTATTTATGCTTATTCCACTCAAAGCCAAAGGGATCGGCAATTTCACCGCAAAATCGTCCCTGCTGTATATGATCTACTTCGGATTTCTCGGTGCAGCTTTTATGTTTGTAGAAATAACCCTGATGACAAAATTCTCGCTGTTTCTGGGACATCCGTCATTTTCACTGTCTGTTGTGCTTTTTGCCCTGCTGGTTTTCACCGGAGCCGGATCCTATCTAAGCGCCGTAGTTGGAAAAAACAGAGTGAAAACCCTGATTGTTGCAGCCGCCGGCATAGCTTTGCTGGCTTTATTGTACTATTTTGCACTGGATAAGGTGTTTTCTGCATTTTTAAGCTTGAGTATTACATTAAGAGTAATTATTTCTGTCCTTTTAATATCGCCCTTTGGCATATTTATGGGAATGCCATTCCCCACAGGCCTGAGAACCCTTGGCGAGGACAACTCCACTCTCATACCCTGGGCATGGGGGGTAAACGGCGCTGCTTCCGTCCTCGGATCCGTACTCGCTATGATCGTTGCGCAGGCTTCAGGATTTGGGGCTACGCTCCTTTTCGCAGCACTGATGTATGTGGTTTGTGCCATGGTATTTTTCATGATAAATTCAGCAATTACCATGAAAAAAATATAAAAACCTGTTAAAAAAAAGGATATTAATAATGTATGTGGAAACTCATGTTATCAACCCGTATATAAAAGGTAAATTCGGGTTTCGGTTTCTTGGCATGGAATTTATCTAAAAAATTTTCTCATGCAGGAGATTAGTGTTTTTTGGCGAAACAGATTTAATGAATATTTTCAGGAGGGAGGTGAATTTACCTAAATGCAATTTTTCAAACGGCTCTTTGCGGGAAAAGGAGTTATCGGTGGTGTGGACATAGGTACCCATACCATAAAGATGGCCCAGATAGTAAAAACGCCAAGTGGATTTCAGCTTACCCGTTATGCTGAAGGTCCGACCCCCGCATTGACCATAAAGGATGGTCAGATAATAGACGCCAAAGCCCTTGGCGAAACAGTCAGAAATATGCTGGTAAATCACAAAATGACTATGGACAAGGTTGTCAGCGCTGTTTCGGGGCAGGCAGTCGTGATCCGTCCTATTAATATGACTCAAATGAGCGAACGGGAGCTGCAGAATGCCATTAAGTTCGAAGCGGAAAGGTACCTCCCTTATTCGGTGGCCGATGCCCAGATTAAAGGAACGATCCTGCGCAAGAGCGTGGAAGGCGATGACAAGACGATGGAAGTCCTCCTCGTTGCTGCTCCCAATGAAATGGTGACCAATACCCAGGAAGTTGTTAAAATGGCCGGTGTGACTCCTCTTGCGATCGACCTCGAACCCTTTGGCCTCGTAAGAGCGGCGCAGACAATGCTGGCTGACGCCATATCCCATCAGACTGTTGCATTAATCAACCTGGGCGCAAGTTCTTCCAGTATCAACATTTTTAAAGAAGGTATTCTCAGGCACAACAGAACAATTACCACTGCAGGGAACAGCTTTACCAAAGCAATCGGACAGTCTCTCAACCTCAGTTTTGAAGAGGCGGAAAAGATCAAGAAAGAAAAAGGGGTAATACGGGTGGAAAAAGATGCCACACCCGTGGCACCTACAACGATGAGAATCTTCAACGTGATTATTCCGGTTCTTACGGACCTTGTAACAGAAATACAGAGATCGTTCGATTTTTATCGCGCCCGCTACAGGGGTGAGTCGGTAGATCTTATCCTGTTATCCGGTGGAACAGCCAAATTTAAAAATATTGATGCTTATATCGCAAACGAGCTCGGAGTTACCTGCGAGGTTGCCGATCCTCTTAAAAATGTGGACATCTCGGACGTACCGGGATTCACACAGGAGGAACTACGGGAAGCCGCACCGGCGCTTATGGTAGTCATCGGTCTTGCGTTAAGGCAAATGGTATAAACCTAAATCCCTTCTTGTGAAGTGGGAGGTGAAAGATGACAATAAAAGTTGACCTTCTGGACAGACCAGGTAAACGAATGGGTTTTGATCCGGTAATAATCTTTCTGGTATTGATTGTTATTGTGTTCATTGCTTTCTTCATATATTGGGGTAAGCACTATGACGATCAGATGTCCCTGAGAAAAGATGAAATAAACAAGTATGATCAGAAGATTCGCGCTCTCGAAAGCAAAATTCCCGACATCCAGAAACAGGAAAAAGAGAACCAGGCACTCGAAGAGCAGATCAACGCCATCAAACAGCTTGTTTTTGACCCTATCAGATATAGGAATCTTCTGGACGAAATTGCATACATTATGCCCAATACCATTTTCATCCAGAATCTTAACATTGAACCCGGAAACCAGACACTCCAGTTTGGCGGTCTTGCGGTAGAGATAGGAGAGGAGACACCTCTCAACTCCATCTCCAAGTTTATGGAAGCCATTAGAAACTCTCCCATACTTGACACTCCCAATCTCGCCAGCACCAGCAGAACCCAGTATGAGGGAAGAACAGCCTTCGGTTTCGCAATCGAAGTCAAATACAAACCCGATGCAGCTGCAAAACAGTAATGGGTTGTGCATAAGGTAACCCGAAAGCGAAATTAACAATGAACCGCCTATACAAAGGAGGTGGCAACAGGTGACAAAAAAATCGAGTAAGATTCTGCCGGTTATATGGATACCGGTTTTACTGCTAATATTGATGGTGCAGTTCCTCGGCTGTCAGAGCGCACCGCCGCCCCCGCCGGCAGCACCGGCGCCGGACGCTGCGAAAGCTCAGGTGGATATCAAAGCGTCTCCTGCCGCAACAGCAAAAACTGACGCTTCACCATCCCCTTCAGCCACGGTTGCAGAGGAAGATTCGGGACCAATAATCCCGACCACTTTCAAACCCAAATCAAAAAAGGATCCTTTTGTCCCGGTAGTCCCAGGTGCACAGGATGCAGCAGCTCAGCAGCAGACACCCACACCTGTGGTGGAAGATACCAAGACTCCTGAAGATGGAAAAAAAGGAACCGTGAAGCAGGTTCATCAGCCTAAACCTCAGGTCAAAAAAGGTCCAACTCTTATCGAAGTTAAAGAAGGCGATGTCGGAGTAACAATCTCCGGTATTATGCAGGTTGGCGGCGGATACAAAGCCATCCTCAACGGAGCCGGCGGAAGCAGCTATATAGTAGCCACTGGCGAACCCGTAGGCGACTATACAGTGTCTTCAATAACAGCCAGATCAGTGGTACTGGTCTATAAGAAGGGTGGCGTAACTTATAAAGCCACACTTAAACTCAAAGCAAATACAGGTTCACCCGGAAAGGGCGGCGGAACAGCTCCCAAGACAGATTCCGGACCGAAAGCTCCGGTCGGAGAAGCTCCCCCGTCAGCTCCATAAACAACGGAATTATTTCCTAAGAATTTAGGAAGGTAATATAAAGGCAGTCGGCGTCAAAGCCGCTAAGTGGCCTGACTGCCTTAGACGATTTAACATCAGGAGGTGTATGAGTGACAATGAAGAGAAAAAGAGGCTGGAAGGTAGCCCGTCTCGGATTGTTGACCATCGCCATGGTACTGGCAGTCGTCATAGCCTGTCACGCCTCGACGGTCACAGGCCTTACGGTGAAGAAGACCGACGACAAAGTTGAAATACATGTCGGCGCAGCTGGCCCCGTTCACCACAAGGTCATTTCCCAGACTTCCCCGAGACACGCTCTCGTTGTGGAATTGGATTCAGCTACCGTAGTAAAGGAAGCTACAAAATCAGTACAGATCGATAAGGGTATTGTTGAAAGAGCAAAACTTCAGCAGTACAAACCCGGTGTAGTCCGCCTCGTAGTGGATGTTTTGCAGCCGGTTGCTTATGAAATAGCGGAAGCGCCCGGTGGACAGGGTTTCATCATTTCGATGGCAACTCAGACCGTTACAGCGAAAGTAACGAAAGCTGTTACAAAAAAGGTCGAGACCTCAATGGAAACCCCTCAGCCGGTAACCCCCCCGGTTGCCATGGAGAAAAAAGCTCCAGTAAAAGACATCTACAAACATAAGGACGTCAAAGCCCCGGCAAAGAAAAAAGTAGTCAGAAGAAAACCCGTCAAACTGGTCAGCATCGACTTCGTAAATGCAGACCTGATTTACGTTCTTAAGCTTCTTGCTAAAGAACTCGACGTAAACCTCGTATCTGACTCAGCCGTTACCGGTTCAGTAACAATGAGCCTTAAAAACGTATCGGCACAGACAGCAATGAACATCATCATTTCAATGAACGGCTTCAAACAGAAAAAGCTCGGCAACATTCTGTTCGTCGGTTCAGAAGAAACAATGAATGTCATTACTCCCGACCTTATCACCTATGCTCCCTCAGGAGACATGAAACTTCAGGTTTATCAGCTTGAGTACATTGCTCCCACAGAAGCAGTAAAAGCTATTAAAGCACAGTATCCCCTCGTTTCAGTTAAAGAGGGCGGACGCAACACAGTAGTAGTTCAGTCAGATCTGCCTACACTGCAGAACATCAGAACTCTGGTTTCAGGCATCGACCAGAAACCCGTCGGATCAGATGTAGCTCCTCCTTCAGAGAAGCTTGAAGTTGTCAGACTTAAATATGCAACAGCTGGCGACATCACATCAACTCTCGAAAAGATCCTTGGCGAAGATAAGCCCGCCGTTATGGAAGCCGACAAGAGACTCAATGCCATCGTAATGAAAGGCTATGAAGCTCAGATCGCAAAGGCTAAACAGACCCTCGACGAAATCGACCAGCCCCTTCCTCAGGTTATGCTCTCAGTACAGGTCGTTGACCTTTCAGAAACTGGCGCAAAGAACCTCGGAATCAACTGGCAGGTAGGTTCAAACGACGGAACCCAGCCTATTAAGTTCTATGAAATTCCTAAGGGCTACACTTCATCAACAAAAGGAGCTGAATATGATGGTTATTCATCAACCAACCCTGCAACAGCAGCTCCTATGCCCGTTGGCTTCTTCGTAAGAGATCCCTTCGTACTCAGAGCAGCTATTTCAATGCAGGTTACCAATGGCGAAGCAAGAGTACTTGCTTCACCCAGAGTGGCCACTGTCAATGGTAAACAGGCTACACTGCATATTGGCGAAAAATACCCCATCGTTTATTACGATCCGAGAGCCGGTCAGTACCAGGTAATCTATGTTGATATCGGTATTAAGCTCACAGTTAAACCCACCATAACTCCCGATGGATTCATCGAAGCTGAAATTCAGCCTACAGTATCCAACCTGCTCGAACTTATCAACAACCAGTACCCCAGAACAGCAGAACGTTCAGCAGACGTAACCGTAAGAGTTAAGGACGGAAACACAATCGTAATCGGTGGTATGGTTGACGAAAACAGCCGCACCAACGTAATCAAAGTCCCTCTGCTTGGCGACATACCCCTCATCGGACAGATGTTCAGACAGACCACTGTCGACCGTTCGAAAAAGGAAGTTGTCATAATGATTACTCCTAAGATCATCCAGCAGTAGGCTTTAACAAGCTATAAAGAGGAGCCGGCAACGGCTCTTCTTCTTTTCGGAGAGAAAAAACAAAGAAAAAAAGCTACCCCCAAATACCCCATTTAATCTTTCCAGTTAATCAATGATACCTCAATTAGTCTTTCCAATTAATTAATTAATCATCAAAACGCTCTGACAGGAAACTTGCCCGATACCGGATTTAATGACCGGTTTAATGGGATTACTATAATCTCCAAACCTGCAAACACAGAAAATCCTGTAAGGTAGAACCAATGTGCTCCCCTGCAGCAACCAACCGCCAATCGCTGTCAACTACCATAATCAAAATCTCGGCAATAACCGAATCCCCACTATAACCACAATCCCCCGCCAACATCTGCCGGATCGCAGGCGTCCCGCCTGTCCCCCGGCTCCCCAAACCCACCGCCAACCGCCAGCAAACCCCATAACCACAATCCCCCGCCAACAACTGCCGGATCGCAGGCGTCCCGCCTGTCCCCCGACTCCCCAACCCCCCAACCCCCCAACCCCCCCGCCAACCGCCAGCAAATCCTACAACCACAATCTTCGCCAGCGAACGTATCAGAGCTTTGCAACCCCAACGTGGCCCCGCAGGTCCGCCCACTCATAAACCTATAATTCTGGAGAGAAAACGAGTTCGTTTTACCGGGGGGTAGGCGAGACGCCAGCGATCCCAATGCCGCTGAATTAAGGTATGAATTTGTCCGAACGCTAACGAGAATTACATACGTTTGCCCAGCTCCCGGAGAAAACATTTTGAAAAAAGTTTCCTCCTGACCTACTTCCCCAAAACTGTTGAATTGGGGACCGACCAGGGACCGTAAGGTTTGGGGACCCTCAGAGAGAACCATGCTTTTTTGGAAAAGCGGGTTTCCCTCCGAACATCCCTTCTTGAAAAACAAGAGTATTGGGCTGGAAATTGGAGTAGGTTTTCTTATTCAGTGGTATTGAACTTTTACCCCCACTACATAACCTGATACCAAACAGCTTCCCTGAAAACTGCCTTTAAGTTCATTACATTCCGGGACTTCTGGTAGAGCAATTTAATAAATGCTATGCAGTAGCAAAAACCTGATTCCGTATAGGTATTGGCAATCTTTAATCAAATCCGGAATCTCCGGAATCACCAACTGCTTTTAATTAAACCTCCACCAATCCCCCTCGCCAAATCAAAAACAGTAACTCTCATCTGTCAAATTCCAAAAAAAATAAATAAATAGTAAATCTATTAAAAAAAGAGGAGTCTGAGGCGGAAGAAACTAAAACTGATTCATACAATCTCATTATTATTATTGTTAATTAAGTGGTTAAGAAGAGTCAGGTAATGATAAAAAAAAAGGTAAAATCGCATTTGCACATGGTTTTTCTAAAGGAAAATGGCAAAATAGAAAGAATAATAAGCAAGCAATTTTAACCTTGTTAATATTGGATTCTGTTAATACCTGGAAAATGTTTTTCCAAGATGCATTAGCTTATGTTTTATAATAAAGTTACACTCGAAAGGTGGTAACCCGCAAATGCCCGATGAAGTCCAAGCTATGATGAAGGATGCAGAAGCATCTCAGATACAGAAAGACTGGGACGAAGCAATCAGGAAATATCAGGCAGTTATGGAGATGGATCCCATTAATGAGGAAGCATGTTCGAAATTAGCCGAGTTATTTGCTATCCGCGGACAGATCTCTAATGTTGTAGATACATATTTCAACCTGATGGACATTCTTGAAACAAAAGAAGAGTTCGAACTTGCCGTTGAAGTAGCCCGCTGGATTATGAAACTTCAGCCAGAAAATGATAAGTCCCGTATGAAGATCATACTGATCTACAAAAAGAAGGGCGATATGGACGAAGTCGTCAAACAATCCCTTCAGCTCGCGAGGCTTTACATTGAACTCGGGCAGGGTGACCAATCGATTCTGCTTCTGAAAAATGCGCAGGAAATTTCTCCTGACAACCTGGATATCGGCCTGGAACTGGCTGAAATGTACATCAGTCACGGGCATATCCCCGAAGGTACCGCTCAATATAAGAAAATTGCTAATGCCCACCTCGAAAAGGGTAATCATGAAAAAGCTGCCGAGTCATTCCGCAGAATGAAAGTCGTCCAGCCCGACGACCCGCAGCTTCTGTTCACCCTCGGAAACCTCTACATGTCCCTCGGCAAGCTCAATGAAGCGGAAGCTGAATTCAGAGCCATTCTGAGGCATAACCTTAACCACACCGACGCACTTATGGCTCTCGGAAATGTCTGCCAGAAAAAAGGACAGTTCAGAGATGCTATCCTTGCGTTTAATAAAATCCTTTCAATCAACCCCGCCGACGAAATCGCCAAGGAAAAACTGGGCGAACTCTATCAGGCACAGGGTGCAACCAGTGAAGCTGTAAAGTTCTACCTCCAGGCTGCCAACTCATATCAATATGGCAACGCTGTTGACAGAGCCATTAAACTTTACCAGAGAGTCCTCAGCATCGACCCCACCAACCCCACAGCCTGCCGTGAACTTACAAACCTCGGCGCTCCGCTGCAGGAAGATGCTGATGAGGAAACCCTCAGAGATGCATACGCACCGGTTATCTCACCCCTCGAAGTTGATGAGTCCGAGCTTGATATGGTTGCCGGACCTTCCCTTGAGGAAATGGCAAGCGCTATCCTTCCCCCCTCAATCTCAGTTTCACCTGAGAGACTTGCAGAAGAAAAGAAATCCCGCCCAAGAGAAGACAGAAGAGCTGCCAGAAAAGAAGTTGAGGAAAAGGTTGAACAGCCCGTTGTTGGTGCAGTTCCTTCAGCCTTTGCCACAAGAGATGAAGATCACGAAGAACCTCTTAAATTCAAACCCGGTATGAGCAGCGATCTGGAATTCAGCGGTAGTGAAGATTCCGATTTGTATATGAACGAAGAAGAAGATGAAGAAGAAGAATCGGATGAGGAAGCCACAGTTTCCAGAAAAGCCAGAAAGTCCAAAAAAGGGGCTCTCAAGAAAAAGGACAAATTCGAAAAAAAAGCCCCAAAGGGGCTGGTAAAAAAGGGCGTTTTTAAGCAGGAAGATAAAAAAGAAGTTGATAAGTCAGGACTTTTAAGCGCCAGAGGAAAAGCAGCAGCCCCTAAGAAAGAAATCTTAACCAAAAAGACCCCCGTCAAAGGCTTGTTCTCAAGAAGAGGCCTCAAGAATAAAGACGGTGAGTATGATGAAGAACTTCTTGCACAGGAACAGGAAATGATGCAGGAAGAAATGCTTCAGCCCGATGAAATGGGTATGCCCGAGGCTGAGCATGAAGCAGTTTCCCCTTATGACGAGTCGCAGGAATCAGAAATGCTTGCAGAGGAATATCCCGAGCAGGCTGATTATGATCTTGCCGCAGAAGAATATCCCGAAGAACAGATTGAATATGCCGAAGCTTATCCGGAACCCGAACCGGAAGTGGAACCGGAACCTCTTGTAGAGCCTGAGGCACTCCTTCCGGAGAGTGAAGAGTATCCGCTTTATGCCGAAGATGAACCCCAGCCCCTGTATGAAGCTGAACCCCTTGGCGAAGAAGCTGAACTTCCTATGCTTCCCGATGAAATGCTCCGGATGGAACCGGAAGCTGAAGAAGAAGCTGCTCAGGTGGAAGAACCCGTAGCAGTAAGTGGAACCCTTCTCGGCAAAAAGAAACGCTCCCTTAAAGATGCCTTAAAAGGTGGAAAAGAACCCCTCGGCAAGAAGAAACCATCGTTCTCAAAACATAAAGCCGCTCTCACAGGCAAACTTGAGGAAAAAGCTTCTGTGGTGGAAGAAGAAGTAGCTGTAATTCCTGAAATGGAAGAAATTCCGGAAATTGCCGCTCTCCCTTACGAAGAAGAAGAACAGTTTTCCGCAGAACCCCTTGTGGAAGATGAGTTCCCGATGGCGGAAATGCCCCTTCTCGATGAAGAGGAATACCCCATGGAACTTCCCGAAGAAGAAGAATTACCTATGCCGGAACTGGAAGCAGAGTTTATGCCGGAACCGGAAACCATACCCGAACCTGAAGCAATAGCTGAAGATCTCGGACTCGGAGATGAAGCATTCCCGGAATTCACAGAGGATGTTGAACTTCCCGAACTCGACCTCAGCGAATCAGAGTTTGGCGAACTCGAAGAACCATCCCCCGTAATCCCCGAAGATCTCCATGATCTTCCCCAGATTCCGGAATCATTTATTCCTCCTGAGGTTACACCCGTACCAACGGAAATTCTGATTCCCGAATTCTCAGATATGACAGCAGATATGGACCAGAAAGACAAAACCGAAGATTTCGATTTTGACCTTTCAACATTGCCCTCTTATGATGCTGAACCCACAAAACGACTCGATTTTGATGATTTCACAGCATCACTTCTTAAACTCGCCGACGAAATCGAACAGATCATTCCCGACGAGGAAAGAATAAGAGAAGCTGAAGAGCAGAAAAAGATGGAAGACAGCATCGAGCTGGAAGTCCCCGCTGCGGCTATGACCACCCAACTCGAACTGCCTCCCGGATTTGAAGAGGAACAAGAAGAACAGCCTCAGCCTGTGGCAGCAGCTCCCACTTCATTCCTCGAAATGCCTATGATTATGTCAGGTGATGAGGATTTCTCCCTTGAGTCAATCCCGGGCCACGCAGAAGATTCAATGCCGGAAGCAACAACTCAGTTTATGCCCTCTGAAACAGTCCTGCTTCCTCCTCTTGAAGAGATAATGGAAATCACTCCTCCGCTTCAGATTGTGGAAGAAATCGAAGTTCTCCCGCAGATCGAAATCGAAGAGGAAGAAATTGCCATTGAGGTTATCGAAGAGGAACCCCCGCCGCCTCCGGAAATCGATATAACCGAAAAAATCCGTGATCTCATTGAACAGGGCGATATCGGACAGGTACTGCCGCTGTTTGTTGAAGCAGTCGAAAAGAAACCCGATGACATAGACCTGCTTAAAAACTACGCGGATGTTTCATATAATTACGGCCTTCTTGATGAAGCTATAAGCTCCCTTAAAGTTATCACTCAGAAAGAGCCTGCAAACCACGATGTCAGAAGACAGTTGATAAGGGGCCAGTTGCTTGCCAATGTAAACGGCGATGCGGTGGTTTCGCTCCTTGAATACGGCAACATCCTCACTGCGGAAGATAAGGTTGAGGAAGCCCTCCGTATTTTCCAGTATGCTCTCGCTCTTAAAAAGGAAAACTCTCAGGCAAGAGAAGCTATTTCCGAGATATATCTCAATCTCGATATGAAAGAGCTTGCTCTTTACCATCTCAACATCCTTGCTGAGCACCTCGAAAAACAGAGCAATATCGACGAAGCTATCAAGATCCTAAAGAAGATTTTCGCACTCACCACAAGTGCAAAAATTCAGGAAAAACTGGCACAGCTCTATATCGAACACAACTATGTAAACGAAGCGGTCGGCGAGCTGATGAGCATTGCGGAAAGCAATATTCATAAGAACGACAACACCAAAGCCGCCCTCAACCTCGAAAAAGTGGTCGAAATGGAACCGGGCAACCTCGATGCCCATATTCTCCTTATCGGTCTGTATGACAAACTGAACAATAAGGATAAGAGTTATCAGGAAAAGGTCCTTGTGGCAAACCTCTATTTCGAAAGAGACAACCTCGATGAATCCCGTAAGAGATTTGAGGAATGCCTGACCCTGAGAAATCAGGATCAGGATGTCCGCCGCAAACTGGTAGATATTTACCTTAAACAGAAAAATCTGACAAGAGCACTGGAAGAGTCCAGAATTCTCGGTGAAGTCTTCCATAAAGCAAGACGTTACCCCGAAGCTATAGCCCTCTTCCTCGAACTCCTCGAGCATGATCCCAAAAATGTGGGCCTCAGAGATAAACTCTCCGAGTTCTATGTTATGTCCGATCAGTTCGATAAAGGTCTTGCCCAGCTTATTCTCGTAGCGGAGGAAATGGTTGAACGCAAGGAATGGGATGGCGCCATCAAAGCATACAAAAAAGCGCTTACCATCGATGCTAAAAATGCAGATATCCACTTCAGAATGGGTGAGATATTCCTTAACCAGAAAAAGAACATCACCGAGGCTCGTTACGAATTTGCCAAAGTGTTCGAACTTGACCCCACCCACCGCAAGGCAATGGAATATCTGGTAAACCTCTACCTCGAAGAGGAAAAACCCTCTCAGGCTATTCAGGTTCTTACCAAACTCACCGATCTGGATCAATCGTATCTGCTTCTGCAGAATAAAATCATCAGCGGCTATCAGGAAAAAATTAAAGCCAATGCTGAAGATGTAAAGGCTCATTTCTACCTTGGCATTATCTACAAGGAATTGCAGATGTGGACAAAAGCCATCGAACAGTTCCAGACAACAAGAAAGAGCAATGAATATGTGCTGGAATCACACGCCATGCTTGGCGCCTGTTTCTCCCAGCAGCCTCCGATGCTCAGCCTTGCTGTGAAAACCCTTGAAAAAGGTCTGGAAATCCCGAACTTTAAGCCTAAAGACTATATCGATCTGCATTATCAACTCGGCGTTATTCATATGAACTCACGCAAGTATGATAAAGCATTGGGCGAGTTCCAGGCTGTGGTCGCTCTGGATTCTCACTACAAGGATACTGCTGAGCTGCTTAAAGATGTTAAAGCTAAAATAAAATAGTTCCCTCAATCTGATAAAAGCTGGATTACAAACGCTGGAGGATTTGTATGTCGAATGGGTTTGACGAATATGTAGTTCACGCCAGACAACTGGCTGAAAACGGACAAATAGATGAAGCTGTAGAGACTTACCGCGTGGCTCTGGAAGAAGATCCCACAAATGAAGAAGTTCGCAGAGACATAATTAATCTTACCCTCAAAAGGGAAGATTTCCAGCAGACTATTGTGGAATACTTCGACTGGGCGGAAGCCTGCCAGGTTCAGGGCGCCATTGACGACGCCATCAGAATCTATCAGGAAATTATCGGTTTGCCCACGCTTCTCCAGAAGAAAATATTTATGATGGATCAGAGAGTTGCCAATGAGGCTATCGCTCAGATTCAGGAAACCATACAGGCGGCAAACGGCGCCATTTTCTTCAATCTTGGCTACCTTTATCTCGAAAAGGGAGCACTCGACGAATCCATTTCCTGCCTCCAGAAAAGCCTTGAGTTTAACCCCGGCGATGCAAAAACCCACACCCTTCTGGGCCAGGTCTATATGCAGAAGGGACAGGATAACGAAGCAACCGGCGAATTTCAGGAAGTAGTCCGCCTTGCCCCCGATGAAGCTGCCTATGCATACGAAATGCTGGGTGAAATCTTCATCCGCAAGGGCAAACCCCCGCAGAGTTCCATCACATGGTTCAAAAATGCCGGTGATCTTTACCTGCGCCACGAACAGTTTGAAGAAGCTATAAGAGCCTATGAGAGAATCCTCAGCTTTGAACCCGGAAACAAGAGCGTTCTTGAAAAACTGGGCGAAATTTATTTCAAACAGGGCTGGAAAGAACAGGCTCTGGATATTTATAAACAACTGGCTGAAATCTACGGCAAGGAAGGCCTCCTTGACCGTGTGATTATCATATACGAAAAACTCTCCGAATGGGATCCGGAAAATATCGAAGTCAGAGATAAGGTTATCGAAATTTACCGCCGCATTGTAAAAATGGATCCGTCCAACCTCAATGCAAGGCACAAACTTATCGGAAACCTTCTGCGTAAAGGCTCCGCTCAGGAAGCTATACCCGAGTTTATCGGCCTCTCTGAAACATACCTTTCAAAAGGTATGAAGAAAGAAGCTTTCTCGGTATGCCGCAAACTTCTCGAACTGGACCCCAGAGAAGCCAGAGCGCACGAACTGATTGCCGATATTTTCTACGGACAGGGCAAAAAAGAAGAAGCCCTCAAAGAATATCTGCTTGTTATAAAACTCTGCCGTGATAAGGGCGATGATGACTCAGCAGCCCGCATTAACGAAAAGCTCCTTGAGATGTTCCCCGGAACCAAGGAAGTATCCATGCAGATGGCTATTTCACACAAACAGCGGGGAGATTTCGACGCAGCCCTCATCGAATTTGCCAAAATTCTCAGGGATGAGCCGGCAAATGTCAATGTCCTCCAGAATATGATGGATATATACGAAGTAAAAAACGAACTTGATAAAGTCATTGAGTTCGCTTATAAAATCGTAAATATCGACAACACCCGCACTGATATGCAGGATAAGATTATCTCCATCTATCAGCGCCAGGGCAACACACAGAAAATTATTGAAATCTACCGCTATATGCTAAAAGCGGACCCCTCCAGAGTGGAACTCCGTCAGAAAATCCTTGAGATCTACGAACAGGAAGAAAAACACGATAAAGTCATTGAAATGTATCGTGAAATTCTGGATGCGGAACCCGACAGAACCGACATTCGTCAGAAAATCATCCAGAACTATGCTTCAGAAGGCAGAATTGATGATGTTCTCAGAGAATCATCAGTCCTCGCTGATATTTTCCTGAAAAATGACGAAGTTGAAAAAGCCGAAAGCCTCTATAAAAATGTTCTGGCTTTCATGCCCGATGATATGAGAATCAGGGAAAATATATGCAGCATCTACGAGAAAAAAGGCGAATCCGATAAGGTTCAGGAAGAACTACTCGTTCTTGCCAACATCAGCTACAATTCCGGCAACTATGAAACATCACTCAGAAACTGCCAGAAAATGCTGGAGTTCACACCCAACGATGTCAATCTCAAAATGCGCATAGCCAAAATGGCCGTTTCCCTCAACAACGCCGCTGAAGCAGTGGTTCAGTACAGAGATGTTACTGAAGTTTATCTTGATAAAAAAATGACCGAGCCCGCACTGCGCACCATCGGCAACATTCTCGAAATTGACAATGAGAATATCGAATACCGCAACAAACTCATCGAAATTCTCAAAAATCAGCTCAAAACCGATGAAGCCACCACCCATTACAAAATTCTCATTTCACACTTCATCAAGAGAAATCAGAGTGACGACGCCATAAACGCCGCCAGAGACGCCATAGCGATGCAGCCTCTTGATCTTGACCTCCGTAAGGAAATTGTCGAACTGTTTATTCAGGGCGGCGATACCGAAAACGGCGGCCAGTTTGCAAGGGAACTCATCGATATCTACCTCAGCCGCGGCGATTACGACGAGGTCATTGGTATATACGACCGCCTTTCCCACATTCAGAAAGAAAAGGGAAATATCCCCCTCTATTACGAAATGCGGGAAAACATCGCCGAAATTTACGAAAGACAGAGCCGTTACAGCAACGCCGTTGAAGAATTTGTCAACATCCTCGAAGGCAACCTCTTCGACAGCAGAATCGATCAGGTCAGAAGAATATTCCCCATTCTCACCGAGCTTTACTATAAAGAAGAAAAACCCGGTGAAGCTATCGAAACATACAAAAATCTGACCGGTAAACTCTATAAATTCGGAAAAATCGGCGAAGCTCTTCTTACCCTCGAACAGGTAGAGGAAATTCAGGAAAAATCAGAACTGTGGGACAACGCTCTCGAAAGCCTCCTTCAGATGATTGATTATTATAAAGAGCAGGGTGATTCTGCAAAAATCATCGAAACCCACCGCCGCAGAATCGATATCTACCACCGTATCAAGAGTGTTGATCTGGCTGTTGACGAAATGTTCGCCATTATCCGCCACCACCTCAACAACTCCGATATGGAATCAGCCCTCGAACAGTTCAAGGAAGTTGAAAACTTCGAACCCGATGATACCATGGTTATGTTCAGAATGGCAGAAATGCTCTTTGAGTTTGGCTTGTTTGAACAGTCTAAACAACTGTATGAAAATGTCCTCGAAAGAGAACCGGAAAACTTTGATGTAGTCGCAAGACTCGCCATCATCTATGCAAAAGCCGGAAATCTGCAGGATGCGGTTGTTTACACCAAAAAGATTTTCTCAAAAGGTCTTGTTGCCGAGGTTATTGAGGAGTATAAAAAAAGCTCCGAGATCGACCCCGACGACGCCCAGATTCACATAAACATGGGTCTTTTCTATCAGGAAATGGGCTTCATAGAAGAAGCTATTGCCGAATTCCAGATGGCCGCCATGGATAAGGAGCGCCTCCTTGAAGCCTACAGGCTCCTCGCTCTGTGCTTCAAACAGGAAAGCTTCATCGATCTCGCCGTCAAACAGCTCGAAAGAGCACTGGAACAGAAAGGCTACCCCGAAGAGGACTATCTCCCCATCCGTTACAGCCTTGGAGAAATTCTCCTCGAAAGCGGCAAGGAACAGGAAGCCCTCTCCGCCTTCTACGAATGCTATATGGTGGATATTAATTACCGAGACATTTCCGTAAAAATATCCCAGCTTTCTGAAAAGTTATCTTCAGAAGATGAGGAGTAAGTTTTACTTTGCAGTATAATAATTCTTGGGAGAAGGTTATGAAAAACAGGATGTGGATTTTTCTCGCCTGTTTCCTCGTTTTGCCGGAGGTTGTATTTGCTCAGGGTATGGCAGATCTCCAGAAGTATCACAACTACTTTCTGTATGCCTTCATAGGGCTGTCAGTTCTTCTTGCAGCTCTTGTTCTCTGGGAAGTTATGTACCTCAGTTCAAAAGGCAAAAGCGAAGCAGCGCAGATGAAGGTCAATATTATAGGCGAAACGGACAAATCCGATGAGGAACAGGAAGATCCCATAAAGGCTCTTTTGAAATCCCAGAGTTCTTCATCCGCTTCTTCCCCACAGCCTGAAGAAGATTCGTTGCCTTCATTCCTTAAACTCGCATCCGAATCTTCCGGTGATGATGAAGATTCATCGCAGTTTCAGGCGCCTCCGCCGCCTGTCCGCAGAAGCATTGATATCGCACCTCCTTCACAGGAGACAGATCCCTTCAAAATGCTTCTTGCAAAAAATACGGAAGAATCAGAACCGGAACCGGAACCGGAACCCATGCCAGTTCAGGAAAAACCGGCGCCTGTACAGCCCGTTCAGGTTGCACCCCCGGTACAGGCTCCTGTGAAGATCGAACCGGCACCCCAGACAGAGAAAGATCCCTTTATGGAACTTCTCAAAGCATCTAAATCAGAAGTCAATCCGGCAGTTTTTGATGATGACGCTTCAAAAACACCCAGCGAACTGCTGAGAAGAAAACAGTACGCCGCTGACCCGGATTCAGGCATAAAAGTTCAGCTTGAAAAACCTTTACAACAGCCCGATGAGGAGAAAAAGCGAATCACTCTTTCACCTCCCAAGCCTACAATCCAGAAGGAAAAAAGAATCTCCTTCGATTTGGGCGGCAGCAAGATGAAACCCAAAAGCTCCGGCAAGCTTTTCTCAAAGATTAGCGGAGATAAGGAAGACAGCGAAGGCGATATGTTCAAATCGGGAGATGATCTTCCCGCAGCAGCGCCTACAAAACTTTCACTTTCTCCTGAAACTCTTGAGAAAGCTATCGAACTTGACTCAGGCAGCAAGGAAATCTCCCTGAGGGAACCGGAACCCGGAAAAGTGGTTCTCAAAAAGCCCGGCGAGCCGGGAGCGCCTGAAAAGGGAAAACCAATGCTCGAGCTGAAGATTAAAAGCGGCGAAGGCGGAAAACCAATGGTCAACCGTCCTGCCGAAATTAAAAAACCAACGGTTAAAATGCCCAGTAAACCCGTGGGGCTTGCAAAACCCCCTGATATAACAGTACCTACCCGTATCCTGATGGATGCCAGATCAAAGCAGACGGCAAACCTTCCGCCTGTGGATACAAAACCTGGTTCATTAGAATCGCCCGGGCAAAGCAAAGTAGAAGGAGGAGATATAAGTGGTTCTTCCCAAGGGTAATCCCCTTATCGAAAAAACAGTCCTGCCCTTTGCCGATGTCAATATTCATATAAACAATCTTGAGCAGCAGAGCTTTACGGGCTTTGTCAAACTGGAGTTGTATAAGGTTGACGGCATAATTTTCTTTACCCACGGAAACATTGTCAGATCCGTCGAAATGGATGAAACAAATTCGAAAGTCCAGCCTCTGGCAAGACTTCTGAACAGAATAAAGAGAAAAGATGTAAGTCTCAGCACCTATGTGCTTTCACCGAGAATTGTGGGGGTAATGTCCCTTCTGTTCTCATTCCAGCCCCTTTATCTCGATTATGAAGTCAAAGCCAAGGAACTCAAGAAAGTGATGAGCACTCTCGAAGCGGATTCATACACCGGCATAATCGAAGTTGTGTCAAGAGATGGAACCGCCTATCTGCTTATCGATAAGGGCGAACTTGTTATCGACAGCTTTGCCAGAGAATATGGGCAGATTATTTGTGGAGCCGATGCAGTTAGTAAATACCTGAATTTCGTTTCCAAAGAAGGAGCCACCATCAATATCTTCGCTGAGAAACACGAAGAGATCGAATCAAAACGCAAACTCATCGAAGAAGAACTCGAAAAAATCAAACAGCTTATCGTCAAGGAAGAAAAAGGCTTCTTCAAACAAGGCGATATATTCTGGCTTGATGAGTATATTGTTCAGGAATGGGGCGTCAGAAATATTAAAAACCTCCAGCTCGAACTGGAAACTCCCGATGGCGTTGTCCATGTCGTCAAAGGAGCTACCGCAAAAAAACTCGGAGGTTATATTTCAGCCACTTCCGCTTCCCTTAAAAAGATTAAACTCAAAGAGGGCGATCTGGTTAGTATCAAACCTACCCGGTAACATACAATGTGTCAAGGAGAATTCTAAATGTCGGAGTTGAAAAGCATACTTGAAAGCCTCTGCGCTGTTGAAGGTGTTCAGGGCGCATTCCTGATTGACGAAAACGGCAGGATGGTGGAAAGCGTCACCCAGATACCAATGGATATAGATACTATAGCCAACCTTGCCCATCTGTCGGTTACATCGGGTATGGCAATATCCGATTCCCTGGACAAAAAAGCTCTGGATCAATCCTATGTAGAGTTTAAAAATTCGAGTCTTACTCTGGACCTTATCAAAAACAATGCCATCCTTGCACTGCTGGCATCTTCAGGATCCAACCTGGGAAGAATCAGACTCGAATTGAGGAAAAATAAAAAATCAGTTGAAAACCTGATGTCTTAATTTTGGCAAATTTACTTACAATTTCTGAGCGCCTTGCAAAGAAAGGAGCAGCTTGACTTGGATAAGAAGAAGATACTGATAGTTGACGACGAAGCTCATATTGTCGAATTGGTGAGGGTATGCCTTGAGGATTCGGATTATGAAATCGTCGAAGCTTATGACGGCGCAGAAGCACTGAATAAAGCGCGGCAGGAAAAGCCGGACCTTATTCTTCTCGATATTATGCTCCCTAAAATGGATGGTTATGAGGTCTGCAAAAATCTGAAGCATTCCGAAGACACCCGTCATATTCCCGTTGTTATGCTTACTGCAAAAGGACAGGAAGTGGACAAAGTCAAAGGCTTCCAGTCGGGAGCCGATGCCTACATGACCAAACCTTTCAGTCCTCTCAGACTTTTGACAGAACTGGAAGAAAAACTCTCCTCCTAAAAAGTATAAAGGAAGTTCCGTAAGTGAAGCAGGAAGAACAGCATAATCTCGCTCAGCCCGTGTGGAGCAGGGAGCAGGAACTGCTTGCCCTTTATGAAATCGGAAAAGCAGTCAATTCCACTCTTGATCTGGATAAAGTTCTGAACATTATCATCAGTGAAACCATTGGCCTTTTTCAGGCAGATGCCGGATCTATCATGTTGCTCAATGCCGATAACGAACTAACTATTAAAGCAGCCCAGGGACTTACCGATGACATAGTGAAAAATACCCGGGTCCGTCCGGGTGAAGGTATTGCCGGCTGGGTTGCCGAAACGGGCCAGATACTGCTCCTCGATGGCAGGGTTTCGGATCCAAGGTTCAGAAACCTTGTGGATCGTAAGGAGGATATTCCTTCTTCCCTTTGCGTACCATTAAAAAGAAAAGATAAAATAATCGGCGTGCTTATGATCAGAAGAACCGGAGAAGTCCGGTTCTCGGACCACCACAGCAGACTAATTTCCCTGATTGCCGAACAGGTGGCTATTACCATCGAAAACGCAGCCCTGTTTGAACAGGAAAAACGGCGCACTGAAGAACTTCAGGAACTCAACAGAGCCGTAAAACTTGAAAAGTCCAAAATGGAAACCATCCTCACCAGTATGGCGGATGGAGTCGTGGTTACATCGGTCAGCGGTGAAATCTCTATGATCAACAGAGCAGGCTGCAAAATGCTGGATATCCCGGAAGCAGAAGCTATAGGAAAGCATTTTGACAGAATCTGCGCCGGCAAACAGATCTTTGATAATATCAGGGAATCTGTCTGCAGAAGAAAAGTCCGCTATAAAACTGACTTTTCAAGAGAATCACCCGGTGGTGAAATATTCCTTCATCTGGTGGCTACAGCTCTTTCAGAGTCGGTGCCGGGCAATGAGGGTATTGTTATAGTAATTCAGAATATTACTGAGATGAAAAAAATAGACAGGATGAAGTCAGAGTTTGTGTCTATGGTCAGCCACGAACTGAGAACTCCCCTGACTGCTATTATGGGATTTGCAGAACTTATGATTTCCAGGGAATTCAATGCTGAAAGAAGACACCGTTATCTGGAAATCATAATGCAGGATTCTTCCCGTCTTATGAGATTGATAAACAACCTGCTCGATCTTTCCAAACTGGAAGCAGGGCAGATAACCTTCAACTTTGAACCCGTAAATATAACGGAAATGATACCCGGCCTGATTGAAAGTTTTGAAAGCCAGAAAGCAGGCCACGAACTTACATACGGTATTGATGGTGAAATACCTGAAATGATGCTGGACAGGGATATGTTCCTCAATATTATGGTCAATCTCGTGTCCAACGCCATCAAGTATTCACCCGACGGAGGCAATATCAACATCCTACTGCACCGCAACAGTGAAGCTGTTGTTGTGTCGGTCAGCGATCAGGGGATAGGTATTGCTCAGGAAAAAATACCATTAGTGTTTGATAAATTCTACCGCGTCGATTCGGCCCTTAACAGGGAAACCGGAGGAACCGGCCTGGGACTTGCAACGGTTAAATATATTGTGGAAGGCTTTGGAGGAAAGATTTGGGTTGAAAGCGAATTGGGAAAAGGCAGCAGGTTCATTTTCACCCTGCCTCTTGAAGCTTAGCAGAGGGGGAAGTTATTATTTCCGGAGTGAAAAGCGCTATGAATGAAAAACATGAAACTTCGTTAGATCAACAAATCGGAAAGCTCAGAAAGATCCTTGAAGAAAACCCCGGGGATCTGTCTGTTCTTATGGTTTATGCAGAAGCAAACCTTCGTAAAGGCAATCGTCTTGAAGCGATGAAAGCCTATCAGGATGTCGTCAGGATTAAACCTGATGTGCCTGAGGTCAGAATTGCACTTGCCAAAATCTATATCTCAATGAATCACGATTTTGATGCATATCAGGAAATTCTGAATGTTATCAGAATGGATGAGAAAAACCTCGAAGGACACCTCCTGCTGAAAACTCTGTCAAGAAAAACTCCCATTCCTGAGGAGTTTGCAGGCGAACTGTCAAGCCATCTTGATTTTAAAGCTTCACCCCGGAGGGTAAGGACGCTGCAGACACAGGCATCCCTTGAAAAGCGTAAATATGAACGCCTTATAAAAGAGTATGACAGCCAGATGGAAGAAAACAACGGCGATCCCGTCACCCTGTACAACCGCAAAAAGGCTCAGGAAAGACTCGATTTTGCCATTCAGACATTCCTTGATCTGGAAGAAATGGTCGGCGAACCCGATCCCGGCGAAGAACAGTATTACAGACCCGCCCCCGTCAGACTTGAAGAATCGGTTTCCGTACCATCGGAAATTACTGATGAAACAGAAATCGCGGAAGAACCTGTAGGCGAAGCAATCCTCGGCACCGGAACCATCTCCGGTGAAGAAGGGGAAGAAGTCATCGAAGCTATTTCAGAATACCTCGAGGAAAAAATGCCCGATGAACCCGAAGCTGTTGAGGTAATGCCGCAGCCTGAGGAGATTCTCCCCATCGTAGTCGAAATCGGCGAGGAAGTTGTTGCCGAAGAACCGGAAACAACAGTCGAAACCATTCCCGAACCTGTGGCTGCTGAAGAAGAAATAAATGCCGATGTTCAGGAACCTGTAGCTGCTGAAATAGCAGAAACCATTGAGGAAATTCCCGCAGAAGAACTTCCGGTGGAAGAAGTCCCCGTAGTTCAGGTTTCAGAAGACAGAAAGAAGTTCTACAAAGACATTCAGGGCAAAATGGACTTCGTTCTTCAAACCCTCAGCAAAACCAGAGGAGTTACAGCCTCTTTCATTATGGATAATTCAGGATCCGTCCTCCATATAATCTCTACGGAAAATTTTGATCAGAATGAAATGACCCAGCAAGCCCTCAAAGGCGTCGAGCCTCTCCTCAAATGGAGAACCAGCGAGGAACAGACCGAATGCGAACTCCTCTACTGGGTGCTCGAATTCAAAAAAGGCTTAATGGTCCTTCAACCCCTGACTCCCGAAGTTTTCCTCGTAGTTATTGGAAAAACCGGAGCCAACTTCGGCGCTGTCCGCTACAGCATCGAGAAAAATACCGGCAAGCTGCTTTCAGCTCTTGCTAAAATGCCCGCATAACAACTAAAGGAACTCCCGGACTGTAAATTGAGTAAGCATAAATCGGAAAATAACCCAAACCTGGATGCAGTTTCCGGGAAAAATCCGCAGGCTGAAGGAATCAGCCGGTTGTTTAAATCTGATATATCCTGGATCGTCGGATTTGTTTTTCTGACGATCCTTTTATTTTATCTCCCGCTGGATCTGGGCGGATTTTATCCCCGCTCAAGAGCAATAATAGCAGTTCTTATACTGCCGTTTTTTGCCATCAAACTCATCTTCCCCTCAGGCGAACAATATCCACGGGCGCTCAGAAACACCTTTATCGCATTCTTCGGACTGCTCCTTATGTCAACTGCAGTTTCCACCGATTTCCACAACAGCTTTATCGAAACTGTATATTTCCTGCTTTGTGCAATGGGATTCGTCCTCGGTTACTTCGTCATAAAGAAAAAAGAAATATTCAGAACCATCAACGGACTCTTTCTTACCAATGTGATAATCGCCTGCGCCTTCGGTATTTTCTATTTTGTATCAATCACAAGAACCGAACCCAGAGCCTACGGCAGATTCTTCCAGGCTGATATGCTCGCCGGATACCTGCTTCTGTTTTTCCCGATGATTCTGATGCTCGCGCTGACCATCGCTGACAGAAAAAAGGCAGCTTTGTATTTGATAGCCGCTTCACTTACACAAGCAGTTCTCTTCCTTACATTCTCAAGAGGAGCTGCCCTTTCCCTGGTTTGTGTAATCCCCATCATCATCTGGACCCTCTTCGGAAAAGTAAAACCCGGTGAAGCAATCGTCAGATTTATCATAATGACTGTCCTTGCAGTTGTCCTTATCTCTGTGTGTATTCCCCAGGCAGGTAAAAACGCCGTTAAGGATCAACTCGATAAACGAATCGAGGAAACCGTATCCTCAGGCTCCGCCGACGGAAGCGCCGGCGCCAGAAAAGACTTCTATCTGGCAGCCCTCAAAATCACTGCTTCTAAACCCGTTTCAGGCACGGGCCTCGGAACCTATGGCTACCATTATCCCGTTTTTCAGTCAAGGGTTAAATACTACTCCCGCTATGCCCACAACTTTTACCTCGAACTCCTCAGCGAAGCTGGAATTCCTGTCTTATTGGCATTCCTTGCCCTTCTGTTTTTTATTGGCAAAACCATAATCCAAAGGCAGAAAAATATACCCGACTCCGACTTGTTCGCAAAAACAGCCTTAGCAGGCTTATCCATAGGCTTAATATCTTCCCTGATACATATATTTCTCGATGTGGATTTCAACTTCTCAGCCATAGGCTTCACTTTCTGGGTTATCGCAGGCTTGCTTGCAGGCTACGGTCAGGAAGAACCTGTAGTGCCCGAAAGGACCGTCAGTGAAAGACTCCTCCGCATGGCAGGTGCAACGGGCCTCTGCGCTCTGATGTTCGTACCTTTTGCCTACAACCTTTCCTTCGATCTTCAGGAAAAAGGTGAAACCTTCTATCGGGAAGGTAATCTTGATAAAACAGCTGTTTATTATAATAAAGCTGTCCTTCTTGATCCAATGGATAATGAAGGCTGGAGAAAAATGTCCGATCTGGCAATTCAGCTTAAAAAACCGGAAGAAGCTCTTGCTTTCATAAATAAAGCGATCACACTAAGCCCATTCAGATCCAGAAACTATGAAACCAAAGGGAGAATCCTCGACATCCTCGGCAGATACGACGAAGCTTTCACCTGCTATGCAAAATCCGTGGAACTGGACCCCATAAATCAGGTATATGCATATCAGGCAATCGGTGAATATTACATCCGCAAAGGTAAATTCAACGAAGCGATAGATACCTTCAATAAATGCCTTTCCTTCTATAAGGATATGGATTATAACGATCTGTGGCATTTCAGGGCAATCCCCCTGAAACCCCAGGTTGCCGCCGTTTATCTAACCCTTGGTGAAACATACATCAGACTAAACAAATTCGATGATGCAATTTCAGCTTTCGAAAACTCCATCAAACTTGAAAAAAATATCCCCTCAGTCTTTGGAATGGGTTATGCTTTCTATTCAAAACAGGACTATAAAAAAGCAGTGCAACTTTTCGAAGAAGTAGCCGCTTCCCCCCTGAGCATCCCCGAAACCCATTTCTACCTTTCAGACTGCTACCTGAGACTTGGCGATAAACAAAAAGCGGAAAAACACTCAGAGATCTTCCGCGAACTGAAGAAAAAACAACCTGAGAAAAAATAGAAAAGTTACAATCCCACCAGCAACCCCCGGATAGCACCCATCTGTTCGTAACCACCCCGCCTGCCCACCAACCCCAATGCTTGCTCCGGGTCCCCCCCCCCCCGCCAACCGCCAGCCAACCCGATAACCACAACCCCGGACAACAACTGCCGGATCGCAGGCGTCCCGCCTGCCCCCAAACCTCCCGCCAACCGCCAGCAAACTCGATAACCACAACCCCCGGACAACAACTGCCGGATCGCAACCCCCCCGCCTGCCCCCAAACCTCCCGCCAACCGCCAGCAAACTCGATAACCACAACCCCCGGACAACAACTGCCGGATCGCAGGCGTCCCGCCTGCCCCCAACCTCCCCGCCAACCGCCAGCCAACTCGATAACCACAACCCCCGGACAACAACTGCCGGATCGCAGGCGTCCCGCCTGCCCCCAAACCTCCCGCCAACCGCCAGCTAACTCGATAACCAAAACCCCTGAACAACACCCCCCGGCTCGCAC